>NZ_JBJDNB010000008.1:0-182370 GCF_044900445.1 Pseudomonas sp. NPDC089407
TTGCCGGCGATGGGCCGCAACGCGGCCCCAAATTGCTTAACTGACCGGCATTAGGGCTTGCCCCGCGAAGCGCCGCGCGGGCGGCGCTCGATCTCACAGGCGCCCAAAACCTATCGCCAGGCACCTGGTGGCCATCGTGCAACCTCCTGACGATCACCTCGCCGCCATCACGCGAACACAAAAAACCATCAAAAATCGCCCGATTCTCAGCCAGGTCCTACCTCCCCGCGAACCATTTCCTACGTTCACCCCAATCCCAAGGATTTATCCTACGCATCGTGTCGACGCCCGTCTGATTGTCCGGGGAAAGCCAGCTCTCTAGGCTGACCGGGTCGCTGTCGGTTCAGCGATCGGGTGTGGAAACCCGTCTGATCTGAGGTGCTGTCTTCAATGGCAGCTGTGCGCGGGAGGCCGTCTGGCCTGCCGGGTTGCCTCCGACCGGTTTTCCACCCCGCGTACAACTGCCACCCTTCGTGTGGAAACGGATGGTTGCAGGACAACTTTGTGAGGTCTCTGCAATGAAAAAGATTGTCCCCAAGCCTCATATAGGTAACATCCTACAAAGCGCGACCCCCCACGTCTGATGCGGTGGCGGCCAAGTGAGCCTAGAGAGATGGGTCGCCGAGAGCAAAGGCCAGAACAATTGGGTGGACGAAAAACTGCCCGACCTCAAGACGTTTGCGCGTGAACTGCGCGCCAAGGCTAGCGAAGAACTAGCTGCTGCCGACTCACATGACGCCGCAATCGAACTCGCTGCGCAGCACCTGGGCTTGAACACAGAAAATGCCAGCCGGGTAATCGTCAAAAGCCCAATGGGCGACATCCTAATTCTGCGTAGCTGTATCCATCACATCGTCGAGAAGCGACAGGACGCCCGGGAACGCTATGTAAAAGTCGCTCTGGACACACTGATCGGACCATTTGAAGTTTGGCAGGTGGCCTACACCAATGACACCAACAGGCTGGCCTTCATAGGCGTCTACGAGACCAAGCGGCAGATGCTGGTGGTCGTAACCCTCGTCAAAGGCAGCATGCTGTGGAATTTCATGCAGTGCGATGCAAAAGCTCTGAACAAGCATCGCCACGGGAAGCTGCTCTACAAGCGCTACACATTCCTACCGAGCAAAGAAAAGGGCCACTGTCACCAGTGGCCCTGTAAGCATGCTTGATATTCATATACACACCCTCAAGCCGGGGTGTGGAGGTCTCACCCGACGCTGATGATTCAGCCACCGACGGGGTTCCTACGCCAACTGTTGCCGCTGAATGGCAGCTGGTTTCGCGCTCAACTGAAACGCTAACAACACTCTTTCATCAAGTCAACGATGACTCTCAGTGGAATCCACCTATCAGGTTACTTGGTGTTACTTACCCGCAGTCAACGCGTTATAGCTGGTCATCAAATTCCGATAATCCGGAATGTGGTTCGAGCACAGCGCCGCCAGCCCTTCCACATCATTGCGCCAGTCGCGGTGCAGCTCACAGGCCACGCCAAACCAGGTCATCATCTGCGCCCCTGCCTGGCTCATGCGGTCATGCGCCGCATCACGGGTCATTTCATTGAAGGTGCCAGAAGCATCAGTCACCACAAACACCTCAAACTCTTCCTCCAAAGCCGACAGCGCCGGGAACGCCACGCAAACTTCAGTCACCACACCGGCAATAATCAGCTGCTTCTTGCCAGTCGCCTTCACTGCCTTGACGAAGTCTTCGTTGTCCCAGGCGTTGATCTGGCCAGGGCGGGCGATGTACGGGGCGTCCGGGAACAGCGCTTTCAGTTCCGGTACCAACGGGCCGTTAGGGCCTTGTTCGAAGCTGGTGGTGAGGATGGTCGGCAGGTTGAAGAACTTGGCCAGGTCCGCCAGGGCCAGCACGTTGTTCTTGAACTTATCCGGCTCGATGTCACGCACCAGCGACAGCAGGCCAGCCTGGTGGTCGACCAGCAGTACGGCGGCGTCATCTTTGTTCAGGCGGTTGTATTTGAAGTTGGTCATGGTCTGTGCTCCTAAGGGTTATGAATTTTTCAGCAATTCGGGGTGTTTCGCGTTGATGGGCACAGATTAAAATCATCACCTTTGCGGCGGTAGTTAGCAGAATCTGGCTTTAGCGTTCCGTTATATGAACGATGGATTTGTAGGGGCTGTGCTGGCCTCATCGCCGGCAAGCCAGCTCCCACAGGTACTGCTCAGGATTCAAAACCAGCGCGATACCTGTGGGAGCTGGCTTGCCGGCGATGAGGCCAATATAGGCAACCCGTTACCCGGAGACCGATCATTGGAAGACCTCAACTCCCTCTACTACTTCACCCAGGTAGTCGAGCACGGTGGCTTCGCCCCGGCCGGCCGGGCGCTGGACATGCCCAAGTCGAAGCTCAGCCGGCGCATTGCCGACCTGGAAGACCGCCTGGGCGTGCGCCTGCTGCACCGCACCAGCCGCCACTGCTCGCTGACCGAGATTGGCCAGGCCTACTACAACCGCTGCCTGGCCATGCGCGTGGAAGCCGAAGGTGCGGCGGAGATTATCGAGCGCAACCGCAGCGAACCGCGCGGGCTGGTGCGCATCAGTTGCCCGACCACCCTGCTCAACTCCTGGGTCGGGCCGATGCTGACCCGCTACATGCTCAAGTACCCGCAGGTGGAGCTGTTCATCGAAAGTACCAACCGCCGGGTCGACCTGCTGCACGAGGGCTTCGACATCGCCCTGCGGGTGCGCTTTCCGCCGCTGGAGAACACCGACATGGTGATGAAGGTGCTCAGCAACAGTACCCAGTGCCTGGTTGGCCAGCCGCAGTACCTGGAACAGTTGCCCGAGGGCTTTGATCCACAGTTGCTCAGCACATTGCCGAGCCTGCACTGGGGCAGTGCCCAGCGCGAGTACCAGTGGGAGCTGTTTCAGGGCGAGGACACCCGCCGCAGCATCGTCATCCCGCATACCCCGCGTATGGTGACCGACGACCTGTTTGCCTTGCGCCATTTCGTGGTGGCCGGGGTGGGGATTGCGCATTTGCCGCGGGTGGCGGTGCGTGAGGACCTGGCGGCGGGGCGGCTGGTGGAGCTGGTTCCGGACTGGCACCCGCGCTGTGGCATCGTGCATGCGATCTTCCCGTCGCGACGCGGGTTGCTGCCTTCGGTGCGGGCGTTGATCGATCATCTGGCTGAGGAGTTTGCGATCAGCGATATGGCTTGAGTCAGTTGTAGCCTATTCGGGCCCTATCGCCGGCAAGCCAGCTCCCACAGGATCACCACAGGCTATGAGACCTGTGCAGTACCTGTGGGAGCTGGCTTGCCGGCGATAGGGCCCTGACAGTCAAAAAGGATCCCCAGCACACCCTTACAAGACCCTTGGCCTATCCTTCACCCACACTCCCGGATCATCCCCCGGAGCCCCCCATGATCCGCGCCACTCACGGACCAGGCCGCGCCCTGCTCGCCACCCTCGCCCTGTGCCCGGCTCTCAGCCAGGCCGACGAACCCGGCTGGTCGCTGCTCAGCCGCAACTACTTCCTGCACAGCGACTTCCGTTCACCTTCCGGCAGTGGCCAGAACTACCGCCAGGAATGGGCCCAGGGCTTCATCGGCGAGGTCCGCTCGGGCTTCACCGAGGGCACGGTCGGGGTTGGCATCGATGCCCATGGCTTTCTCGGCCTCAAGCTCGACGGCGGCCGCGGTCACGCGGGTACCGGCCTGCTGCCACGCGACAGCGATGGCCGTGCCGAGTCCGACTACTCCAGCGCCGGCGCCGCGCTCAAGCTGCGCCTGGGCAACACCCAGCTGCGCTACGGCGAGATGATGGTGGAAACCCCGGTGTTCGACACCGGCGACAAACGCCTGCACCCGGAATACGCCACCGGCTGGTTGCTGGCGAACACCGACCTGCCCGACTGGCGCCTGCAGGCCGGGCGCTTTACCGCCTTCAACAACCAGGACAACAGCTCGACCCACGACGACTTCAGCGGCTACGGCGCCACCACCCACAACCGCGCCATCAGCCTGGCCGGCGCCACGTTCGCGCCCGCTGGCCCGTTCGGCGGTGCGCTGTATGCCGGGCAATTGCAGGACACCTGGCGCCAGGCCTACCTGAACCTGAACCTGGCCGAAGGCAACTGGCGCCTGGACGGCAACCTGTACCGCACCCGCGACACCGGCAACGCCAGCGCCGGGGCAATCGACACCCTCGCCTACAGCCTGCTGGCCAAATACAGCTTCGGCGCCCAGGCGCTGAGCCTGGCCTACCAGAAGGTCGAGGGCGACACCCCGTTCGACTTCGTAGGTGGCGATTCCATCTACCTGGCCAACTCGATCAAGTACGCCGACTTCAACGGCCCTGGCGAGCATTCGTGGCAACTGCGCTACGACCTCAACTTCGCCACCCTCGGCGTGCCCGGCCTGAGCCTGATGGGCCGTTACGTCACTGGCCGCGGCATCGATGGCAGCCATGCCCCGGCAGGCGGCGCTTATGTGAACCAGTACGGCGAAGGCGGCAAGCACTGGGAGCGCGACATCGACCTGAAATACGTGGTGCAGTCCGGTGCCGCCAAGGACCTGAGCCTGTCGTTCTCCCACGTCAGCCACCGCGCCAACCAGGCCCAGGCCGGCGATGACATCGACCGCATCTACCTGATCATCGAATACCCACTCAAAGGCAGCTTCTGACATGAGCACATCCCCTTCAGGCGCCTGGAGCCCATTGCGCAACACCACATTCCGCATGCTGTGGATCGCCACCATCGCCTCGAATATCGGCACCTGGATGCACGAGGTGGGCGCCGGCTGGCTGATGACCACGCTCTCGGCCAGCCCGCTGCATGTGGCGCTGATCCAGGTGGCCGGTTCGCTGCCGATGTTCTTCCTGGCCCTGCCGGCAGGAGCGGCGGCGGATATCGTCGACAAGCGCCGCTACCTGTTGCTGGTGCAACTGTGGATGTCGACGGTGGCCGTGGTGCTGGCGGCGCTGACCCTGCTCGGGTTGATGAACGTGACCCTGCTGCTGGTGCTGACCCTGGCGCTGGGCATTGGCACCGCACTGATGATGCCGGCCTGGAGCGCGCTGACGCCGGAGTTGGTAGGCAAGCAAGACCTGGCCAACGCGGTGGCGATTTCCAGCGTCGGCATCAACGTGTCGCGCGCCATCGGCCCGGCGTTGGCCGGCGTGGTGGTGAGCCTGGTCGGCCCGTGGCTGACCTTTGCCTTGAACGCCGTGTCGTTCGCCGGGGTGATCCTGGTGCTGTTCCTGTGGAAGCGCGAAGTGAAGGAGCCGCTGCTGCCAGCGGAACGCTTCGTTGGCGCCATGCGCACCGGGCTGCGCTTTGCGCGCAGTGCCAAACCCTTGCAGGCTGTGCTGTTGCGGGCCTTGGCGTTCTTCTTCTGCGCCAGCGCCGGCACGTCGTTGCTGCCATTGATCGTGCGTGGCGAGATGCACGGCACCGCCGCTGATTTCGGCTTGCTGCTGGCGGCCATCGGCATCGGCGCGGTGGCCGGCGCGACCTTGCTGCCACGCCTACGTGACCGCATCAGCCGCGATCGGCTGGTGATGCTGGCCAGCCTGCTGTATGCCCTGTTCCTGCTGGCCCTGGCGCTGGTGCGCAACTTCTATGTGCTGCTGCCGGCAATGCTGCTTAGCGGCGCGGCGTGGATTGCCGTGCTGTCCAATTTGCAGGTGGCGGCGCAGACCTCGGTGCCGGCCTGGGTAAGGGCGCGGGCGCTGTCGGTGTACATCCTGATCTTCTTCGGCGCCATGGCTTGTGGTGGCTTGCTGTGGGGTACGGTTGCCAGCCATGTGTCGATCACCGTTAGCCTGCTGTTTGCTGCTGGTGGGTTGGCATTGGGCACCTTGCTGACCTGCAAGGTGACGCTGCCGGAAACCGAGGCGGAAGAGCTGACGCCGTCGCTGCATTGGCCGGTGCCGGTGCTGAGCGATGACATGGACAAGGAAAGCGGGCCGGTGATGGTAACCGTGGAGTACCACATCGACCCGGCCAAGGCCGAGGCGTTCCAGCGGGCGGCGCGGGAGCTGGAGGCCATGCGCAAGCGCAATGGCGCGTTGTCGTGGGGGTTGATGCGCGACAGTGCCGACCCGGCGGTGTGGCTGGAGTTCTTTTTTGAAGAGTCGTGGCTGGAGCATTTGCGGCATCACCATCGGGTGACCCGCGGGGAACTGAAAATCGAGGCTCGGGTGCGGATGCTGCAGACCGATGGGGTCGTGGTGAGGATCCGGCATCTGTTGGCTGGTGGGGAGCATAAAGCTCACCACTGAATGCCACAGGACTGATGCGATCCCTTTGTAGGAGCGGCCTTGTGTCGCGAAAGGGCTGCGCAGCAGCCCCGGCAATTTTTGCTGTGTCGCTGATACCCTGGGGCTGCTGCGCAGCCCTTTCGCGACACAAGGCCGCTCCTACAGGGGAACGCGCGATCCTGACAGACAAGAAAGGGGCCTTATTAAGGCCCCTTCTGCATTTCAGCTCAGCTTAGAACGCAAAGCACGAGCAACCCAGCGCCCCCCAGAAGCCCTGGAAGTCATTGACTGGCACACTCGATTTACGCGCCTTGTCATGGCTGTGCGCATGCACCCCGCACGGCCCCGAGCATTGGTGCACGGCTGCTGCCAGCGACGGCGTGCCCACGCGCCAGTGACCTGGCACCTTGGCCACAGGCGACCATTCCGGCAGCACGGGCACCTGCGGTGGGCCGAGGCGATCGAACTCGCCGGCACCGTACACAACCTTGCCATCGACAATGGTCAGCACCGACTCGATACCCTTGATCGCCTCTTCTTCGACGCTGAAGAAGTCCAGCGACAGTGCCGCCAGGTCGGCCAGCTGGCCTACCTTGATCTGGCCCTTCTTGCCCTGCTCGCTGGAGAACCAGGCGCTGCCCTGGGTGAACAGCTGCAGCGCGGTCTCGCGGTCCAGGCCTTCCTTGTACAGCGCCATGCCGCCCACGGTCTTGCCGCTGACCAGCCAGTACAGCGAAGTCCACGGGTTGTAGCTGGATACGCGGGTAGCGTCGGTACCGGCACCGACCGGCACGCCCATGTCGAGCATGCGCTTGATCGGCGGGGTCTGTTCGGCCGCCTTGGCGCCGTAGCGGTCGACGAAGTACTCACCCTGGAAGGCCATGCGGTCCTGGATGGCGATACCGCCGCCCAGCGCACGCACGCGCTCGATGTTCTCTGGGGTGATGGTTTCTGCGTGGTCGAAGAACCACGGCAGGCCGTTGAACGGGATGTCGCGGTTGACCTTCTCGAACACGTCGAGCATGCGCGTGATCGATTCGTTGTAGGTGGCGTGCAGGCGGAACGGCCAGCGTTGCTCGACCAGGTGGCGCACCACCGGTTCCAGCTCTTCTTCCATGGTCTGCGGCAGGTCCGGGCGCGGCTCGAGGAAGTCCTCGAAGTCGGCGGCGGAGAACACCAGCATTTCGCCGGCGCCGTTGTGGCGCAGGAAATCGGTGCCACTGTGCAGCTTGACGCTGGAAGTCCACTTGCGGAAGTCGTCCAGCTCTTCCTTAGGCTTTTGAGTGAACAGGTTGTAGGCAATGCGCACGGTCAGCTGGTTGTTGTCGGCCAGCGCCTGGATCACCGAGTAGTCATCGGGGAAGTTCTGGTAACCGCCGCCGGCATCGATGGCGCTGGTCAGGCCCAGGCGGTTCAGCTCGCGCATGAACTGGCGGGTGGAGTTGACCTGGTATTCCAGCGGCAGCTTCGGCCCCTTGGCCAGGGTGGCGTAGAGGATCATCGCGTTGGGGCGGGCGATCAGCATGCCGGTCGGGTTGCCGAACTTGTCACGCTGAATCTCGCCACCCGGCGGGTTCGGCGTGCTCTTGTCGTAGCCAACAGCCTTGAGCGCTGCGCGGTTGAGCAGCGCGCGGTCGTAGAGGTGCAGCAGGAATACCGGGGTGTCAGGCGCGGCCTGGTTGATTTCTTCCAGGGTGGGCATGCGTTTTTCAGCGAACTGGAATTCGTTCCAGCCACCGACCACGCGCACCCACTGCGGGGTTGGCGTGCGGGCGGCCTGGTCCTTGAGCATGCGCAGGGCATCTGCCACCGACGGCACGCCTTCCCAGCGCAGCTCCAGGTTGTAGTTCAGCCCACCGCGGATCAGGTGCAGGTGCGAGTCGTTCAGGCCCGGGATTACCGTGCGCTGCTTGAGGTCGATGATTTGCGTGGTGGCGCCCTTGAGGGCCATGGCCTCGGCGTCGCTGCCCACGGCAAGGAAGCGGCCGTCCTTGATGGCGACGGCGGTCGCGGTGGGCTTTTCGCGGTCAACGGTGTGCAGCTTGCCGTTGAACAGAATCAGATCGGCGGTCATGGAACCTCCTTGGGTGGATGCGTGAGCGGAACCGGCCTGGCCGGTGAAAGGCAATGCGGACCAGAGCGCGCCGGCGGCACCGAGGACGGTGCTGGTGGCGAGGAACTGGCGACGGGTCTTGTCGTTGCGGTCCTGGGACATGGGGTTCTCCGTCTCTGGGTGCGGCGGCGGCAGGCGCGACTGCGGAGCATGCCGGTTGGAGCAGGGCCAGGGCTTGGATGAATGTGCGGTGAGTTGAAGAAGGTTAGCCCTGATCAAGCTTTGTGTTGCCTGGGCTGGCCTCTTCGCCGGCAAGCCAGCTCCCACAAGTACTGCACAAGGCTCAAGTGCTATGGAGACCCTTTGGGAGCCCTGATCAGGTTTTGTGTTGCCTGGGCTGGCCTCATCGCCGGCAAGCCAGCTCCCACATCGCCCCCACAGCATTTGAGCCTTGTGCAGTACCTGTGGGAGCTGGCTTGCCGGCGATGGGCCGCAAAGCGGCCCCGGCTTTCTCAACGGTTCAAGAAGGACAACAGGTCTTCATTCAGCTGCTGCGCATGAGTCACCGCAAACCCGTGCGGCGCCCCTGCATACACCTTCAGCTCAGCCCCACGAATCAGCTCCGCCGCCTGCTTGCCGGTAGTCTCGAACGGCACGATCTGGTCGTCATCACCATGAATCACCAACGTCGGCACATCGATCTTGGCCATGTCCGGGCGGAAGTCGGTTTCGGAGAACGCCGTCACGCAATCCAGGGTGCCCTTGATCGACGCCATCAGCGCAATGTTCAAGGTTTGCGTCTGCACGCCCTGGGACACCTGCTGCCCATGGTTGATGCCATAGAACGGCGCTGCGAAATCGGCGATGAACTGCGCCCGGTCGGCACGCAAGCCGGCGCGGATACCCTCGAACACCGACAGGTCGACACCCTCGGGGTTGTCGTCACGCTTGCCGAACACCGGCGTTACCGCGCCCAGCAGCACCAGCCCGGCTACCCGCTCGCTGCCGTGGCGGGCGATGTAGCGGCTGACATCGCCGCCGCCCATCGAGAAGCCCACCAGGGTCACGTCGCGCAGGTCGAGGTGTTCGATCAACTGGGCGATGTCATCGGCGAAGGTGTTGTAGTCGTAGCCGCTCCACGGCTGGCTCGACCGGCCGAAGCCACGGCGGTCGAAGGCGATGGCGCGGTAACCGCGGCTGGCCAGGAACTCCATCTGCGAATCCCACATGTCGGCATCCAGCGGCCAGCCGTGGCTGAACAACACGGGCTTGCCGCTGCCCCAGTCCTTGAAGTAGATCGAAGTGCCATCGCGGGTAACGAACGTGCTCATAACGGTATCTCCTTGAAAGTGTCGAGGTGAGGGCGTGGTTCAGCCGCGCAGCCAGTTGGCGCAGCGGCGGGTTACCCAAGGCATGATGTAGAACACCACGGGCAGGATGACGAACACATTGACGATCAGGTTGCCGGTTATCACACCGCCCAGCTGCGGAAAGCGCGCGAACAGCGGCGCCAGCAGTTGCGGAATGACCATGGTCATCGGGCAGATCACCAGGTAGGTCAGCAGCGCCTGCTTCCAGCGCGGTGGTTGCGCCGCCGCTGTACCGGGCGGGTTTTCAACAACCTGGTGCTGCAGGCATACGGTTACCACTTCGCGGTTGTTCTGGAGTGCGGTGTTCATCGGCGTTCCTTGGGATGAGCTTGCCCGCATCCACTGTGCAACGGCGAACGGGCGGGGGCTTGGATAGGTGTGCTGCCCTGGCCGGGCACCGACTGGCGGTGCCCGCGGCGGTTGGGCTTACTTGTTGGCGTTGAAGGCGTTGTAGCTGGTCATCAGGTTGCGGTAGTCCGGGATGTGGTTGGAGCACAGCGCGGCCAGGCCTTCGATGTCGTTGCGCCAGTCGCGGTGCAGCTCGCAGGCCACGCCGAACCAGGTCATCAGCTGGGCGCCGGCACGGCTCATGCGGTCATGGGCAGCGTCGCGGGTCATGGCGTTGAAAGTGCCGGAGGCATCGGTGACCACGAACACGTCGAACTCTTCTTCCAGGGCTGCCAGCGCCGGGAAGGCTACGCACACTTCGGTGACCACGCCGGCGATGATCAGCTGCTTCTTGCCGGTGGCCTTCACGGCCTTGACGAAGTCTTCGTTGTCCCAGGCGTTGATCTGGCCTGGGCGGGCGATGTAGGGGGCGTCCGGGAACAGGGCTTTCAGTTCCGGTACCAGCGGACCGTTGGGGCCTTGCTCGAAGCTGGTGGTGAGGATGGTTGGCAGGTTGAAAAACTTGGCCAGGTCGGCCAGGGCCAGCACGTTGTTCTTGAACGCGTCCGGCTCAATGTCGCGGACCAGCGACAGCAGGCCAGCCTGGTGGTCGACCAGCAGTACGGCGGCGTCGTCTTTGTTCAGGCGGTTGTATTTGAAATGGGTCATGGGGGTAGCTCCTAAGGGTTTTGATTTTCAGTAATTTGGGTGTTTCGCGTTGATGGGAGAAGATTAAAACCATCACCTTTTGAGCGGTAGATAGTGGTTTTTGGCTGTAGCGTTCTGTTTTAGGAACGATGGATTGGCGCTGGATGTGCTGGCCCTATCGCCGGCAAGCCAGCTCCCACAGGATCTCCACAGGTCTTGCGGGCTGTGTAGTACCTGTGGGAGCTGGCTTGCCGGCGATAGGGCCGGTACAGGCCCCCATTGCCTGCAACAGCAACCTGCTCTATTACTACCCACAGCCCTCCCCTCACCTCCGAGACCACCATGCTGGCGTTCATCCAGTCATACCCGTTGTTGCTCGGCACCGCCCTGATCCTGCTCGACCTCGTGTTCTGGCAAGTCATCCCCATCCAGCGCCGGGCCTGGCGTATTGGCACGCGCCTGGTGATCTTCCTGCTGTTCAGCTCGGTGCTGGTGGCCGCCGGCATGAGCCCACTGCAACCGCCGCCGTGGCCCGACGATGTCTCACGCAACCTGATGGCCACGGTGCTGGCGATCGGCTGGTGGCTGTTCGGCGCGCGCACCGTGACGGTGGTGTTCGGCCTGTTGCTGGTGGCCCGGGGCAGCCATGGCGGGCGTTTGCTGCAGGATGTGCTGGGGGCGCTGATATTCCTGGCCGCCGTGGTCGCTGCCGCAGGCTATGTGCTGCAGTTGCCGGTGAAGGGGCTGCTGGCGACGTCGGGGGTGATGGCCATCGTCATCGGCCTGGCGTTGCAGAGCACGCTGGCCGATGTGTTCAGCGGCATCATCCTGAACACCACGCGGCCCTACCAGATTGGCGATTCGATCTCGATCGACGGCACCGAAGGCAAGGTGCTGGAAATCGACTGGCGCGCCACTCGCCTGCTTACGGGTACGGGTAGCCTGGCGGTGATCCCCAACTCGGTGGCGGCCAAGGCGCGGCTGCTCAACCACAGCCGCCCGGCCGATGTGCACGGGGTATCGATCAGCGTGGTGGTGCCGGCCAAGGTGCGGCCCAAGCGGGTGATCGATGCACTGGAAAAGGCCCTGCAAGGCACCAGCGCGATCCTTGCCTCACCGGCGCCCAAGGTTTCGGTAAAGGCCTCGACGCTGGAGTCGGTGGAGTATGAGGCCAGCGGCTTCATTGCCGACATGGGCGGCAAGACGGCGGCGCGCAACCAGTTGTTCGACCTGGCGCACCGGCACCTGGAAGCCAGCGGGGTAATGTGGAACATCGACCTGGCCATGCCTCCACGCAGCCGCCAGCGCGAGGTTCTGGACGAAGTTCGGGTGTTCCGCTCGTTGAGCGCCGAGGAACGCGATGCGCTCAGCCAGCGCATGACCACCGTGGAGTACCTGGCGGATCAGGTGATTCTGGAGGTGGGCGAGCATTCCGACCATTTGCTGGTGATTGGCAGCGGTGTGGTGTCGGCGTCGGTACGCGATGGCGACAAGCTGCTGGAAGCCGGGCGCATGGGGCCGGGCGAGGTGCTGGGGATCGAGGGGATCATCGACGAAGATGACTCGTTTGCCGAGTTCCGCACCTTGACCAGTTGCGTGTTGTATCGAATCGACAAGGAGCAGGTGAAAAGTTGCCTGGTGCAGCGTGGCGATGTGCACACGGCGCTGAGCAAGTTGCAGCGGTTCCGGCGCCAGAACCGGGAATCGTTGTTGCTGCAGAAGCCGGCCCTGATCAAGAAGGGTGGCTTCCTTAGCTGGTTGCACAAGTAAGCCTGCGCGGGTTACTTCCAGCCCAACGCGGTCCTTGGAGCGGCCTTGTGTCGCGAAAGGGGTGCGCAGCGCCCCCAGAATTCCAGCTTCGCCGCATAGATCGCTGGGGCCGCTCTGCGGCCCTTTCGCGACGCAAGGCCGCTCCTACAAAAAGCAGCGCAGGGCTTACAGGACCACTCTCAAGCACTGCCCCGCGTGGTACAGCGAGAACCCGGACTCGTAGAACGCCGTACGCAGCGAAGGCGCACTCACGCCACTCATCGGCGAGAACGGTATCGGCAGGCTATCGGCCTCACCCTTCAGCAGAAACTCGGCAAACGCCCGGCCAATCACGGTACCGGTGGTATTACCCCGCCCGTTATACCCGGTCACCGCCACCAGCCCCGGCGCCGGCTCGAACAGGCGCATCAGGTGGTCAGGGGTGAAATCGATGCAGCCGGTCCAGTGCATCTCCCACTCGACCTTGCCCAGCTCAGGGTAGTAATGGCTCTGGATGCGGTCGGCCCAGCTGCGCACGAACCACGCGGGCTTGTTGTCGACCCGGCCCAGGCTGCCAAGTAGCAGACGGCCCTGGTCGTCGCGACGGATGCTGCTGAGCACGGTGCGGGTGTCCCACGAGCCTTGGCCATGTGGCAGCACCTTGTCGGCCGCTGCGCCCTGCAGGGGCTTGGACGCCACCTGGTAGTAATACCCACGGAAGAACTGCTTCTGCAGGTTGCTCCAGTCGCCTTCGGTGTAGGCGCCGGTGGAAATCACCACCTTGTCGGCGCGCACCGAGCCACGGGCAGTCTTCACCCGCCAGGCATCGCCATCACGCTCCAGGCCTTCGACCGAGGACTGCTGGAACAGCTTGCCACCCAGGCGTACCACGGCAGCTGCCAGGCCTTGGGTATAACCCATCGGGTTGATGGTGCCGGCGCGGCGGTCGAGCAGCGCGGCGGAAATCTTGTGGGTACCGCAGTATTCCTGGCACTGCGCGCCGGTCAGCAGCTCGACGTCGGCACCGCGGCGGCGCCATTGTTCGTGGCGGGCTTCGAGGTCGGCGATGCCGGTGGCGTTGTGCGCCATGTGCAGCGTGCCTTTGTGCTGGGCCTGGCAGTCGATGCCCAGGCGCTCGATCATGGCGAACACTTCGCCCGGGGCTTCGCCGAGTACCGTGTTCAGGCGGCTGCCCTGCTTCTGGCCGAGGGTGGCCTCGACATCGTCGGGGCGGATCCAGGTGCCGGCGTTGACCAGGCCGACGTTGCGCCCGGAGCCACCGTGGCCGATCTTCCAGGCCTCCAGCAGAATCACCGACTTGCCCTGTTCGAGCAGGTGGATGGCCGCCGACAGGCCGGTAATGCCGCCACCGATCACGCAGACATCGGCCTTGTGCTCACCGGCCAGGGCCTGGGCGGCCACGCTCGGTTTGCTGACGAATTCCCACAAGCATTCTTGACGCAGTTCGGACATGGCCCGGCTCCAGCAGTGTTGTTCTTGTAGGGGCCGCTGTGCGGCCCATCGCCGGCAAGCCAGCTCCCACAGGGATCGCACAAGCTTGGAGTCTGTGCGATCCCTGTGGGAGCTGGCTTGCCGGCGAACCGGGGGCAAAGCCCCCGGCCATGCAGCATCAATCCATCAGTCGAACACAATACCCTGCGCCAGCGGCAGCTCACGCGAGTAGTTCACGGTGTTGGTCTGGCGACGCATGTAGCCTTTCCAGGCATCCGAGCCGGACTCACGGCCACCGCCAGTCTCTTTCTCGCCACCAAACGCACCGCCGATCTCGGCGCCGCTGGTGCCGATGTTGACGTTGGCGATGCCGCAGTCGCTGCCCGAGGCGCTCTGGAAGCGCTCGGCTTCGCGGATGTCGGTGGTAAAGATGCACGACGACAGGCCTTGTGGTACTTCGTTGTTCAGGCGCAGGGCCTCTTCGAAGTCGTCGTAGGCCAGCACGTACAGGATCGGGGCGAAGGTTTCGTGGCGTACCACGTCGCTTTGCGCCGGCATTTCGGCAATGGCTGGCGACACGTAGTAGGCGTTCGGGTACTGGTCGGCCAGCTGACGCTCGCCGCCAAACACCTGGCCACCTTCGTCGCGGGCCTTGGCCAGCGCGCCCTGCATGGCGTCGAACGACAGCTTGTCGATCAGCGGGCCAACCAGGTTGTCCTTGCGTGGGTCGCCGATGCGCACTTTGCCGTACGCGGCTTTCACGCGGGCAACCACTTCGTCCTTGATCGAACGGTGCACGATCAGGCGGCGCAGGGTGGTGCAACGCTGGCCGGCGGTACCGACAGCGGAGAACAGGATGCCGCGCACGGCCAGGTCGAGGTCGGCGCTCGGGGCCAGGATCATGGCGTTGTTGCCGCCCAGCTCGAGGATGCTGCGGCCGAAGCGGGCAGCCACACGTGGGCCGACTTCGCGCCCCATGCGGGTGCTGCCGGTGGCGCTGACCAGCGGTACGCGCGGGTCGTCGACCATGGCTTCGCCGGCTTCACGGCCGCCGATCACCAGTTGTGCCAGGCCAGCTGGGGCATCGCCGAAGGCTTTCAGCGCTTTTTCGAACAGCGCCTGGCAAGCCAGGGCGGTCAGCGGGGTTTTCTCGGAAGGCTTCCACACCACCGAGTTACCGGCCACCAGGGCCAGGGCGGTGTTCCAGGCCCACACGGCAACCGGGAAGTTGAAAGCGCTGATCACGCCGACCACGCCCAGCGGGTGCCAGGTTTCACGCATGTGGTGGCCAGGGCGCTCGGAGGCGATGGTCAGGCCATACAGCTGGCGCGACAGGCCGACGGCGAAGTCGCAGATGTCGATCATTTCCTGCACTTCGCCCAGGCCTTCCTGGGTGATCTTGCCGGCTTCGATCGAGACCAGCTCGCCGAGGTCGGCCTTGTGCTCACGCAGCACTTCGCCGAACAGGCGCACCAACTCGCCACGGCGTGGGGCCGGCACGGTACGCCAAGCTTCGAAGGCACTTTGGGCCTGATCGATGCGGGCGATGGTCTCGGCTTTGCCGAGCAGTTTCACCGAGGCGATCTGGCTGCCGTCGATCGGCGTGTGAACAGGGTAGTCGCCCTGGGTGTAAGCCTCGGCGGCAACGCCAAGGCGCTCGAGCAATCCAGCAACCATTTGTGCATCTCCTACATCGGGTGATGGGGTGGAAAATGATGTGGATCAGTATTAATCCGATCACATAGGTACAACAAACGACCTTTATTCCGCATATCATTCCGTCAGGTAATGATTCGAGCCGCAGAGACCGCTATGTCCAAACGCCTGGTGCCTTCCATGACCGCCCTGCAGTGCTTTGAAGCTGCAGCCCGCCATTTGAGCTTTACCCGTGCCGCCGAAGAACTGCACCTGACACAGAGCGCGGTCAGCAAGCAGGTGGCGCAGCTGGAAGACATGCTGCGCCACCACCTGTTCCTGCGCATTCGCCGGCGCCTGCAGCTGACCCCGGCGGGCAGCCTGTACCTGGCGGAGGTCAACAAGATCCTCACCCAGGTGGACATGTCCAGCCGCTACGTACTCACCTACGGCGAGCAGACCGAAATTTTGAAGGTAGCCACTCAACCGAGTTTTGGCGTGCGTTGGTTGATCCCGCACCTCAAGGGTTTTGGCAAACGGCACAGCAATATCCACCTGGATATCCGCAACGAGATGGAGCCGTTCGCCCTGCTGCAAGGTTCGGCGGATGTGGTGTTCTTTTATGGCCAGGGCACATGGCCGGGGGCCAGCTGCGTAGAGCTGTTCCGCGAAGAGGTGGTGCCGGTGTGCGCGCCGGAGCTGCTGGCCGGGCGTGAGCTGGGCGGGGCCGAGGAGCTGGCCGAACTTGTGCTGTTGCAGAGTACGTCGCGGCCAGAGGCCTGGCATGAGTGGTTCCTGGAGCAGGGCCTGCAGAGCGTCAGCGCCTACCATGGGCCGCGCTTCGATACGTTCTATATGGCGTTGAGCGCGGCGCAGGCCGGGTGTGGGGTGGCGTTGGTGCCGCGTTACCTGGCGGCCAAAGAGCTGGCTGACGGTAGCCTGGTGGTGCCGTGGAACCATGCGATGCGCAGTGCCGGGGCGCATTACCTGGCGTATGCCGAGCATGCGGCGGAGGTGCCCAAGGTAAGGGCATTGGTGGAATGGATTCGTGAGCAGTTGCAGGCTTGAGATTGCCGGGGCCGCTCTGCGGCCCATCGCCGGCAAGCCAGCTCCCACAGGTTCTGCACAGAGCTGAAGGTCGATCAAAAAAGGAATGACACACTCACTTTTTTTCGCTTGTGAGCCAAGTGCATTCCCAGCTTTCATGTAAGCGTCCGAACCTAACCAGGAAGCTAGCGATGCCCGCCCATGATTTCGTCAGCCCAGACAGCATCCGCGCGCAGTTCTCTGCCGCCATGTCGCTCATGTACAAACAGGAAGTGCCGCTGTACGGCACGCTGCTGGAGCTGGTGAGCGAAATCAACCAGCAGGTCATGGCCCAGCAGCCTGCCGTGGCCGAGGCCCTGCGCTGGACCGGCGAAATCGAGCGCCTGGACCACGAGCGCCACGGCGCCATCCGTGTCGGCACCGCCGAAGAGCTGGCCACCATCGCCCGCCTGTTCGCGGTGATGGGCATGCAGCCGGTCGGCTACTACGACCTCAGCTCTGCCGGGGTGCCGGTACACTCCACCGCTTTCCGCGCTGTGCACGAGCAATCGTTGCACGTTAGCCCGTTCCGCGTGTTCACTTCGCTGCTGCGCCTGGAACTGATCGACAACCTGCAACTGCGCGAGCTGGCGCAAGGCATTCTGGCCAAGCGCCAGATCTTCACTGCCCGCGCCCTCGAACTGATCGCCCAATGCGAACGCGATGGTGGCCTGAATGCCGCCGATGCCGAGGCGTTCGTGCAGGAAGCGCTGCATACCTTCCGCTGGCACCATGACGCTACCGTCACCGCTGAGCAGTACCAGCAATTGCACGACCAGCACCGCCTGGTTGCCGATGTGGTGGCCTTCAAGGGCCCGCACATCAACCACCTGACGCCGCGCACCCTGGACATCGATGCGATCCAGGTCGGCATGCCGGCCAAGGGCATACCGCCAAAGGCCGTGGTCGAAGGGCCGCCAACTCGTCGCCACCCGATTCTGCTGCGCCAGACCAGCTTCAAGGCCCTGCAGGAGAAGGTTGCTTTCAGCGACCAGCAAGGCAGCGAAGGCAGCCACACCGCCCGCTTTGGCGAGATTGAACAGCGGGGTGCGGCGCTGACGCCGAAAGGCCGCCAGCTGTACGACAAACTGCTGGATGCTACCCGTGCTGCCTTGGGCGGTGCGCCGGCTGAGGCCAACGCCGAGCGCTACATGGGGCTGTTGAAGGACAGCTTTACCGAATTCCCGGACGACCTCGCGCAGATGCGTGAGCAGGGTCTGGCGTATTTCCGCTACTTCGCCACCGAGAAGGGCCTGGCTGCGCGTGATCAGGAGGATCGCCCAACTACGCTGGAAGGCCTGATCGAGGCGGGCCATGTGCACTTCGAGGCGCTGGTTTACGAGGACTTCTTGCCAGTGAGTGCGGCGGGGATTTTTCAGTCCAACCTGGGGGACGATGCGCAGGCCGAATACGGCAGCAATGCCAACCGCGATGCCTTTGAAGCGGCATTGGGGCTGCAAGTGCAGGATGAACTGACGCTGTATGCGCAAAGCGAGCGGCGGTCGCTGCAGGCTTGTGCGCAGGCGTTGAACCTGGGTTCGATGTAAGGCTGCAGATCGCCGGGGCGCTTTGCGCCCCATTCGCGGGCACACCCGCTCTCATAGAACAACACATAACTCACTGATTTAGCAGGGGCCTGTGGGAGCCTGGCTTGCCAGCGATGAGGCCTGAACAGGCAACACAAGGCAGTTGCTCCCCCAGGTACCGCGCCCCCTTCGGTATCAGCGGAAACGGTCCACTTCCTGCCGTAACTGCGCCGCCAACCCTTCCAGCTCCCGCGCGGTAAAGGCCAGTTCATTGGCCACCTCGCGCTGCTCGCCGTTGGCCTGGGCAATGCTCTGCAAGTTGCGGCTCAGCACTGTCGCGGTGCTGCTCTGCTCCTGGGTCGCCGTACTGATCACGGCAAACTGCTCGCCCGCCGCACGGCTTTGCTCGTCGATACACGCCAGCGCCTGTGCCACTTTGTCGTTACGTTCCAGGCCTTCCTGCATCAGCTGGTTACCCTGCTCCAGGGTGGTAATGGCATGCCCGGTCTGCTGCTGGATGCTGGTAATCATCCCGGAAATTTCATCGGTGGCCTGACGGGTACGCGCGGCCAACCCCCGCACCTCATCCGCCACCACCGCAAAGCCGCGCCCCTGTTCACCGGCACGCGCCGCCTCGATGGCCGCATTCAATGCCAGCAGGTTGGTCTGCTCGGCGATCGCGGTGATCACGCTGATGATGCCGCCGATTTCTTGCGAGCGGGCCCCCAGGCTGTCCATCACCGTGGCAGTGCCGCCGAGGGCATCGGCAATCTGCTTCAACGAGCGAGATGCCTCATCCATGGCGTTGCGGCCAATGCGGGTCTGCTGGGCGTTGTCACGGGCCATGCGCTCGGTGCCCGCCATGTTGTCGGCGATGTTCATCGAGGTGGCGCTGAACTCCTCCACCGCGCCGGCCATGCTGGTGATCTCGCCGGACTGCTGGTCCATGCCTTCGCAGGCGCCAGCAGACAGGCCAGACAACGAACGGGCACGGGTGCTGACCTGCTCGGAGGCGCTGCGGATGTGCTCGACCATGGTCGACAGTGCCTCGCCCATCTTGTTGAAGCTGCGCGCCAGTTGCCCGATTTCATCATCGCTGGTCACGCTCAACCGCGCATTCAGGTCGCCTGCCCCAAGCGCTTCGGCCTGACGCACCAGGTCGTCCAGCGGGCGCAGCTTACGCCGCAGCAACCACAGCGTGGCCGCCACGGCCAACAGCATGGCCAGCGCGCTGCCGATGGCCAGGCGTAGGCCAACGCTCCAGGTCACCTCGCGGATTTCTGCCATCGGCATGCTCGCCACCACCGTCCAGGGGCCTTCGGCAAAGGGTGCGGTGGCATTGTACAGCTGCTGCTCGGCATTGGCCGGCGGCACCAGCCATTGGCCCTTCTCGTCCTGCAGGGCCAGCGAACCGGTCTGGCCGATGCGGAAGCGCTTGAGGTTGGCGAACTGGGTGTTCTGCGCATCGGTGTAGTCGAACCCGACGAACAACACGGCAATCACCCGGCCATCGCTGTCGCTTACCGGCACGTAGCGGGTCATGTAGTTACGCTCGAACAAAACGGCGCGGCCAACGTACATCTGCCCGGCCAGCAGCTTGAGGTAGGCCGGGTGCTGGCGATCGAGCTGGGTACCGATGGCGCGGCTGCCGTCCTGCTTTTTCAGGTTGGTGCTGATGCGCACGAAGTCGTCGCCGCTGCGCACGAACAACGTGGCGATGCCGGCGGTCATCTGCTGGAATTCGTCAACTAGCTGGAAGTCGTTGTTGAGCAGGTGCTCGCCGAGGTACAAGGCCGGCGTGGCCTGGCCGGCGACCTGCACGGTTTCACCGGCATGCCGTGACAGGCCCGAGGCGAAGCGGCGCTCGAACAGGCCGCTGAGGCGCTGGGTATTGTCCTTGAGCGAACTGTGGAAGGTGTCGAGCTGGTCGGCCAGCAAGCGCGCCTCACTGGCCAGGTGGGCCTGGCGTGTGGCGAGGTTGGCATCGTCCAGCGAACGCAGGGCGAACAAGGTACTGCCAGAGATGACCAACGCCAGCACGATGGCGAGGGCGACACCGAGTTGCGAGGCGATGCGGGCACGCGGTTGAGACATGAGGAAGCTCCAGGCAAGAGGCCGGGATCGTCCTGATCACGCTGACCACCCGATTATTTTTGACGGGAAGCGCGCCCTCTTTCGGGACGCTGGTGCCAATTGATCGGCGCCGCGGGCGAATACTTGAGTGCCGGGCCGGGGTATACGCAAACGTTTTCTATCGCCTGTTAGGGCCCTTTCGCGGGCTTGCTTTAATGCCAGTCAGTTAAGGCTACTGGGGCTGCTGCGCAGCCCATCGCAGGCAAGCCAGCTCCCACACCGATTGCACTGATCTCAAGCCATGCGCCGTACCTGTGGAAGCGGGTGAGCCCGCGAAGAGGCCATTTCAGGCCATCAAAGAGTCGCCAGGATTTCCACATCGGGCAGATCCATCGCCGCCACCTCCTGCTCAAGAAACGCACTCAACCGCCGCAACCGCTCCCCGCCACGCCGGGTACGCGGCCACACCAGGTAGTAATCCATGCCGCTTGGCACTGCCGTCGGCCAGGGCAGGCTCAGGCGCTTCTGCGCCACATCTTCGGCCACCATCAGCAAATCACCCATGGAAATCCCGTAACCACGCGCCGCCGCAATCATGCCCAGCTCCAGGGTGTCGAACACCTGCCCGCCCTTGAGCGACACCTTGTCGTCGAGGCCCATGCGCTCCAGCCATTCGCGCCAGTCGCGCTTGTCCACCGTGGGGTGCAGCAGCTCGATGCCGGCCAACCGGCAAACATCCCAGGGTTGTTCGTCGAGCAGGTCCGGCGCGCCGACCGGGATCAGCAGCTCCGGAAACAGCTTGCGCACCTCCCAGTCTGCCGGGAACACCCCATCGCTGAGCAACACCGCACAGTCGAACGGTTCCTGGTTGAAGTCCACATGGTCGACGTCCATCCAGGCGCTGGTCAGCTGCACCTCGTTGCCCGGCTGCAGGTGGCGAAAGCGGCTCAGGCACGCCAGCAACCAGCGCATCGTCAGCGTCGAAGGTGCCTTCATGCGCAGGATGTCATCTTCGCCGCACAAGGTCTCACACGCCCGCGCGAACGCGGCGAAGCCCTCACGCACCCCCGGCAGCAACACCCGCCCCGCTTCGGTCAGCTGCAGGCTGCGCCCGCTGCGCACGAACAAGCGGCAGGCGAAGTGCTCTTCCAGGGTGCGGATATGCCGGCTGACGGCGCTTTGGGTGATCGACAGCTCTTCGCCGGCACGGGTGAAGGAGCTGAGTCGTGCAGCCGCTTCGAATGCGCGCAAGGCATACAGCGGCGGTAGCTGGCGTGGCATGAGGCACCTGCAATATGGGCGTGAAAGGCGAATCACCAAAGAGCCTATATACATGAGTTCAACTCATGCCAACTATCGCTTTTATCCTTTTGTGCAAAGCTGACCGAAGCCTCAGAATCGCCCTTCGTTCATCACCTCAGGAAGAAGGACCGCCCATGCACGTCGCGCCCACCACTGAACTCAAGGCTTTGCTGCGCCTGGCCGGGCCGCTGATTGCCTCGCAGTTGGCGCACATGCTGATGGTGCTGACCGACACCCTGATGATGGCCCGCATCAGCCCGCAAGCCCTGGCCGGTGGCGGCCTGGGGGCAGCCAGCTACTCGTTCGTGTCGATCTTCTGCCTGGGCGTGATCGCCGCAGTCGGCACCCTGGTGGCAATCCGCAAGGGCGCCAACGACATCGAAGGCGCCACGCGCCTGGCCCAGAGCGGCCTGTGGCTGGCCTGGGGCCTGGCGCTGTTCGCCGCGCTGGTGCTGTGGAACCTTGAGCCTGTCTTGCTGATGTTTGGCCAGAAACCGGAGAACGTTGCCTCGGCCGCTGAGTTTCTTACCCTGCTGCCATTGGCGTTGCCCAGCTACCTGACCTTCATGGCCTTGCGTGGTTTTACCAGTGCCCTTGGCCGCTCGACCCCGGTCATGGTGATCAGCGTGGTCGGCACGGTGCTCAACTACCTGCTCAACGTGGCGCTGATCGAGGGCATGTTCGGCTTGCCCAAGCTGGGCCTGATGGGCATTGGCCTGGTCACTGCCGTGGTGTCGATGGGCATGGCCATTGCCCTGGCGCTGTACATCCGCTGGCACCCGGCCTATGTCGCCTACCCGCTGCGCAAGGGCCTGTCGCGCCCGTCGCTGCCGGCCCTGCGCGAACTGTGGCGGCTGGGCTTGCCGATTGGCGGCACCTACATGGTCGAAGTGGGCCTGTTCGCCTTTGCCGCGCTGTGCATGGGCGTGCTCGGCAGTACCGAGCTGGCGGCGCACCAGATTGCCCTGCAGATCGTGTCCACGGCGTTCATGGTGCCGACGGGCCTGTCGTATGCGGTCACCATGCGCGTGGGGCTGTATTACGGCGCCGGCAACCTGCTGGCAGCGCGCAGCGCCGGGCGGGTGGGTATCGGCTTTGGGGCGACGATCATGTTTGCCTTTGCGGCGCTGTTCTTGCTGTTGCCGGAAGCACTGGTGAGCCTGTTTATCGACCGTAACGACCCAGGCTTTGCAGCCATCTACCAACTGGCGGTGCAATTGCTGATGGTGGCGGCCTGGTTCGAGTTGTTCGATGGCATGCAGACCATTGCCATGGGCTCTATTCGCGGGCTGAAGGATGCCAAGACCACCTTCCTGATCGGGCTGTGCTGCTACTGGCTGGTGGGGGCACCGAGTGCCTGGCTGTTCGCGTTCAACCTGGGCGGTGGAGCGGTCGGGATCTGGTGGGGGTTGGCGCTGGGGCTGGCGTGTGCGGCGGTGGCACTGACCTTTGGTTTTGAGTGGCGGATGAAGCGGTTGCTGAGGAAAGCGGGTTTACCTGACAGGTCTGCGGTGTCTGTGTAATTGTCGGGGGCTGCTTTGCAGCCCATTCGCGGCACAAGGCCGCTCCCACAGCGGCCTGCATACGTCGATCAATGTGGGAGCGGCCTTGTGTCGCGATGGAGGGCGAAGCCCTCCCCTACGATGTCACAGGCTAACCAGCTTCGGCGCGCTGCAATTCAGCAAAAACGCCATCAACTCCCCCACCGGCAACGGCTTGCTGACCAGAAACCCCTGCACCTGGTCGCAACCAAACCCGCGCAGCAGTTCCAGTTGCTCTTCACTCTCAACCCCTTCGGCCACCACCTCGAGGTTGAGGTTGTGCGCCAGGTTGATCATGGCGTGCACCAGCTTGCGGTTTTCTTCGCGCATTTCCATTTCGGCAACAAAGCTGCGGTCGACCTTGAGCAAGGTGATCGGCAAGCTGTTGAGGTGCACGAACGAAGAAAAGCCAGTGCCAAAGTCATCCAGTGAGAAGCGCACGCCCAGCCGGCCCAGCGCGTCCATGGTCTGGCGCACCAGCTCGTTGCGGCGCATTACGGCCGTTTCGGTGAGTTCGAACTCGAGCCAGCGGGCATCCACGCCGTGCTCAAGGATCAGCCGGCTCAAGGTGGCCAGCAACTGGCTGTCCTGGAACTGGCGAAAGCTCAGGTTGACCGCCATGTGCAGCGGCTCCAGGCCACGCTCGCACAGCGCCTGCATGTCCCGCAGGGCACGGGAAATCACCCAGTAGCCCAACGGCACGATCAGGCCGCTCTGCTCGGCCAGCGGCACGAACTCGCTAGGCGGCAGCAGGCCACGTTCGGCATGCCGCCAGCGCACCAGCGCCTCGAGGCCGACGATGCGCCCGTCCGCCAGGTTCAGCCGTGGCTGGTAGTGCAGCTCCAGCTCGTCACGGCGCAGGGCGCGGCGCAGTTCGCTTTCCAGGTCGGCGAGGCTGCGGGCGTTGCGGTTGATGCGCTCGTTGAACACATGAAAGGTGCAGCCCTGGCTGCCCTTGGCCTGGCGCATGGCAATGTGCGCGTGCCACATCAGTGGGTCGGCGCCGCTGTGGGCACGGGCGTGAGCCAGGCCCAGGCTGCAGCCCAACAGCAGGCTTTCACCATCGATCCAGTAGGGTTCGGCCAGCGCCTCGACAATGCGCTCGGCAATCCACTCGGCGCGGTTGGCATCGCGGCGGGTGTCGATCAGCAGGGCGAACTCGTCGCTGCCCAGGCGCGCCAGCTGGTCGCCCGCTTCCAGCTGGTGCTTCAGGCGTGCCACCACCTGCAGGATCAGGCGGTCGCCACTCTGGTGGCCAAGCGCGTCGTTGACGTGGCGGAAGTTGTCCAGGTCCAGGTGGCCAAGGGCAACACCACGGCCTTCGTTCTCGGCCAGGCGTGCGGTAAGCAAGGCCTGAAAGCCCTGGCGGTTGGCGATGCCGGTCAGCGGGTCTTGTTCGGCCAGGCGCTGCAAGGTGGCGACCAGCACGCCGCGTTCACGCACATGGCGCAACGAGCGGCGCAGGGTGTCGGCGTTGAGCTGGTCACGTACCAGCCAGTCGCTGACGCCGCTGGGCGCCGTCTCTGGCTCGTGGTCCAGCAGCAGCATGGTCGGCAGCTCGCAACGCCCGGGCGCCGGCTGCAATGCCGCGGTTGCCAGGATCACCGCCTGGCGGTCCTGGCTGAACAGGCTGTCTACCGCCTCCCAGTTCGGCGCGGTCAACAGCACTGCGCTGCCGCCCAGTGCCTGCACGCATTCGCGTAGCAGCACGATCCATTCCGGCTCATCGGCCAACAGCAGCAAACGCAAAGGTTCGACAGGCGTGGACAAGCGGGCTCCTTAGGGCTTCACGGTGCAACGGGAGAGGTCGGGTATGCTACTGCATTAATGAAAATGATTTTCACTTTTACACATGCAGGCGCAGTGCAGCGCCCCGACGCATTTTGTCGTGCATCCTGCGCGAAACCAGACCCGCCGGCAAATACGATTTTTCCAGTACATGGCATTAGGCTGGCTAATACACCGAGCCTGCACAAAAGTCTGACTCAGACGTCAGACGGTCGCGCCACAACCGCCCCATGCCTGTTAGAATGCGCGGCTATTTTCTGGCGACCCCCGGTTTCTAGCATGTCCCGACTCAATCCCCGGCAGCAGGAAGCCCGTGACTACGTCGGCGGCCCTCTTTTGGTGCTCGCCGGTGCAGGCTCGGGCAAGACCAGCGTGATCACGCGCAAGATTGCCCACCTGATCCAGAACTGCGGCATCCGTGCCCAGTACATCGTGGCGATGACCTTTACCAACAAGGCCGCACGCGAGATGAAGGAGCGGGTCGCCACCTTGTTGCGCCCGGGGGAGGGCCGCGGCCTGACGGTGTGCACGTTCCACAACCTGGGCCTGAACATCATCCGCAAGGAACACGAGCGCCTGGGCTACAAGCCGGGCTTCTCGATCTTCGATGAGTCCGACATCAAGGCGTTGCTGTCGGACATCATGCAGAAGGAATACTCCGGCGACGACGGCATCGACGAGATCAAGAACATGATCGGTGCCTGGAAAAACGACCTGATCCTGCCGCCCGAGGCCCTGGAAAAGGCACGCAACCCGCGCGAGCAGACCGCGGCCATCGTCTACACCCACTACCAGCGCACGCTCAAGGCGTTCAACGCGGTGGACTTCGACGACCTGATCCTGCAGCCGGTCAAGCTGTTCCAGGAGCACCCCGAGGTGCTGGAGCGCTGGCAGAACCGCGTGCGTTACCTGCTGGTGGACGAATACCAGGACACCAACGCCAGCCAGTACCTGCTGGTGAAGATGCTGATCGGCATGCGCAACCAGTTCACCGTGGTAGGCGACGACGACCAGTCGATCTACGCCTGGCGCGGTGCCCGCCCCGAGAACCTGATGCTGCTCAAGGAGGACTACCCCTCCCTGAAGATCGTCATGCTGGAGCAGAACTACCGCTCCACCAGCCGCATCCTGCGCTGCGCCAACGTGCTGATCGCCAACAACCCGCATGCGTTCGAAAAGCAGCTGTGGAGCGAGATGGGCGTGGGCGACGAGATCCGCGTAATCCGCTGCAAGAACGAGGAAGCCGAGGCCGAACGCGTGGCCATGGAAATCCTCACCTTGCACCTGCGCACCAACCGCCCGTACAGCGACTTCGCCATCCTCTACCGCGGTAACTACCAGGCCAAGCTGATCGAACTGAAGCTGCAGCACCACCAGGTGCCGTATCGCCTGTCGGGCGGCAACAGCTTCTTCGGCCGCCAGGAGGTCAAGGACCTGATGGCCTACCTGCGCTTGCTGGTGAACCCGGACGATGACAACGCCTACCTGCGGGTGATCAACGTGCCGCGCCGCGAAATCGGCTCCACCACCCTGGAAAAGCTCGGTAACTACTCCACCGAGCGCGGCATTTCGATGTACGCCGCCAGCGAAGAGCTGGGCTTGGGCGAGCACCTGGACGCGCGCTACACCGAGCGCTTGCAGCGCTTCAAGCACTGGCTGGACGGGGTGCGCCACAAGGTTGCCCTGGAAGACCCGATTGCCGCGCTGCAAGAGATGATCCGTGACATCGACTACGAGAACTGGATCCGCCAGCAGACCGCCAGCGACAAGGCGGCTGAGTTCCGCATCAGCAACGTCTGGTTCCTGGTCGAAGCGCTGAAGAACACCCTCGAGAAGGATGAAGAGGGTGAGATGACCATCGAGGACGCCATCGGCAAGCTGGTGCTGCGCGACATGCTCGAGCGCCAGCAGGAAGAAGAAGAGAATGCCGAAGGTGTGCAGATGATGACCCTGCACGCCTCCAAGGGCCTGGAATTCCCTTACGTGTTCATCATGGGCATGGAAGAGGAAATCCTCCCGCACCGCTCCAGCATCGAGGCCGACACCATCGAAGAGGAACGCCGCCTGGCCTACGTGGGCATCACCCGCGCGCGCCAGACCCTGGCGTTCACCTTCGCTGCCAAGCGCAAGCAGTACGGTGAAATCATCGACTGCACGCCTAGCCGGTTCCTCGACGAACTGCCACCGGACGACCTGGCCTGGGAGGGCCTGGACGATGCGCCGGTCGAGGTGAAGGCCGCACGCGGCAACAACGCCCTGGCCGATATCCGGGCAATGCTCAAACGCTGATCAACCCTTATTCTTAAACTTTGCCGCTAGCTAGCGGCAACCTTTGTTACATCGAGGAAACTACAGTGGAAGCACTGCATCAGAAGATTCGCGAAGAAGGCATCGTGCTTTCCGACCAGGTTCTCAAAGTCGACGCGTTTCTCAACCACCAGATCGACCCGGCGCTGATGCAGCTGATCGGTGACGAGTTCGCCCGCCTGTTCGCCGATGCCGGCGTGACCAAGATCGTTACGATTGAAGCCTCGGGTATTGCCCCGGCGGTGATGACTGGCCTGAAGCTTGGCGTGCCGGTGATCTTCGCGCGCAAGCACCAGTCGCTGACCCTGACCGAGAACCTGCTGACTGCGACGGTGTACTCCTTCACCAAGCAGACCGAGAACACCGTGGCCATCTCGCCGCGCCACCTCAACAGCAGCGACCGCGTGCTGGTGATCGACGACTTCCTGGCCAACGGCAAGGCCTCGCAGGCGCTGATTTCGATCATCAAGCAAGCCGGCGCCACCGTGGCTGGCCTGGGCATTGTTATCGAGAAGTCGTTCCAGGGCGGCCGTGCCGAGCTGGACAGCCAGGGCTACCGCGTTGAGTCGCTGGCCCGGGTGAAGTCGCTGGAAGGTGGTGTGGTCAGCTTCATCGAGTGATGCCCATTGGGGCCGCTTTGCGGCCCATCGCGACACAAGGCCGCTCCTACAGGAAAACGCGATCCCTGTAGGAGCGGCCTTGTGTCGCGAAAGGGCTGCAAAGCAGCCCCGGCAGTCTTTCAGGTCGCCGCCAATCCTGCCAGCAACAACCGCTGATACAGCTCTTCCTTCAGCCCCTGCGGCTGCTCCAGCCCCATCCGCCCCAGATGCCGCTCATACCCCTCCGGCTCCGGCGCATCCAGCGCGGCCTTGCCCAGCTCCAATACCTCGCTCAGCTTGAACTTGCTCTTCAACCAGTTCAGCGCCCTCAACAAATCCCGCTCTTCAGCCGTAAAGTCCGTGCCCAGCGGATACTCCGGGAACAACCGCGCATGCCCCGCCCTGACAGCCTCCAGCCGCTGCGGCGTGTTGTCGGCAAAGCGTGTATCCAGCTGAAAATCCCTGGCCAGCTTACCGGCGCGCTTGGCCTGTTCGATCAGCCCCTGCTGGAACCGCGAATCACACACCGCCAGCAACCGCGCAATCACGTCGCTGTCGGTCTGCCCACGCAGGTCGGCAATGCCGTATTCGGTCACTACGATATCGCGCAGGTGCCGGGGGATGGTGCAGTGGCCATAAGCCCAGAAAATGTTCGACGTCACCTCCCCGCCCGCCTCGCGCCAGCTGCGCAACAGCAGGATCGAGCGCCCGCCCTCCAGCGCATGGCCTTGGGCAACGAAGTTGTACTGCCCGCCCACGCCACTGAGCACCCGGCCGTCTTCCAGCTGGTCGGCCACCCCGGCGCCAAGCAGGGTCATGCCGAACGCGGTGTTGATAAAGCGTGCATCGCGGCGCTGGCGGCGCTTGAGTTCCTCCTCCCCATACAGTTCGTTGATGAAGCTGATACGGGTCATGACGAACTGCGCACGCTGCTCCAGCGGCATCTCGCGCAAGCGCTGATAGAACGCCTGCGGGCCAAGGAAGAAGCCACCGTGCAATAACGCACCGTGCTCATCCGCCGGGCGTCGCAACAGGCCTGCCTCGGCCAGCACCAGCAGGCCGTTGACGAACATCTCGCTGCAGCCGTACAGGCCCTGGGCGAAGGTATCCAGCCCCCCTTCCCGCGCGATCAGCGCCTGCCACGGGCCGACATCCAGCGCGTCGAGCACTGCACGGTAGCCGGCGTTATCACCCTGGCGCGCCAGCAATGCCGCGGTCACCGCATCGCCCATGGCACCAATGCCGATCTGCAGGGTACCGCCGTCACGCACCAGGCTGCTGGCGTGCAGGCCGATGCAGTGGTCCTGGATGCCGACCGGCATGTTCGGCGTGGAGAACAGCCGGCGCTGCTCGGCTTCATCGAGCAACAGGTCGAAGGCGTCGATAGGCAGCTCGGCATCGCCCGGCATGTAGGGCAGCTCGGCATGCACCTGGCCGAGCATGAGGATCGTTTCGCCAGCAGCGCGGCGCTTGGCGATCATCGGCAACAGGTCGAGGGTGATATCGGGGTTGCAGGCCAGGCTCAGGTGGACCGGCCTTTCCGGAGTGGCGGCCACCAGCTGAGCGACCAGGTTCAGGCCCTTGGCGTTGATATCACGTGCGGCGTGGCTGTAGTTGCTGCTGACGTAATCCTGCTGAGCCGATTCGCTGTGCAGCAGGCTGCCCGGCTGCATGAAAAACTGCTCGACGCGAATGTTGGGTGGCAACGTGTCATTGCGCAGGTCGGCGAGGTAGGCGAGTTCTTCGTAGTCGGCGAAGACGCGTTCGACAAAGGGTTCGAGAAAGCGCCGTTGCAAACCATCACCCAGTGGCGGGCGGCCGAGGGACAGGGCCGTGTAGATAGTCAGCTGCCGTTCGGGCAGCTCGCGGACACGGGCGTAAAGCGCGTTGACGAAGGCGTTGGGCTTGCCCAGGCCCAGCGGCAGGCCCATGTGAATGTGGGCTGGCAGGCGCGCCAGGGCTTGCTCGACAGCCTGGTCGATGGAACAGAGGTGCATCGGGGCCTCCTGAGACATCCATGGGTTCAGGGGTTGGACATGGGTTCAAGCAGGTTGGTTGCCTGGGCGGGCCTCTTCGCGGGTAAACCCGCTCCTACAACAATCCGTGTGGTGCCTGGATCTTTGTAGGAGCGGCTCTAGCCGCGAAAGGGCCGGCACTGGCCCCACAAAAACAAAGCCCGCCATCAAAGGCGGGCCTCATGCAATTTCAGCTGCTGCTCACAGCCCGGACATCTTCTTGATCGCCCCTTTCAGGTCGTCATCCGAGCAGTCCGCGCAGGTGCCTTTCGGCGGCATGGCGTTGATGCCGGTAATGGCCTTGGCCAGGATGCCGTCCAGGCCGCCCTGGTGGTCGGCGCGTTCTTTCCACGCCGCGGTATCGCCAACTTTCGGCGCACCGAGCAGGCCGCTGCCATGGCAGGCGTTGCAGTGCTTGGCGATGATCTCGTCCGGCGTTTTCGCGCCCCCACCACCGGCACTTACAGCCACTTCCATGCCTTTGCATTCCTGGCCCTGGACGCACACCTGGCCAACCGGCTCCAGGCGTTTGGCGATGTCGTCATTGGTCGCAGCGGTTGCGCTCATTGCCCAGAGGGCGAATACGGCTGCTGGTACGGCCAGCATCTTCTTGATTTGGTTCACGCGAACACCCTCATGGTGGCTAATCACGCTCGCGGCCACGGAACGGCGAGCGTTGAAAAGTATAGCGGGAACCCAGAGGCCGTGAAACGACCCTACACAGGAAAGGGGTATTGCCGAATCAATGCACTGCGCTGGATCAAAAGTTTGAAGGTGTTGCCGCGCTGATCAGCCGCGCAGGCTGGTCGAACGGGTTGCGAAAACGGTGCGGGCGAGTGCTTTCGAAGTAGTAGCTGTCGCCTTCTTCGAGGATGAAGATCTCGTTGCCGACCACCAACTCCAAACGCCCTTCCAGCAGGATGCCGGTTTCTTCGCCGTCGTGGGTGAGCATTTCGGCACCGGTGTCGGCACCTGGCGGGTACACCTCGGTGAGAAAGGCGATGGCACGGTTGGGGTGCGACTTGCCGACCAGCTTCATGGTCACTGCACCGTCCGAGATATCGATCAGCTCGTGGGCCTTGTAGACGATCTGCGCCGGGCCTTCTGCTTCCAGCTCGACCGAAAAGAACTCGACCATGGACATAGGAATACCGCTCAGCACCTTGCGCAGCGAGCTGATGGAGGGGCTAACGCTGTTTTTCTCGATCATCGAGATGGTGCTGTTGGTCACCCCGGCTCGCTTGGCGAGTTCGCGCTGGGACAGGCCCTTGAGCTTGCGGATGGCTTGCAGTCGTTCGCCGACGTCCAAAGCTGGAGCCTCCTGAAACGGTGGAAAGGGGGGTGGATGTGAACGATATCATGGCAATGCCGTTCAGTATTTACAACACACCGCCCCTCAACCTGTCCGCTTCAGCGTGTCATTCGCCGATGTAGTCCCGTGGTACCCGCTTCAGGTTGCAGAAGATCTGGTACGGAATGGTGCCGGCATGTGCGGCCACTTCGCTGGCCAGCACCTGCTTGCCCCACAGCTCGACCGGGCTGCCGACGGAGGCTTGCGGCACCTCGGTCAGGTCGATGCACAGCATATCCATCGACACCCGGCCGATCAGCTGGGTGCGCTTGCCGGCCACCAGCACCGGGGTGCCGTTAGGCGCCTGGCGCGGGTAGCCATCGGCGTAGCCCATGGCGACCACGCCAACGCGGGTTGGCCGTGGGCTGACGAACTTGGCGCCGTAGCCCACCGGCTCGCCGGCAGGCAGCTCGCGCACGCTGATGACGCGCGATTGCAGCGTCATCACCGGTTGCAGACGCGCGGCCTCGGCCTGTGCCACCTCGAACGGCGTGGCGCCGTATAGCATCAGGCCCGGGCGTACCCAGTCGCTGGGCGCCTGTGGCCAGCCCAGTACGCCAGGCGAGTTGCGCAGGCTGCACTCGGCGGCCAGGCCCTGGCGGGCGGCTTCGAACACGGCGATCTGCTGCGCGGTGGCGTCGGCGTCCAGCTCGTCGGCGCGGGCGAAGTGGCTCATCAGCACGATGCGCGAAACTTTGCCGGTGGCCAGCAGGCGCTGATAGGCGTCGTGGTAATCCTTGGGGTGCAGGCCGACGCGGTGCATGCCGCTGTCGAGCTTCAGCCACACGGTGAGCGGCTTGTGTACCTGGGTCTTCTCGATGGCTTCCAGCTGCCACAGCGAGTGCACCACGCACCACAGGTCATGCTCGGCGATCAGTGCCAGTTCGCTGGCTTCAAAGAAGCCCTCCAGCAGCAGCACTGGGGCCTTGATACCGGCGGCGCGCAGCTCCAGCGCCTCTTCGATGCAGGCCACGGCAAAGCCGTCGGCTTCGTTTTCCAGGGCCAGGGCACAGCGTACGGCGCCGTGGCCGTAGGCATCAGCCTTGATCACGGCAAGGGCTTTGGCACCGGTCAGTTCACGGGCCAGACGGTAGTTGTGGCGCAGGGCCTGGAGGTCGATCAGGGCGCGGGCGGGACGCATGGCGGCTGCCTTATGGTGGTTCGGGTTGAAATCGGTGTTGGTTTCATCGCCGGCAAGCCAGCTCCCACAGGTTCTCGCAGGGCCTGAAGACTGTGGAGATCCTGTGGGAGCTGGCTTGCCGGCGATGAGGCCGGTACAGGCAAACTTACTGCTGGTGCGCCGGCGCAGTCTGCCCGTGCTTGGCCACTTCCGGGCTGTTGCCATAACGGGAAATGTCCAGGCCTTCGGCGCTGATTTGCGGCTTCTTGCGCGCAATCAGGTCGGCCAGCAGGCGACCGGAGCCGCACGCCATGGTCCAGCCCAAGGTACCGTGGCCGGTGTTCAGGAACAGGTTGCGGAACGCCGTGGCACCGACAATCGGGGTACCGTCCGGGGTCGCCGGGCGCAGGCCGGTCCAGAAGCTGGCCTGGCTCAGGTCACCGCCCTGAGGATAAAGGTCGTTGACGATCATCTCCAGCGTTTCGCGCCGACGTGGGTTCAGCGACAGGTCAAAACCGGCGATTTCCGCCATGCCGCCAACACGGATGCGGTTGTCGAAACGGGTGATCGCGACTTTGTAGGTCTCGTCGAGAATGGTCGAGGTCGGGGCCATGTCGCCGTTGGTGATCGGCACGGTCAGCGAGTAGCCTTTCAACGGATATACCGGGGCCTTGATGCCCAGCGGCTTGAGCATCTGCGGCGAGTAGCTGCCCAGCGCCAGCACGTAGCGGTCGGCGGTTTCCAGCTTGCCGTCGATCCACACGCCATTGATGCGGTCGCCGGCAAAGTCCAGGCGCTGGATGTCCTGGCCGAAGCGGAATTCCACACCCAGCTTCAGCGCCATGTCGGCCAGCTTGGTGGTGAACAGCTGGCAGTCGCCAGTCTGGTCATTGGGCAGGCGCAGGGCGCCGGCCAGGATGTCTTTCACGCCGGCCAGGGCCGGTTCGACGCGGGCAATGCCGTCGCGGTCGAGCAGCTCGTAAGGCACGCCGGACTGTTCGAGCACGGCAATGTCCTTGGCCGCCGCATCAACCTGGGCCTGGGTGCGGAACAGCTGGGTGGTGCCCAGGCTGCGGTTTTCGTAGTTGATGCCGGTTTCGGCGCGCAGCTCGTCAAGGCAGTCACGGCTGTACTCGGACAGGCGCACCATGCGCTCCTTGTTCACCGCATAACGGCTGGCGGTGCAGTTGCGCAGCATCTGCGCCATCCACAGGTACTGGTCGACGTCGCCGGTGAGCTTGATGGCGAGGGGGGCGTGGCGCTCCAGCAGCCACTTCACGGCCTTGAGCGGCACACCTGGGGCGGCCCAGGGCGAGGCATAGCCGGGCGAGATCTGGCCGGCGTTGGCAAAGCTGGTTTCCATGGCCACTGCCGGCTGGCGGTCGACCACCGTGACTTCGAAGCCTTGCCGGGCCAGGTAATAGGCACTGGCGGTTCCGATTACGCCGCTACCAAGTACCAGAACTCGCATCGTTATATCCCTCACACGCGGCACGCCGCAGACTTTTATTGAAATGGCATGAATGGGCGCAGTATAGGAATTCGAGACCAGTGCAATTCACTATATAAAAGCCTATTATTGGCGAGAATTCTCGGCAAAATCGCCTTTCACGGAGGGGCATCCCCTATGAGAACCCAGCACCAGAGCAAGCGTGAACTGGACAAGATCGACCGCAATATCCTGCGTATCCTGCAGAATGACGGGCGTATTTCCTTCACCGAACTGGGCGAGAAAGTTGGGCTGTCCACCACCCCTTGCACCGAGCGGGTTCGCCGCCTGGAGCGCGAGGGCATCATCATGGGCTACAACGCCCGCCTGAACCCGCAGCACCTCAAGGGCAGCCTGCTGGTGTTCGTGGAAATCAGCCTGGACTACAAGTCGGGCGACACCTTCGAGGAGTTCCGCCGCGCGGTGCTGAAGCTGCCGCACGTGCTGGAGTGCCACCTGGTTTCCGGGGACTTCGACTACCTGGTGAAAGCACGCATTTCGGAAATGGCCTCGTACCGCAAGCTACTGGGCGACATCCTGCTGAAGCTGCCGCATGTGCGCGAGTCGAAGAGCTACATCGTGATGGAGGAGGTAAAGGAGAGCCTCTGCCTGCCGATCCCGGACTGAGGCTAGACCAGTACCTGGCGGGTGGTGGCAATGAACTGGTGCACCAGCTGCTCGGCAGCGGGATCGATCATCGGTTCAGGGCCACGGCCACGCGGGCATGCCAACTGCGGGGTGGTGCCGAACAGGCGGCAGATCATTGGCCGCTCTTCATACACCGTGCAGCCATTGGGGCCCAGGTGCACGCAGTCCAGGCGCTCCAGGGCGGCGTCCTGCTCGGCCTGGGACTTGCGCGGCAGGCGGGCCATTTCTTCCGCCGAAGTGGTGACCGGGCCGCAGCAGTCGTGGCAGCCAGGCTCGCACTCGAAGGAAGGGATGAGTTCGCGCAGGAAGTGAATTTTGTGGCGGTTGCAGGACATGGCTGAATACAAATTTGGAAACCAGCCCGAATTATAGGCTTACACGCTCTTTGTAGGAGCGGCCTTGTGTCGCGAAAGGGGTGCGTAGCGCCCCCAAATTTTCAGCTTCGCCCCAGTTATTGCCGGGGCCGCTACGCGGCCCTATCGCGACGCAAGGCCGCTCCTACAGGTGACCGAGTTAACCAGGCCAGGCGGTTGCCCACCCCAGAGCCCCGGCTTATCCTCCCTCCCCTAGCCCACCAGCCTCAGGACCGAGCCCATGATCCACAGCGCGCAGCACGCCGCCTCCTATTACGCCGCCAGCAGCGCGCCACACCCCGATCATTCTTTCCTGCAAGGTGAACACAGCGCCGACGTGTGCATCGTCGGCGGAGGCTACTCAGGCCTGAACACCGCCATCGAGCTGGCCGAACGTGGCTTCTCGGTGATCCTGCTGGAAGCGCGCAAGCTCGGCTGGGGCGCCAGCGGGCGCAATGGCGGGCAATTGATTCGCGGGGTGGGCCATGGCCTGGAACAATTCCTGCCGGTGATCGGCGAGGACGGCGTGCGCAGCCTGAAGCTGATGGGCCTGGAGGCCGTACAAATCGTGCGCGAGCGGGTCGAAAAGCACGCCATCGCTTGCGACCTGACCTGGGGCTATTGCGACCTGGCCAACAAACCCGCCGAGCTGCTGGGCTTTGCCGAAGACGCCGAAGCACTGCGCAGCCTGGGCTACCAGCACGAGTTGCGCCTGGTCGGCAAGGACGATATCCACAGCGTGGTCGGCGCCGACTGCTATGTGGGCGGGCTGGTCGACATGGGCTCGGGGCACCTGCACCCGCTCAACCTGGCCTTGGGTGAAGCGGCCGTGGCCGCGCGCCTGGGCGTCAAGCTGTTCGAGCAGTCCGAGGTTTCCCGTATCGACTATGGCCCCGAGGTGCAGGTGCATACTGCCCAGGGCCGGGTACGCGCCAAGACCCTGGTACTGTGCTGCAACGCCTACCACAACAACCTCAACCGCGAACTGGGCGGCAAGGTGCTGCCAGCCGGCAGCTACATTATCGCCACTGAACCGCTGGGTGAGGCGCGCGCCCGCAGGTTGCTGCCGCAGAACATGGCGGTATGCGACCAGCGCGTGGCACTGGACTACTACCGCCTGTCTGCCGACAACCGCCTGCTGTTCGGCGGTGCCTGCCATTATTCGGGCCGCGACCCGAAAGACATCGCCGCCTACATGCAGCCGAAGATGCTCAAGGTGTTCCCGGAGCTGGCCGATGTACGCATCGACTACCAGTGGGGCGGCATGATCGGCATCGGCGCCAACCGCCTGCCACAGGTTGGCCGCCTGGCCGACCAGCCGAATGTGTATTACGCCCAGGCCTATTCGGGCCACGGGCTCAACGCCACCCACCTGGCTGCGCGCTTGCTGGGCGAGGCCATCAGCGGCCAGGAGGGCGGGCGTTTCGATCTGTTCGCCAAGGTGCCGCACATCACCTTCCCCGGCGGCCAGCATTTGCGCTCGCCGCTGCTGGCATTGGGGATGCTGTGGCACAGGCTCAAAGAGCTGGTCTGAAAGCAACGCGGTCAGTGTAGGAGCGGCCTTGCGTCGCGAAAGGGGTGCGAAGCGCCCCCAGGGTTTCAGCTTCGCCGCAGGAATCGCCGGGGCCGCTTTGCGGCCCTTTCGCGACACAAGGCCGCTCCTACATAGACCGCGCAGCACTTGCCTGATTAGTCTTTCCAGAAGGGTTTGCTGCCCTCGATCCGCGCCTGCTCCCAGCTCAGCCCGACATCGCGCAGCTCATCGTCAGTCAACTGCAGCAGTGCCCTGCGGGTATGCCAGCGGTGCAGCATCAGCCCCCAACGCCCAAGCCCTTGCGGCGCGTTGAACACCTTGGCCTGCTGCCCGGCTTCCAGTTCCCTGGCCAACAGTTGCAAGCGCACATCGCTCATGCCACCCATCACCGCACCCTCCCGTTCCGTTGATACCGTAGGGAAAGCATGCGCGTCGGCAGCAGCGCCAATACAGATCCAATACGGCCTTATTATTCCCATACAGAATTGGCCGTAGCCCGACTGAATGCTGTATTTTCACCCAAACTGTACCGGTCGCTGCACCCAGGCAGCGCAGGAGTATGCCGTGACGCTCTACCTGAACCTCGCCGAACTGCTCGGCGCCCGCATTGAACAGGGCTTGTACCGCCCCGGTCAGCGCCTGCCGTCGGTACGCGCCCTGAGTGTGGAGCACGGGGTCAGCCTGAGCACCGTGCAGCAGGCCTACCGCATGCTCGAAGACAGCGGCATGGTCTCGCCACGGCCCAAGTCCGGTTACTTCGTCAGCGACCACCGCCAACTGCCTGCGCTACCCGCCGTCAGTCGCCCGGCCCAGCGGCCGGTGGACATCTCGCAGTGGGAGCAGGTGCTGGAGCTGGTGCGCAGCACCCCACGCAAGGATGTGGTGCAGCTTGGCCGCGGCATGCCCGACATCGATAGCCCTACCCTCAAGCCGCTGCTACGTAGCCTCGCCCAGTTGAGCCGGCGCCAGGACATGCCTGGCCTGTACTACGACAACATCCACGGCAACCTGGCCCTGCGCGAGCAGGTGGCGCGGCTGATGCTCGATTCCGGCTGCCGCCTGGGCCCGGCCGATCTGGTGATCACCACTGGCTGCCATGAAGCGCTGTCATGCAGCATCCGCGCGGTCTGTGCGCCAGGCGACATTGTCGCGGTCGACTCGCCCAGCTTCCACGGCGCCATGCAAACCCTCAAGGGCCTAGGCATGAAGGCGCTGGAAATCCCCACCGACCCGGTCACCGGCATCAGCCTTGAGGCGCTGGAGCTGGCCCTGGAGCAGTGGCCGATCAAGCTCATCCAGATCACCCCCAGCTGCAACAACCCACTCGGCTACATCATGCCCGAGGCGCGCAAGAAGGCCCTGCTGAGCCTGGCCCAGCGCTACGACGTGGCGATTCTGGAAGACGATGTGTACGGCGACCTGGCCTACACCTACCCGCGCCCGCGCACCCTCAAGTCGTTCGACGACGACGGCCGCGTGCTGCTCTGCAGTTCGTTCTCCAAGACGCTGGCCCCCGGCCTGCGGGTAGGCTGGGTGGCGCCCGGGCGCTACCTGGAGCGGGTACTGCACATGAAGTACATCAGCACCGGCAGCACGGCCTGCCAGCCACAACTGGCCATCGCCGACTTCATCGCCGGCGGGCACTACCAGCCCCACGTGCGGCGCATGCGCAGCCAGTACCAGCGTGGCCGCGACCTGATGAGCGACTGGGTAACCCGCTACTTCCCGGCAGGCACCCGGGTCAGCCGGCCGCAAGGCGGCTTCATGCTCTGGGTAGAATTACCCGAACATTTCGACACGCTGCGGCTGAACCGCGCTTTACTGGAGCAAGGCGTACAGGTTGCCGTAGGCAGCATCTTCTCTGCCTCGGGCAAGTTCCGTCATTGCCTGCGCATGAACTTCGCCGCGCGACCGACGCCGCAGATCGAAGCTGCCGTGCGCAAGGTCGGTGAAGCCGCCCTTCGTCTACTGGATGAAGAAAGCGCCGACGCGTAACTTTGCGCCGCCCGCCACGGTCCAACCCCCTATAGCCCTTGCTGCACAGGACGATCCACCCTTGAGACGCCAGCGAGCCTTGCCTCTGCTGCTGGTGCTGCTGCTCGCCCTTGCCGGCTGCGCCAATGTCAGTACGCCCCGCGAAACCAGCCAGGCGCTGCCTGCCAACGACTCGGCCTTCGGCCGCTCGGTGCAACGCCAGGCCGCGCCCTACGGCGGCCGTTCGGGCTTTCGCCTGCTGCCTAACAGCAACGAGGCCTTTCGCGCCCGTGCCGAGCTGATCCGCAACGCCCAGGCCAGCATCGACTTGCAGTACTACATCGTCCACGACGGCCTCAGCACCCGCGCCCTGGTGCACGAACTGCTGCGCGCCGCCGACCGTGGCGTACGCGTGCGCATCCTGCTCGACGACACCACCAGCGATGGCCTGGATACCATCATGGGCACCCTCGATGCCCACCCGAACATCCAGATTCGTGTGTTCAACCCGCTGCACCTGGGCCGCAGCACCGGGGTGACGCGCGCTGTCGGCCGGCTGTTCAACCTGTCGCGCCAGCACCGGCGCATGCACAACAAGCTGTTCCTGGTGGACAACAGCATGGCCATCGTCGGCGGGCGCAACCTGGGTGACGAGTATTTCGATGCCGAGCCCAACCTCAACTTCACCGACATCGACCTGCTGGGCGTCGGCCCGATTGCCGAGCAGCTGGGGCACAGCTTCGACCAGTACTGGAACAGCGCCCTGAGCCGGCCGATCACCGACTTCCTCTGGCGCGACCCGGATGCTAACGACCTGCGCGCCAGCCGCCACCGCCTGGAGGTGTCGCTGGCTGAAGCCAGAACCCAGCGCAAGGCCCTGTATGACCGCCTGATGGCCTACCAGTCGCAGCCGCGCCTGGACGTGTGGCGCAACGAGCTGATCTGGGCACACGCCCAGGCGCTGTGGGATGCACCCAGCAAGGTACTGGCCGACGACGAGCCGGACCCGCAATTGCTGCTGAGCCAGCAACTGGCGCCAGACCTGGCCAACGTGCACTGCGAGCTGATGCTGACATCGGCGTACTTTGTGCCGGGTGAACCGGGGTTGCTGTACCTGACCGGCCGCGCCGACGCTGGCGTTTCGGTGAAACTGCTGACCAACTCGCTGGAAGCCACCGATGTACCGGCAGTGCACGGCGGCTATGCCCCCTATCGCCGGGCCTTGCTTGAGCACGGGGTGCAACTGTACGAGCTGCGCCGCCAGCCCGGCGACCCCAGCGCAGGGCGCCTGAGTTTCCGTGGCAGTTCGGATTCCAGCCTGCACACCAAGGCGATCGTGTTCGACCGGCGCAAGACCTTCATCGGCTCGTTCAACTTCGACCCGCGTTCAGTGCTGTGGAACACCGAGGTCGGGGTGCTGGTGGACAGCCCGGAGCTGGCTGAGTACACCCGCGAGCTGACCCAGCAGGGTATGGCGCCGGCGTTGAGCTACCAGGTGAAGCTGGTGGGCGACAGGCTGGTGTGGGCGACCGAGGACAATGGGCAGCGGCATATGCTGACTGCTGAGCCGGGCGGGGTCTGGCGGCGGTTCAATGCCTGGATCAGCAAGGCGGTTGGTTTGGAGAAGATGTTGTAGCTACCGGCCTCATCGCCGGCAAGCCAGCTCCCACAAGGACCGCACAGCATTCAAGACCTATGGGGAACCTGGAAGCTGGCTCCCAAAATGAATGCACAGCATTCGAGACCTGTGGAGTCCCTGTGGGAGCTGGCTTGCCTGCGATGGGCCGCAAAGCGGCCCCAAAATCGATCAGGCAGACACCGCCTCAAAAGCCCCGCGCCTCTGGGTTAGCACCACCAACCCGGCAGCCCCGACCGCCATCAGCAACAACAACGCATGCCCACTGATCCACTGGCTCCCCGCCCCCGCCAACAATGGCCCAAGCAGGCAGCCAATGCCCCACAGCTGCGCCACATGGGCATTGGCCCGCACCAGCTCATCATCGCGGTAGCGCTCGCCGATCAACACCAGCGACAAGGTGAACAAGCCCCCGGCGCTGGCCCCGAACAGCACCCACAACGGCCACACGGCCGGGGTATGCAGCAGTAGCGGAATCGCCAGGCTGGACACCAGCAAGGTCACCGCACAACCGGTGAACAACACACGGCGCGACATATGGTCGGCCAGCGCACCAATGGGCAGCTGCAGCACCGCATCGCCGACCACCACGGTACTGACCATGAACAGGGCGATTTCGGTGGTAAAGCCTTGCTGCAGGCAATACACCGGCAGCAAGGTCAGGATCATCGCCTCGAACGAGGCAAACAGGGCAATGGCCCAGGCGATCACCGGCAGGCGCCGGCAGAAGGCGAACAGGTCGCCGAAGGTGACGCTGCAGGCTTCGGTGCTCGGTGCCCCGCCACGCCCCATCAGTACTAGCGGTGCGAGCAACAGCAGGCCGGTCGCGGCCCAGAAGCCGAAGTCGTCATCGGAACCAAGAACGCCCAGCACCAGTGGCCCGGCCAACTGGCTCAGGGCGTAGCTGCTGCCATACAGCGCCACCAGGCGGCCGCGCCATTGCTCGACCACCAGTTGGTTGATCCAGCTTTCGCCGAGGATGAACACCACGGTCAGGGACATGCCGATCATCAGCCGCAGCAGCAGCCACAAGGGGTAGCTGGGCAACAGTGCGACCAGGCCAATCGACAGCGCCCCGCCCCACAGGCAGATGCGCATGGCCGAGGGCACGCCGACCCAACCGGCCAGGCGGCTGGCCAGGCTGGCACCGGCCAGAACGCCCAGCGCCGGCATCGCCGCCATTACGCCAATGGCAAAGCTGCCGTAGCCCCAGGCCTCCAGGCGCAGGGACACCAGCGGCATGCTCACGCCGAGCGCCAGGCCGACACTGAGCACCGATGCCAGCACGGCGAAGTAGGTACCCCAACGCATCCTTGACCTCTTGAATTGTTGGGGGCTGCTTTGCAGCCCGATCGCGACACAAGGCCGCTCCTACAGGAAATCGCGAATCCCTGTAGGAGCGGCCTTGTGTCGCGATCGGGCCGCGAAGCGGCCCCCTGGGATTACAGCTTGATCCAGGTCGCTTTCAGCTCGGTGTACTTCTCCAGCGCATGCAGCGACTTGTCACGGCCGTTGCCCGACTGTTTGAAGCCACCGAACGGCGCGGTCATGTCGCCGCCGTCGTACTGGTTGACCCAGACGCTGCCAGCGCGCACGGCACGGGCGGTCTTGTGGGCCTTGGAAATGTCCGAAGTCCAGATACCCGCCGCCAGGCCATACGGCGTGTCGTTGGCAATGGCCACGGCCTCTTCGGCGGTGTCGAAGGCGATTACCGACAGCACTGGGCCGAAGATTTCTTCCTGGGCAATGCGCATGGCGTTGGTCACGCCGTCAAAGATGGTCGGCTCGACATAGGTGCCGCCCGTCTCTTCCAGGGTGCGCTTGCCACCGGCCAGCAGCTTGGCGCCGTCCTGGTGGCCAGCTTCGATGTACGACAGCACGGTGTTCATCTGCTGGGTGTCGACCAGGGCACCGACAGTGGTCTGTGGGTCCAGTGGGTTGCCTGGCTTCCAGCCTTTCAGGGCCTCGACCACCATAGGCAGGAACTTGTCCTTGATCGAGCGCTCGACCAGCAGGCGCGAGCCGGCGGTGCACACTTCGCCCTGGTTGAAGGCGATGGCACTGGCAGCCGCTTCAGCGGCAGCTTGCAGGTCCGGGGCGTCGGCGAAGACGATGTTCGGGCTTTTGCCACCGGCTTCCAGCCAGATGCGTTTCATGTTCGATTCGCCAGCGTAGACCATCAGCTGCTTGGCGATCTTGGTCGAACCGGTGAACACCAGGGTGTCGACATCCATGTGCAGGGCCAGGGCCTTGCCCACGGTATGGCCATAGCCTGGCAGCACGTTCAGCACGCCAGCCGGGATGCCGGCTTCGATCGCCAGTTGGGCGATGCGAATGGCGGTCAGCGGCGATTTTTCGGACGGTTTGAGCACTACCGAGTTACCGGTGGCCAGCGCCGGGCCGAGCTTCCAGCAAGCCATCAGCAGCGGGAAGTTCCACGGTACGATGGCGCCGACCACACCCACTGGCTCACGGGTAACCAGGCCAAGCTGGTCGTGCGGGGTCGGGGCGACTTCGTCGTAGACCTTGTCGATGGCTTCAGCGGTCCAGTGAATGGCCTGGGCCGCGCCCGGGATGTCGATGCTGGAGGAGTCGCCGATCGGCTTGCCCATGTCCAGGGTTTCCAGCAGCGCCAGCTCTTCAACGTTCTTGCGCAGCAGGTCGGCGAAGCGGATCAGCTTGGCCTTGCGCTTGGCCGGGGCCAGTTGCGACCACACGCCAGCGTTGAAGGTGGCACGGGCGTTTTCCACAGCGCGGTTGGCATCGGCCAGGTCGCAGCTGGCAACCTTGGCCAGGAAGCGTCCGTCGACCGGGCTCAGGCACTCGAAGGTTTCACCGGATGCGGCATCGGTGTATTCGCCGTTGATGAAGGCACGGCCTTCGATCTTCAGTTGCTGGGCACGTTGTTCCCAGTCCGCACGGGTCAGGGTGGTCATACGAAACTCCTCCTCTTGTTTAGGTGCAACGCCGCACTGAGGACTCACAGGCGTTGTCAGAATTCTGGCCGGGCGACGAGCGCACACTGGCAAGCGATACCCTAAACCAGCCGGTGTAAACTATCAATATATTTGACACATAAGGCCCAAAAGCCTACTGATGTTCATTTTATTAAACAACAACAGGAGCCGCACCATGCGCATCGACAGCATCATCGACTTCGCCCAGGTCATCACCGAGGCCGAGCGCTACCGCCCGGCGGCGGAAAAAATTCTCAAGGGCGAGCCCGACCAGGCGGTCTACAACCATTATTCCAGCCCATGCGGGCAGTTTGCCGCTGGGGTGTGGGAAGGTGAGGTGGGGCAATGGACAGTGAACTACACCGAGCATGAATACTGCGAGATCGTCCAGGGCGTTTCGGTGCTGCGCGACCAGGACGGTGGGGCCAAGACCTTGCGCGCCGGTGACCGGTTTGTCATCCCGGCCGGCTTCAAGGGCACCTGGGAGGTGCTGGAGCCTTGCCGCAAGATTTATGTGATGTTCGAGCAGAAATAAGCGGTGGCAGTGCCGGCCTGTTCGCGGGCAAGCCCGCGAACAGGCCCGACCAGGCATAAAAAAACCCGCGTCCTTTCGGATGCGGGTTTTTTTCAGGTCGCCGATCAATTACTTGATCTTGGCTTCCTTGTACACCACGTGCTTGCGAACAACCGGATCATATTTCTTGATCTCGATTTTGTCCGGGGTGGTGCGCTTGTTCTTGTCGGTGGTGTAGAAGTGGCCGGTACCGGCACTCGAAACCAGACGGATCAATTCACGCATGATGCTCTCCTTAAACCTTGGCGCCAGCTTTACGGATGTCAACCAGAACGGCGTCGATGCCGCGCTTGTCGATGATACGCATGCCTTTGGCGGAAACGCGCAGACGCACGAAACGCTTCTCGGATTCAACCCAGAAACGGTGGTGCTGCAGGTTCGGCAGGAAACGACGACGGGTTTTGTTGTTTGCGTGGGAAATGTTGTTCCCGGTTACTGGACCCTTACCAGTAACTTGACAGACTCTCGACATGACTCAGCCCTCTAAAACCACATGCCCAACCCGGCATGGGTTGGCCGCTTAATCTCTCAGTCTTTGGCGCCTGGGCGCCGTGATTCTGGAGGTCTTATCGACCGGATCCGCTGATGCGACAGGCCGAGCCCCTAGAAAAGAGCGCTGCTTTATACCAGAAAGACTTGGCTGCAACAACAGTAGATACACATTGCCGCACGCCAGAACGCGCCGGGCCAGCATAGCGGCAGGCCCCGCCAGCCGTCGACCGCTCGTCGCCAGATTTGTAAAAAAGGGTGTGGTCATTTGCCAGCGGGCACACTAGGGTAGGCCTTTTCCAGACTGCACTGGCAGATGGGCCACTGACAGCCAAGGAGCCACCATGCGTGCTGCCGCCCTTTCCTTACTCCTCAACTCTATGTTCGCCGCAGGCACCGTGTTCGCTGCCAGCGCTGCCCAGGCCGCACCGCTGAGCGTTTGCAGCGAGGCCAGCCCCGAAGGCTTCGACGTGGTGCAGTACAACTCGCTGACCACCACCAACGCCACCGCCGACGTGCTGATGAACCGCCTGGTGGAGTTCGACGCGGCGCAGGGCAAGGTGGTACCGAGCCTGGCGGCCAGCTGGACGGTATCGGCCGACGGCCTGGTGTACGACTTCACCTTGCGCGATGGCGTGAAGTTCCACAGCACCCCGTACTTCAAGCCTGGCCGGGAACTGAATGCCGACGACGTGCTGTTCAGCTTCCAGCGCATGCTCTACCCGGCACATGCCTGGCACAAGACCGCACCCGGCGGCTACCCGCACGCCCAGTCGCTGCAACTGGGCAGCCTGATCAAGGCCATCGAGGCGCCGGCGCCGAACACCGTGCGCTTTACCCTTAGCCACCCGGACGCCACTTTCCTGGCCACCCTGAGCATGGGCTTCGCTTCGATCTACTCCGCCGAATATGCCGACAAGCTGCTCAAGGCCGGCACCCCGGAGAAGCTCAACAGCCAGCCGGTTGGCACTGGCCCGTTCGTGTTCCAGCGTTTCCAGAAAGACGCCGTGGTGCGCTACCGCGCCAACCCGGACTATTTCGCCGGCAAACCAGCGGTCGACCCGCTGATCTTCGCCATCACCACCGACGCCAACGTGCGCCTGCAGAAGCTCAAGCGTGGCGAGTGCCAGGTGGCCCTGTCGCCCAAGCCGCTGGACATTGCCGAAGCGGGCAAGGATGGCAACCTCAAGGTGGCTACCACCCCGGCATTCATGACCGCCTTCGTCGCCATCAACAGCCAACACCCGCCGCTGGACAAGCCGGAAGTTCGCCAGGCGATCAACCTTGCCTTCGACAAGCAGGCCTACCTCAAGGCCGTGTTCGAGGACTCGGCAGTGGCCGCCAACGGCCCCTACCCGCCTAACACCTGGAGCTACGCCAAGGACCTGCCCGGCTACCCGCTGGACCTGAAAAAAGCCAAGGCCCTGCTGACCAAGGCCGGCCTGGCCGAGGGTTTCAGCACCACGATCTGGACCCGCCCCTCGGGCAGCCTGCTCAACCCCAACCCCAGCCTTGGGGCGCAGATGCTGCAGGCCGACCTGGCCAAGATTGGCGTAAAAGCGGAAATTCGCGTAATCGAATGGGGCGAGCTGATCCGCCGCGCCAAGGCGGGCGAGCATGACCTGCTGTTCATGGGCTGGGCCGGTGACAACGGCGACCCGGACAACTTCCTCAGCCCGCAGTTTTCCTGTGCGGCAGTGGAGTCGGGGACCAACTTCGCGCGCTTCTGCGACAACCGCCTGGACCAGCTGATCAGCGCCGGGCGTACTACCAACGACCAGAGCGTGCGCAGCCGGCTGTACCAGCAGGCACAGACGCTGATCCAGCAGCAGGCACTGTGGGTGCCGCTGGCACACCCGACAGCGGCGACCCTACTGCGCCAGGAGGTCGAGGGGTACCAGGTGAGTCCGTTCGGGCGGCTGGATTTCAGTAAGGTTTCGGTGACCAAGTAAGGTCTGGAGGGGCCTGTCTTCAGGGCTGTGTTGCCTGTGAGATCGAGCGCCGCCCGCGCGGCGCTTCGCGGGGCAAGCCCGCTCCCACATCTGTTTCGGGCCAATGATTCCTGTGCCTTAGGCGCGCGCACCCTGGGTGTATGGCTGGAGAGAGATTAAGAACAGCGGTGCAGCCGATGTTGAAGGGGGCAAACAAGGCGAACAGCGGTGACCTCACAGGACTGATTGGCCCGAAACAGATGTGGGAGCGGGCTTGCCCCGCGAAGCGCCGCGCGGGCGGCGCTCGATCTCCCAGGCGCCATACCTCTCAAGACAGGCACCTGGCAGCCCTGACCCCATTGACCTGCCTCAAGCCACAATCCACCCCTGCTCGACCATCGACAACGGCTCGCCATCGCCAACGATGATGTGATCCAGCACCCGCACATCGATCAACGCCAAACCCCGCTTCAACGACAGGGTCAGATGCACATCGTCCTGGCTCGGCTCACTGTTACCCGAAGGATGGTTGTGGCACAGGATCAACGCCGCCGCGTTATGCAGCAGTGCCCGCCGTACGACCTCCCGCGGGTAGACGTTGGCCCGGTCGATCGTGCCCCTGAACAGGATCTCGAATGCCAACGGCCGGTGCTTGGTGTCGAGAAACAGGCAGCCGAACACCTCACTGGGCTCATGACGCAACATGGCCTTGAGATAACGCCGGACCGCCACAGGCCCTTCAAGGGGCGCTGCGCGCTCGATGCTCTCATCCAGATAGCGCCGGCCAATTTCCAGTAGCGCTTGCAACTGCGCGTATTTCACTGCCCCTATGCCCGGCTCACGCAACACAGCCTCGCGGTCAGCCTCAAGAAACTGCCTCAGCCCACCAAAACGCACCAGCAGCCCCCGCGCAAGGTCCAGCACATTACGCCCGGCGACCCCCGAGCCCAACAACACGGCCAGCAACTCGGCATCCGACAGCACCGCCGCCCCACGCTGCAACAACTTCTCCCTCGGCCGTTCTTCCGCCGGCCACTCCCTGATATTCATCCCCGCCCCTCTGCCCTTGCTGCGGCTCATTTCGGCCCTGTGTTAATCTATTTCGCCTCGTACATGCGACGTTCTGCCGCAGGCATTTTCAAACGTCGCCGCCCGCTCTCACTGGAAAAAGGCAAGCCTATGCAGCGGCTGTATCGCAAGCGCATCGTTCTCGGCGTGGGTGGCGGCATTGCCGCCTACAAAAGCGCCGAGCTGATTCGCCGACTCCTGGAGCACGGCGCGCAGGTGCGCGTCGTCATGACCCGCGGTGGTGCCGAATTCATCACCCCGCTGACCCTGCAGGCGCTGTCGGGCCACCCGGTGCACATGGACCTGCTCGACCCGGCCGCCGAAGCGGCCATGGGCCACATCGAACTGGCCAAGTGGGCCGACCTGGTGCTGATCGCCCCGGCCACCGCCGACCTGATGGCGCGCATGGCCCAGGGCATGGCCGATGACCTGCTGACCACCTTGGTGCTGGCCACCGACGCCACCGTGGCCGTGGCCCCGGCGATGAACCAGGCCATGTGGCGCGACCCGGCCACCCAGGCAAACCTTGAACTGCTCAAGAGCCGTGGCATCCAGGTGTTCGGCCCGGCCTCCGGCAGCCAGGCCTGCGGCGACGTCGGCCTGGGGCGCATGCTCGAAGCCACCGACCTGGCCTGGTGCGCGGCAGAAAGCTTCAAGCGCCAGGCGCTGACCGGCAAACACGTGCTGATCACTGCCGGGCCGACCCAGGAAAACATCGACCCGGTGCGCTACATCACCAATCATAGCTCCGGCAAGATGGGCTTCGCCCTCGCCGAGGCGGCCGCCGAAGCCGGGGCTCGGGTAACCCTCGTCACTGGCCCGGTGCACCTGCCTACCCCCGACCGGGTCAGCCGTATCGACGTGGTCAGCGCGCGGGACATGCTCGCGGCCTGCGAAGCGGCCATGCCATGCGACCTGTTCATCGCCTCGGCGGCGGTTGCGGATTACCGCCCGGAAGTGGTTGCCGCACAGAAACTGAAGAAGGATCCTACGACCGGCGACGGCATGCTGCTGCAGATGGTGCGCAATCCCGATATCCTTGCCACCCTTGCTGGCCGCGCCGACCGCCCGTTCAGCGTCGGCTTTGCCGCCGAGACCGAACACTTGCTCGATTACGCCACGCGCAAGCTCAAGGACAAGAACCTCGACCTGATCGTCGCCAATGATGTGGCCAACCCCAGCATCGGCTTCAACAGCGAAGAAAACGCCTTGACCGTGATCGACCGCCAGCAGCACCAGACTCTCTTCGCGCAGACCAGCAAGGGCAAGATCGCCCGGCAACTGGTCGCCTTCATCGCCGAACGGCTCAATCAGGTTCAATAAGTTCCATGCACGCTCTTCAAGCCAAGATCCTCGACCCACGCCTGGGCAGCGAATTCCCGCTGCCAACCTACGCCACCCCTGGTTCCGCCGGCCTCGACCTGCGCGCCCTGCTCAAGGAAGACACTGTCCTTGAGCCTGGCCAGACCCTGCTGATCCCTACCGGCCTGTCGATCTACATCGGCGACCCGGGCCTGGCTGCAGTGATCCTGCCGCGCTCGGGCCTGGGCCATAAGCACGGCATCGTGCTGGGCAACCTGGTCGGGCTGATCGACTCGGACTACCAGGGCGAGCTGATGGTGTCGTGCTGGAACCGCGGCAACACCCCGTTCACCCTTGCTGTTGGCGAGCGCATCGCCCAGATGGTGCTGGTCCCGGTGGTACAGGCCCACTTCGATATCGTCGAAGCATTTGATGAAAGCCAGCGTGGCGCTGGCGGCTTCGGTCACTCCGGCAGCCACTGAGCCGACAGAACGACCGTTCAGGCCAAGGATGGCGAACTCTCTGGCGAAACCACCGTCCAAGCGTTCAGTTTGCGCCTGCCCAGAAAGCCTTTGACTAATGGAGCTTCCAGAGATGAACGACATGGCCCACCTGGTCCCCGCCGAATTGCCAGACAGCATTTTCCGCGCCTATGACATCCGTGGCGTGGTCGGCAAGACCCTGCACGCCGAAACCGCCTACTGGATCGGCCGCGCCATCGGCGCGCAAAGCCTGGCCCAGGGCGAGCCGCAGGTTTCGGTAGGCCGTGACGGCCGCCTGTCGGGCCCGATGCTGGTCGAACAGCTGATCAAGGGCCTGGTCGATGCCGGTTGCCAGGTCAGCGACGTCGGCCTGGTGCCCACCCCGGCGCTGTACTACGCCGCCAACGTGCTGGCCGGTAAATCGGGTGTGATGCTGACCGGCAGCCACAACCCGTCGGACTACAACGGCTTCAAGATCGTGATTGCGGGCGACACCTTGGCCAATGAACAGATCCAGGCCCTGCTGACCCGCCTGAAAACCAATGACCTGACCTTGGCCGAAGGCCGCGTGGAAAAGGTCGAGATCCTTGACCGCTACTTCCAGCAGATCGTCGGTGACGTGAAGCTGGCGAAAAAGCTCAAGGTGGTGGTGGACTGCGGCAACGGCGCTGCTGGGGTGATTGCGCCACAGCTGATCGAGGCGCTGGGCTGTGAAGTGGTCCCGCTGTTCTGCGAGGTTGACGGCAACTTCCCCAACCACCACCCAGACCCGGGCAAGCCGGAAAACCTCGAAGACCTGATCGCCAAGGTCAAGGAAACCGGTGCCGATATCGGCCTGGCCTTCGACGGTGACGGCGACCGCGTCGGCGTGGTGACCAACACCGGCAGCATCGTCTACCCCGACCGCCTGCTGATGCTGTTTGCCCAGGACGTGCTGGCGCGCAACCCGGGCGCCGAGATCATCTTCGACGTCAAATGCACCCGACGCCTGACCCCACTGATCGAACAGCACGGCGGCCGCGCACTGATGTGGAAGACCGGCCACTCGCTGATCAAGAAGAAGATGAAACAGACCGGTTCGCTGCTGGCCGGCGAGATGAGCGGTCACATCTTCATCAAGGAACGCTGGTACGGTTTTGACGACGGTATTTACAGCGCTGCACGCCTGCTGGAGATCCTCAGCAAGGCCGGGCAGAGCGCCGAAAACCTGTTTGCGGCCTTCCCGAACGATATTTCCACGCCGGAAATCAATATTGATGTGACCGACGAGGGTAAATTCAGCATCATTGATGCACTGCAACGCGACGCCGACTGGGGCGAAGCCAACCTGACCACCATCGACGGTGTGCGGGTCGACTACGCCAACGGCTGGGGCCTGGTTCGCGCCTCCAACACCACCCCGGTGCTGGTGCTGCGCTTCGAGGCCGACAGCGACGCCGAGTTGCAACGTATCAAGGATGTTTTCCGTACCCAGTTGCTGCGGGTTGAGCCTGAGCTGCAACTGCCGTTCTGACCGACTATCTGTTCCTTACAGGAGCCCTGCATGACCCTCGATCGCGATGCCGCTTCCCATGTAGCCGAGGTTTTGTCCGAAGCACTGCCTTACATTCGCCGCTTTGTCGGCAAGACCCTGGTGATCAAGTACGGCGGCAACGCGATGGAGAGCGAGGAGCTCAAGACCGGCTTCGCCCGTGACATCGTGCTGATGAAGGCTGTGGGCATCAACCCGGTGGTGGTCCACGGCGGTGGCCCGCAGATCGGCGACCTGCTCAAGCGCCTGTCGATCGAAAGCCACTTCATCGACGGCATGCGCGTCACCGACTCGGCGACCATGGACGTGGTAGAGATGGTGCTGGGTGGCCAGGTCAACAAGGACATCGTCAACCTGATCAACCGCCACGGCGGCAGCGCCATCGGCCTGACCGGCAAGGACGCGGAGCTGATCCGCGCCCGCAAGCTGACCGTCAGCCGCCAAACGCCCGAGATGACTACCCCGGAAATCATCGACATCGGCCACGTTGGCGAAGTGGTGAGCGTGAACACCGACCTGCTGAACATGCTGGTGAAGGGCGACTTCATCCCGGTCATCGCGCCAATCGGCGTGGGTGCCAACGGTGAGTCGTACAACATCAACGCCGACCTGGTGGCCGGTAAGGTGGCCGAGGCGCTGAAGGCTGAGAAGCTGATGCTGCTGACCAACATCGCCGGCCTGATGGACAAGCAGGGCCAGGTCCTGACCGGCCTGACCACTGAGCAGGTCAACGAACTGATCGCCGACGGCACCATCTACGGCGGCATGCTGCCGAAGATCAAGTGCGCGCTGGATGCGGTGCAGGGCGGTGTGAACAGCTCGCACATCATCGACGGCCGCGTGCCGAATGCCGTGCTGCTGGAGATCTTCACCGACAGCGGCGTGGGTACCCTGATTACCAACCGCAAGCCACGCTGAGTGATTGGTTAGCCTGTTCGGGCTTCTTCGCGGCGGTTCGACGCCTCGATAAACCCGCTCTTACAAAGGCAATCGCAGCCCTCGAGCCTGGCGCTGCCCCATGTAGGAGCGGGTTCACCCGCGAAGAGGCCCGAACAGGCGACACAAAAAAAGGCGACCTTCACAAGAAGGTCGCCTTTTTCAGTTCCAGGCCAAGATCAGATCCCGTACTGCGCCCGGTAAGCCTCGACAGCCGGCAGGTGCTGCTTCAGCTGCGGGTCATCGGCCAGGAACTCCAGCACCTGGGTCAGCGAAACGATGCTGACCACCGGGATGCCGAAGTCGCGCTCCACTTCCTGGATCGCCGACAACTCGCCATTGCCACGCTCTTCGCGGTTCAGGGCGATCAGCACGCCGGCGGCCTTGGCCTGCTGGGCGTTGATGATTTGCATGACCTCACGAATGGCGGTACCGGCAGTGATCACATCGTCGATGATCAGCACTTCACCGGCCAGCGGTGCGCCAACCAGGCTGCCGCCTTCGCCGTGGTCCTTGGCTTCCTTGCGGTTGAAGCACCATGGCACGTCGAGCTGATGCTGGTCTGCCAGCGCCACGGCGGTAGTCGCCGCCAGCGGGATACCCTTGTAGGCCGGGCCGAACAGCACATCGAACGGGATCTTGCTGTCGACGATGGCGGCGGCGTAGCAACGGCCCAGTTCGGCCAGGGCGGAACCGGTGTTGAACAGGCCCGCATTGAAGAAATACGGGCTGGTACGCCCCGATTTCAGGGTGAATTCACCGAAACGCAGTACCCCGCGATCGATGGCAAAACGGATAAAGTCGCGCTGATACGGCTGCATGAATAGTCCCGGACACCACGGATTTAGCTAAATGGGTTGAGCTCGGGTATCATACACGCACGAGATTTATGGGGCCATTTATGCGGATCATCAGTGTGAACGTAAATGGCATTCAGGCTGCGGCCGAGCGTGGTTTGCTCAGCTGGCTGCAAGCCCAGAATGCCGACGTCATCTGCCTTCAGGATACCCGCGCCTCGGCCTTTGAACTCGATGACCCAGCTTTCCAGCTCGATGGCTATTTCCTTTATGCCTGCGACGCGGAGGTGCCTGCCCAAGGTGGTGTGGCCCTCTATTCGCGCATGCAGCCCAAGGCAGTCATCACCGGCCTGGGCTTCGAGACAGCCGACCGTTACGGGCGTTACCTGCAAGCAGATTTCGACAAAGTCAGTATTGCCACCCTGCTGTTGCCTTCGGGCATGAACGGGGATGAAGACTTGAACCAGAAGTTCAAGTTGATGGACGACTTTGCCAAGTACCTGGACAAGCAACGCCGCAAGCGTCGCGAATACATCTACTGCGGCTCGTTCTACGTGGCGCAACAGAAGCTCGACATCAAGAACTGGCGTGACAGCCAGCAGTCGCCGGGCTTCCTGGCGCCCGAGCGGGCCTGGATGGATGCGATCACGGGCGAGATGGGTTATGTCGATGCCCTGCGCGAAGTCAGCCGTGAAGGTGACCAGTACAGCTGGTGGCCGGACAACGAACAGGCCGAGATGCTCAACCTGGGCTACCGGTTCGACTACCAGATCCTCACCCCGGGCCTGCGCCGCTTCGTGCGCAACGCCCGCCTGCCGCGTCAGCCGCGCTTCTCGCAGCATGCGCCGCTGATTGTGGACTATGACTGGACGTTGACCATCTAAAAGGCATGGGCCGCTTTGCGGCCCTTTCGCGACACAAGGCCGCTCCTACAAGGGTTATGCATTCCCCTGTAGGAGCGGCCTTGTGTCGCGAAAGGGCTGCAAAGCAGCCCCAGCTTTATTTGATCGGCCGCCAGATCATCGGGTAGCGATACGGCTTGCCCTCATTCGCCCGCACCGCGGCAATGATGATCAGGATCAGCACTGCCACCGTCAGCATGGCGAACAGCACCAGCCCGATAAACACGAACATCAGCAAGAAGCAGATGAACCCGGCAATGGTCACGCTGATCTGAAAGTTCAGCGCCTCTTTGCCCTGGGCGTCGATGAAAGGGTCTTGTTCGCGCTTGAGGTGCCACAGCACCAGCGGGCCCAGCAGGTGCCCGAGCGGCACCACTAGGCCCAACAGCGCGGAGAGGTGGCAGAACATCGCCCATTGCCGGATTTCGGCATTGGGCGGGGTGATCGACAGGTTCGAATCGCTCATGCCCCGCACCTCCCTGGCTGGTTTCAGTCGGCCAGCGCGGCCTGCTGCAGTTCGAAGATTTCAGTCATGCCTTTTTGCGCCAGGGCGAGCATGGCGTTGAGTTCTTCAGGCTGGAACGGCGCGCCTTCGGCGGTGCCCTGTACCTCGATGAAGCCACCGGCACTGGTCACGACCACGTTCAGGTCGGTCTCGGCTGCGGAGTCTTCGAGGTAGTCCAGGTCGAGCACGGCTTCGCCCTGGTACATGCCGACCGACACAGCGCCGATCATGTGCTTGAGCGGGTTGCCGCCCTTCAGGCCGCCACGCTTCTTGATCACCGCCAGGGCGTCGCACAGGGCGACCATGGAACCAGTGATGGACGCGGTGCGGGTGCCGCCATCGGCCTGGATCACGTCGCAGTCGACGTACAGGGTGATGTCACCGAGCTTGCTCATGTCCAGCGCGGCGCGCAGCGAACGGCCGATGAGGCGCTGGATTTCCAGGGTGCGACCACCCTGCTTGCCGCGGCTGGCTTCGCGCTGGTTACGCTCGCCGGTGGAACGCGGCAGCATGCCGTATTCGGCGGTCAGCCAGCCTTGGCCCTGGCCTTTGAGGAAGCGCGGTACACCGTTTTCCACGCTGACCGTGCAGATGACCTTGGTGTCACCGAACTCGACCAGTACCGACCCTTCGGCGTGCTTGGTGTAGTTGCGGGTGATGCGGATCGAGCGGAGCTGATCGGCGGCGCGACCACTTGGACGTTTCATCTGGGATACCTGTACTGGGACTTTGAATCTGCCGTGCATTATAGAGCCCGCAGCCCGGCGAGGACATGCCTATTGTCGCGCGCGGGGCTGCCCGTCGCCTTTTCCTACCGCTGCAGGCCCCCCTCGGTAACATAGGCGGATTGGGCGCCACGGCCCCACTGCGCTACAATCCTGCGCCTTGCAGCCAAGTGGCTGCCACCGTTCATTCATCTACGCGAGGTACTCCCCATGGTGCACAGCATGACCGCTTTTGCTCGTGTCGAGCGCGCCGGCAGCCAGGGCACCCTGGTCTGGGAGCTGCGTTCGGTCAACCATCGCTACCTGGAGCCGCACCTGCGCCTGCCCGAGGCCCTGCGCGACCTTGAAGGCGGCGTGCGTGAAGGCCTGCGCCAGGGGCTGTCGCGGGGCAAGGTGGAATGCACCTTGCGCCTCAACGAAGACAGCAACGGCAAGCCGCTGAAGGTAGACCGCGAGCGCGCCGCGCAGCTGGTGGCCGCCGCCGAGGAAGTGGCCGGTCTGATCAAGCAGCCGGCGCCACTGAACCCGCTGGAGGTGCTGTCGTGGCCGGGTGTGCTGGTGGCCGACACCAGCGACCCGCAGGCGCTGAACGCCGAAGCCATGGCGCTGTTCGACGAAGCCTTGGCCGAACTCAAGGCAGGGCGCCTGCGCGAAGGCCAGGAGCTGGCCCGGTTGATCAACGAGCGCCTGGACAACATGGCCGGCGAAGTCACCACCCTGCGCGCGCTGGTGCCGCAGATGCTGGCGGCACAGCGGCAGAAGATTCTCGACCGTTTCGGCGACATGCAAGCGGAACTTGACCCGCAGCGCCTGGAGCAGGAAATGGTGCTATTGGCCCAGAAAAGCGACGTGGCCGAGGAACTCGACCGCCTCAGCACCCATGTCACCGAAGTGCGCCGGGTGCTCAAGGGTGGTGGCGCCGCCGGCCGGCGCCTGGACTTCCTGATGCAGGAACTCAACCGCGAGGCCAACACCCTGGGCTCCAAGGCCTTCGACCCACGCAGCACGCAAGCGGCGGTCAACCTGAAGGTATTGATCGAACAGATGCGTGAACAAGTACAGAACATCGAGTAAGGCCACCCCGACCATGAACCACAGCAGCGGCACCCTCTACATCGTTTCGGCCCCTTCGGGCGCCGGCAAGACCAGCCTGGTCACCGCCCTGACCAAGGACGACCAGCAAATCCGCGTCTCGGTCTCGCACACCACCCGCGCCATGCGCCCGGGCGAGCAGCACGGGGTGAACTACCACTTCGTCGTCCACGAGGAATTCAAGGCGCTGATCGCGCAAGGTGACTTCCTGGAGCATGCCGAAGTATTCGGCAACTTCTACGGCACTTCGCGCAGCGCGCTGCAAGAAGTGCTGGACCAGGGCAATGACCTGATCCTGGAAATCGACTGGCAAGGCGCCCAACAGGTGCGCAAGCTGATGCCGCAGGCACTGTCGGTGTTCATCCTGCCACCGAGCCAGGAAGCGCTGCGCCAGCGCCTGGACGGCCGCGGGCAGGACAGCGAAGCGATCATTGCCGGGCGCATGAAGGAAGCGGTCAGCGAGATGGTGCACTACGACGAGTATGACTACGTGATCATCAATGATGATTTCGACGTGGCGCTGACGGATTTGAAGGCGGTGTTCCGTTCGAATCGGCTGGTGTTGAAGAAGCAACAGCAGCGTCATGCGGCTTTGCTGAAAGAACTGCTCTCCTGAGAGACCGCATGGGGCTGCTTTGCAGCCCTATCGCGATACAAGGCCGCTCCTACAGGGGATCGCGCAAGACTGACTGACGCGATCTTTTGTAGGAGCGGCCTTGTGTCGCGATAGGGGCGCAAAGCGCCCCCAGCTTTATTCCTGCAGCGGCAAGGTAGCCTGCTGACGCAGGGTAGCCCCCAGGAAGTACGCCGGCGCACGCATGCGCGACAGCATCATCAGCCCGATGCCCAGCACCGAGATGATCGCGGCAATCACGAACACCAGCCCCAACCCGCCCACATGCGAGCCGCTGCCGAAGTCCGGCGAGGCGCTGTCGATCGCGGTACGCGCGAAGATCACCGACAAAATCACTCCACCCACCAGCGGGCACATACCGCGCATGATGAAGTGGCGCAGGCTGCTGAACAGGCTGTCGCGGAAATACCAGACGCAGGCAAACGCCGTCAGCGAATAGTAGAAGCAGATCATCATGCCCAGTGCAGTAATGGTGTCCGCCAGCACGTTCTCGCTCAGGGTACGCATGGTCACGTAGAACAAACCCGCGGCGATGCCGGCACAAATGGTGGCGTAGCGCGGGGTTTGCGAGCGCGGGCAGACGCTGGCGAACTTTGGCGGAACCGCGCCGTAGTAACCCATGGCCAACAGGGTGCGCGCCGGCGCCACGAAGGTCGACTGCAGCGACGCTGCGGTGCTGGCCAGTACGGCAATCGACATCAGGATTGCCAGCGGCCCCATGACCGGGCCGGCCAGGTGGGCAAACACGTTCTCCTGGATGCGCGGGTTGTTCAGGCCCAGGCCCGTTTCGCTGATACCGGCAAACTGCAGGGTGGCGATGGCAGTGAACAGGTACAGGCCAAGAATCAGCATTACGGTCAAGGTGGCAGCCTTGCCCGGCACCTCTTCACTGCCGACCGACTCTTCGCTGACGGTCAGGCAGGTATCCCAACCCCAGAAGATGAAAATCGACAACGACAAGCCAGCAGCAAAGGCCGAGAACGACTCGACGCCGAACGGGTTGAACCAGGCGAAATCAAACTCCAGCGATGGCGGCGCGGCGGTGCCACCGAAGGCGGCGAAGGCAAAACCGATCAGTACCAGCAACTGCAGGGCCACCAGGCCGTACTGCACAGTCATCGTGGTGGCAATGCCGCGACAGCAGATCCACACGGCCAGGGCGATGAATACGCAACAGGTGGTGATGTTGATCAACAGGTTGTCGGCCAACGCCGCCAGCTCGTGCTTACCCGTGATCTGGCCGAGGAACAGGTAAAAGAAGTCGACCGCCACGCCGGCCAGGTTGGACAGCACGATGGTGGTGGCCACCACCAGCCCCCAGCCGCCAATCCAGCCGATCATCGGGCCGAAGGCACGCGCCGACCAGGTAAACGAAGTGCCACTGTCCGGCTCGGCCGAGTTCAGCTCGCGGTAACCCAGTGCCACCAGCAGCATCGGCAGGAAGCCGACGATGAACACGGCCGGCAGGTGCGCACCCACCTCGCGCACGGTCGGGCCAAGGGCGCCGGTCAGGGTGTAGACCGGGGCGATGGTGGAAATGCCCAGCACCACGCTGGCCAGCAAGCCCAAGCGGCCTTTGGCCAGCCCCTTGCTGCGCTGGGTGTTGCCCGCGTCGGCCGCCACGTCGGGTGGGCGGCCGGCTTCTGTGTAATTGCTCATGAGTATTTGCCGTAAATTTTGGAATTGTTTTCACAGGCCTTGCGTACAAGGCCCGCTTTCACTCATTGAAAGCGTGCTATCGGGAACAGGTCATCCGAGACCTCGGCTGCCGTCAGAATCACTCCTGGCGTGCGCCCTCCCGTGCTGCATAGGCAAAGCAGGCTTCGCGAAACGCCTGAAACAGGCGCAGCGAGACCGGGTTTTCGTTGAACCGCCACTCCGGGTGCCACTGCACGCCAAGCACGAAGCCCGGCGCCGCAGGCATGGACACCGCTTCGATCAGACCATCCGGGGCCCGTGCTTCGACCCGCAGGCCCGGGGCCAAGCGGTCGATGCCTTGGCTGTGCAGTGAGTTGACCTCGAACTGCGTAGCCAGGCCCAGACGCTCGAACAACCCGCCAGGCTCGATGCCGACCGGGTGACGAGGGCCGTATTGCACCTCCAGGGGGGCGTCCTCGGGTTCGCGGTGATCAAAGTAGCCAGGCAGCTCCTGCACACGCTGGTGCAGGCTGCCGCCAAGGGCCACATTCAGTTCCTGGTAGCCACGGCAGATGCAAAACACAGGCACGCCGGCGGCAATCGCCGCCTGCAGCAGCGGCAGAGTCAGGCGATCGCGCGCCAGGTCGTGCCGGGTACCCGCTGCACTGGGGGCGCCATTGTAATGATGCGGTTCGATATTTGAAGGCGAGCCGGTAAAAACAATGCCGTGCAGCCGGGCCAGCAGCGCGGGCGTGTCGCTGCCGCCGTCACGGGCCGGCAAGATCAGCGGCAGGCCGGCAAAGCCGGCCGCCTCGACATACTTGTCGCCCACCGTGTGCGAGGAGTTCTTCCCCACCTGCTGGCGGCAGGCGCTGATACCGATCAAGGGGACCGCAGTTGCGCTCATGGGCTTACACCGTGTGCAGGTACCAGTTGTACTCAAGGTCGGAAATCGACACTTCGAATTCGGCCAGCTCGCTTTCCTTGCAGGCCACGAAGATATCGATGTAGTCCGGGCTGATGTATTGGTTGAGGACTTCGCTGTCGTCCAGCGCGCGCAGGGCATCGCGCAGGTTGTTCGGCAGGCTTTGCTCCAGTTGTTCGTACGAGTTGCCTTCGATCGGCGCTTCGGGCTCGACCTTGTTGGTCAAGCCGTGATGCACGCCGGCCAGGATGGCCGCCAGCATCAGGTACGGGTTGGCGTCGGCGCCGGCCACGCGGTGCTCAAGGCGCACGTTATCGCTGCTGTCGGTCGGCACGCGTACGGCCACGGTGCGGTTGTCCAGGCCCCAGCTCGGCGCATTGGGCACGTAGAACTGCGCGCCGAAGCGGCGGTAGGAGTTGACGTTCGGGCAGAGGAAGGCCATCGACGCCGGCATGGTCTCCAGCACGCCACCGATGGCGTGGCGCAGCGTATCGCTTTGCAGCGGATCGTCACTGGCGAAAATGTTCTTGCCGGTTTTCTTGTCCAGCAACGAGATGTGCACATGCAGGCCATTACCTGCCTGGCCCGGGTAGGGCTTGGCCATGAAAGTGGTGTCCATTTCATGGTCGTAGGCCACGTTCTTGATCAGGCGTTTGAGCAGGATCGCGTAGTCGCAGGCCTTCAGCGGGTCGGACACGTGATGCAGGTTGACCTCGAACTGCGCCGGGGCGCTTTCCTTGACGATGGCATCAGCCGGCAAGTCCTGTTCCTTGGCCGCTTCGAGCATGTCCTGCAGGCAGTCGGCGTATTCGTCGAGGTCGTCGATCAGGTACACCTGGGTCGACTGCGGGCGTTTTCCCGAAATCGGCGAACGCGGCGGTTGCGGGCGGCCGTTGAGGTTGTCCTGGTCGATCAGGTAGAACTCCAGCTCGAACGCGGCGCAGATATCCAGGCCCAGGTCGTCGAACTTGCTCACCACCTGGCGCAGCACTTCGCGCGGGTCAGCGAAGAACGGCTGGCCTTCAAGCTCGTGCATGGTCATCAGCAGCTGGGCGGTGGGGCGCTTTTGCCACGGTTCATTACAGAGCGTGCCGGCGATTGGGTAGCAGATGCGGTCGGCATCGCCGATATCCAGCCCCAGCCCAGTGCTTTCGACTGTGGAGCCGTTGATGTCCAGGGCGAACAGCGACGCCGGCAGGTTGATGCCCTTTTCGTACACCTTGTGCAGGCTGGCCCGCTCGATGCGCTTGCCACGTACCACGCCATTCATGTCGGAGATCAGCAGATCGACGTACTGCGTGTCCGGATGGGCCTGGAGGAAGTCATTCATCTCGCTGGAAGAACTGGCGCACGGGGTTACCGACGTCATGGCTGTACATCCTTTGATTTGCTGCGGCGATGTGGGGATACGGCTGGCGCCTCACGGGCGACGATGGTTGCAGCTGTTGTTCTTTTCACTTTCCCATCGTGGGGATTGGTTACCCGACCGGGCGCATTGATTCCGGGGGGCCGTTTCACTATAAAATGGCCCTGATGCAACAGACATTGGCAATTCGGCAAGCAGAGCGTGCACCAATGCAATATCAGATTACCCACGCCGACCTCTCCCTGGTCTTGGCACTGGAGCGTGGCCGCTCGCTGGCCAAGGCCGCCGAGCTGCTGAAAGTCGACGTGTCGACCGTGTTCCGTTCGATCCGCCGGCTGGAATCGGCACTCGGTACCGCGCTGTTTGTAAAAAGCCGCAAAGGCTACCTGCCGACCGACACTGCCCAAGCCCTGGCCGAACAGGCCGAGCGCGCCGAACAGGCGCTGGAGGCGGCGCGCATCGCCATGACCAGTGGCGAGCAGGTGGTCAGCGGCACGGTGCGCCTGACGTGCACCGAGGCGGTGATGCACAGCCTGTTGCTGCCGGCGCTGGCCGAGTTCATGCCCAATTACCCGGCCCTGTCGCTGGAAATGGGCACGTCCAACACCTTCGCCAACCTCAGCCGTCGCGACGCCGACATTGCCCTGCGCCTGACCAACACGCCACCGGAGCACCTGGTGGGCCGCAACCTGGGGTCTACCTCCTATGTTGTCTGCGGTCAGCCGCAGTGGCGCGAGCGCCTGGCCGAATCGCCGGCCAGCACACCGTGGATCGCCCCTGACGACTCGATGCAAGACCACCCCACAGTGGTCTGGCGCAACCAGCAGTACCCAGGGTTGAGCCCGCGCTACCAGTGCAGCAGCATGTCGACCATCGCCCAACTGGTGACCGCGGGGCTGGGTGTGGCGGCGCTGCCGGACTACATGGTGCATGCACTGCCCGAGGTGGACGCGCTGAGCGGGCCGCTGGCCGGCTGCGACACCCAGTTGTGGCTGCTGACCCGGCCGGATTGCCGGGCACTGCGCTCGGTGCAGACATTGTTCGAAGAGCTGACCCCGCGGTTGCGCGGCGCGATGCTCTGAGGTTATCGTCAGCCTCATGCATTGAGGGTGTCTGTTTCGGCCCTTTCGCGGCTGAAGCCGCTCCCACAGGGTGCGGTGGCAGGCCCGGGAATAAGGCGGCTCGGTAAAACAGCGCTTCCCTATTGGCTGGTGATTTTTTAAACTATCGAGTCCGCCTGCCCATTATCGGGCTGCACGCCCACCGCATTTGCTACTGAGGAAGACCATGGCCCGCGTAACTGTTGAAGACTGCCTGGAACACGTGGATAACCGCTTTGAGCTGGTCATGCTCTCGACCAAGCGCGCTCGCCAGCTGGCGACCGGCGGCAAAGAGCCACGCGTAGCATGGGAAAACGACAAGCCTACCGTTGTTGCCCTGCGTGAAATCGCCGAAGGCATCGTCACCAACGAGTTCATCGCCGCCGAAGAGATCGTCACCGAGGATCCGGTGTTCGCCGCGTTCGAGGACGAGAACAACGAGGCTGTCTGATTGATGCCAGGTCGACGTCGTACGGCGCAAGGCCCTCTTCCTCGGCAGGAGGTGAACCCATGCCGGGTATAGAAGCCTTGGCCGAACGGCTGTCGACCTATCTTGGCCCCGAACAGGTCAACCTGGTCCGGCGCGCCTATTTTTACGCCGAACAGGCCCACGACGGGCAGCGCCGACGCAGCGGCGAGCCCTACGTGACCCACCCGCTGGCCGTGGCCAGCATCCTCGCCGACATGCACATGGACCATCAAAGCCTGATGGCGGCCATGCTGCACGACGTGATCGAAGACACCGGCATCGCCAAGGAAGCCCTGAGCCAGCAGTTTGGCGAGACCGTGGCCGAGCTGGTCGACGGGGTCAGCAAGCTGACCCAGATGAACTTCGAGACCAAGGCCGAGGCGCAGGCCGAGAACTTCCAGAAGATGGCCATGGCCATGGCCCGCGATATTCGCGTGATCCTGGTCAAGCTGGCCGACCGGCTGCACAACATGCGCACCCTGGAAGTGCTGTCTGGCGAAAAACGCCGACGCATCGCCAAGGAAACCCTCGAGATCTACGCCCCCATCGCCAACCGCCTGGGCATGCACACCGTGCGCGTGGAATTCGAGGACCTCGGCTTCAAGGCCATGCACCCGATGCGCTCGTCGCTGATTCACCGGGCGGTGAAAAGCGCACGCGGCAACCGTAAAGAGATCGTCGCCAAGATCGAGCATTCGCTGGCCAACTGCCTGGCTGCCGACGGTATCGAAGGCGAGGTCAGCGGCCGGCAGAAACACCTCTATGGCATCTACAAGAAGATGCGCGGCAAGCGCCGCGCCTTCAACGAGATCATGGACGTGTACGCCTTCCGCATCATCGTCGACAAGGTCGACACCTGCTACCGCGTGCTTGGCGCCGTGCACAACCTGTACAAGCCACTGCCCGGTCGCTTCAAGGATTACATCGCGATCCCCAAGGCCAACGGCTACCAGTCGTTGCACACGACGTTGTTCGGCATGCACGGCGTGCCCATCGAAATCCAGATCCGCACCCGCGAGATGGAAGAGATGGCCAACAACGGCATTGCCGCGCACTGGCTGTACAAGTCCAACGACGACGAGCAGCCCAAGGGCAGCCACGCCCGCGCCCGCCAGTGGGTCAAAGGCATTCTCGAGCTGCAGCAACGGGCCGGCAACTCGCTGGAATTCATCGAGAGCGTGAAGATCGACCTGTTCCCGGACGAGGTCTACGTGTTCACGCCCAAAGGCCGGATCATGGAGCTGCCCAAAGGCTCCACGGCCGTCGACTTCGCCTATGCGGTACACACCGACGTTGGCAACAGCTGCATCGCCTGCCGCATCAACCGCCGCCTGGCACCGCTGTCCGAGCCGCTGCAGAGCGGCTCGACGGTGGAAATCGTCAGCGCCCCTGGCGCCCGGCCAAACCCGGCCTGGCTCAACTTCGTGGTCACCGGCAAGGCGCGTACTCACATCCGCCACGCGCTCAAGCAGCAGCGACGCTCCGAGTCCATCAGCCTGGGCGAACGCCTGCTGAACAAAGTGCTCACCGGCTTCGACAGCAGTCTTGAGAATATCCCCCAGGAGCGCATTCAGGCGATTCTCGCCGAGTACCGCCTGGAGCTGATCGAAGACCTGCTCGAAGACATCGGCCTGGGCAACCGCATGGCCTACGTGGTCGCACGCCGCCTGCTATCGGCCGAAGGCGAACAATTGCCGGCGCCGGAAGGCCCGCTGGCGATCCGCGGTACCGAAGGCCTGGTGCTGAGCTACGCCAAGTGCTGTACACCGATCCCGGGCGACCCGATCGTCGGCCACCTGTCGGCGGGCAAGGGCATGGTCGTGCACCTGGAAAACTGCCGCAATATCAGTGAAATCCGCCACAACCCGGAAAAATGCGTGCAGCTCTCCTGGGCCAAGGACATCACGGGCGAGTTCAATGTCGAACTGCGTGTCGAACTGGAACACCAGCGCGGCCTGATCGCCCTGCTGGCCAGCAGCGTCAACGCCGCCGACGGCAACATCGAGAAGATCAGCATGGACGAACGCGACGGCCGTATCAGCGTGGTCCAACTGGTGGTCAGCGTGCACGACCGTGTGCACCTGGCACGTGTGATCAAGAAGCTGCGTACCCTGACCGGTGTGGTCCGCATCACCCGCATGCGTACGTAGTCCGCCAACCGCAAGGAGTCATCATGAGCAAGACCGTCATCAACAGCGACAAGGCCCCAGCCGCTATCGGTACCTACTCGCAAGCGATCAAGGCCGGCAACACCGTGTACATGTCGGGCCAGATTCCGCTGGACCCGAAGACCATGGAACTGGTCGAAGGCTTCGAAGCCCAGACCGTGCAGGTGTTCGAGAACCTCAAGGCCGTGGCTGAAGCCGCTGGCGGTTCGTTCAAGGACATCGTCAAGCTGAACATCTTCCTCACCGACCTGAGCCACTTCGCCAAGGTCAACGAGGTCATGGGCCGCTACTTCGAACAGCCTTACCCGGCCCGCGCCGCCATTGGCGTTGCCGCGCTGCCGAAAGGCGCTCAGGTCGAAATGGACGCCATCCTGGTCATCGAATGATGCCTCGGGTGACGGGCGCCCTGCCCGTCACCCCCCTCCTCTGCAAGGTTTTCCCGTCATGCGTCAAGCACTGCCCCTCGCGCTGGCAGCCCTGCTACTGGGCGGCTGCGCCAGCCACAAACCCGAAGATTTCAACGGAACCTGGATCAACCAGGCCGCGATCAAGGCTGCCGTGAAAGGTGACAGCCTGCGCCAGGCCCTGAATGAACATGGCCCGGTATTCGAGTGGAAACTCGACGTCGCCACCCACCAGGCCAGTTTCAGCAATGGCTTCGAAGCTGCCGACGGGCAGTTGACCCCCCTTGAGAAACAACTGCAGGCCAGCTTTTTCGGTGGCCAGACCGAGCGGCTTGAGCTGGACGGCGACGAACTGCTGACCACTGACCAGGCTGGCACCCAGCAGACCTTCGTGCGCGTCAACGCCCCGGCCACAGCCAACGCCCCGTTGGGCAGCAGCTTCGAAAAAGCCCTGTATCAGGCTTACCTGGGTGGGGAGTGGAAAATTCTCGAAGGCCAGGGCAAAGGCGAAAAGGTGCGCTTCAGCGATACCGGCAACGTCACTGGCTTGCCAGGCCCGGACCGCTTCGCCCTGTGCCTGGCCGGCGACTGCGCGACCATGGGTGGCAGCAACGACAGCCTGTGGCTGGAGCGCAACCAGCGTGGGGCGCCATTCATTATCAAGCGCGATGGCGACACGCTGGAGATTTTCCAGGCAGTGAACCGTGCGCGGTCGGATGAAATGCCGCAGCTGGCGGCGGGTACGCGTCAGTGGGTGCTGGAACGCAACTAGAGGCCCCACGCGCACCTGTAGGAGCGGCCTTGTGTCGCGATCGGGCTGCGAAGCAGCCCCAGCAATTTATGCTGAGACGCTGAAACCCTGGGGCCGCTGCGCGCCCCGTCGCGACACAAGGCCGCTCCTACAATCGACCGCGTCAGTCTGAAGGCTGGTTTTTTCCTTTCAAGATCGCAGCGTAGCCCTCCTTGTAACTCGGGTACACCGGCGCCCAGCCTAACGCCCGCGCGCGGGCGTTGCTGCAGCGCTTGCTGCCGGTACGCCGCACACGCTGCTCATCGGACCACTCGGTAACGCCCATGTACTCGCGCAGCCAGGCCACCACGTCGGCCAGTGGTGCCGGGTCGTCGTCCACGCCGATGTAGCAATTGCCCAGCACCTTGCCATCAGCATCGGCCTGCAGCAGGAACGCCAGCAGGCTGGCAGCGTCCTCGGCATGAATGCGGTTGCCATAGAGCGGCGGCTCTACGGCCACGCGGTAACCCTGGCGCACCTGGCTCAGCAGCCATTCCCTACCTGGGCCATAAATGCCGGTCAGGCGCACCACGCTCGCCGGAATGCCACTGGCCAGTGCCAGCCGTTCAGCCTCCAGCATCACCCGCCCGGAATAACCCTGAGGCTCAGTGGCCGCGCCCTCCTCGATCCATTCGCCGTCCTGTTGCGCATACACGCTGCTGCTGGAAACGAACAGCAGGCGGCGCGGGTGCTGGCCACGTTCGGCCAACCACGCCAGCACATGGCGCAAACCGTCTACATAGGCTGCCTGGTAACCCGCCTCGTCGTGCTGGCTGGCGGCCACGCAATACACCAGGTAATCCAGCGCGCCCGGTGGCCAGGCTTGCGGAAGCGACGCTTCGGCCAGGTCTGCGGCAACCGGCTGAACACCTGCTGGTAGCTCCCCGACCGACCGCCGCAGGCCGCTCACCTGCCAGCCGCGCGCCAGCATCTGCCGGGCCAGACGCCCGCCCACATCACCACAACCCACCACCATCACAGAAAGGTCTGACATCACAAACTCCCTAGACCAATTGATCAGCCGACCACGCTACACGATGGGTGGCTAGACCATAGGCGAAAAAAGCAACAAGATTACTTTTGTTAACAAGAATTACTTGCAATAATGGGCGCCAATTTGTTCTCGGCCTACCTCGAGGCCTTGGAGAACGTTTACCTTTTTTCTTCATCAGGTCCGGCCAGCATGACTCGTAATCAACCTTCCGCTTCGCCAACCCCGTCGCGCGCCTGGCGCGCCATCGCCGCGCTGACACTCAGCCTGGTGCTGGCCCCGGTGGCCATGGCCGATGAGCCAACCGCCAATACCACCACCCCTGCTGCGGCCACTGCCGCTGCTGCGCCGGGTACTGCCCCGGGCGCCCCGGCTGGCGACGTACAGGCACCGGCCGCTACCGCCGCCGCCCCAGCCGATGCACCGGCTGCAGTCGACCCTAGCGTCGAAGCCATGGTTGAAGACACCTCGCTGGGCATGGCCCACGACCTGTCCCCATGGGGCATGTACAAGAACGCCGACATCGTCGTGAAGATCGTCATGATCGGCCTGGCCATCGCGTCCATCATTACCTGGACCATCTGGATCGCCAAAGGCTTCGAACTGATGGGCGCCAAGCGTCGCCTGCGTGGTGAAATCGCCCAGCTGAAGAAATCCACCACCCTCAAAGACGCCAGTGAAGCCGCCAACAAAGAAGGCACCCTGGCCCACACCCTGGTCCACGACGCCCTCGAAGAGATGCGCCTGTCGGCCAACGCCCGCGAAAAAGAAGGCATCAAGGAGCGCGTAAGCTTCCGCCTGGAACGCCTGGTACACGCCAGCGGCCGCACCATGAGCAGCGGCACCGGCGTACTCGCCACCATCGGTTCCACTGCGCCGTTCGTCGGTCTGTTCGGTACCGTATGGGGCATCATGAACAGCTTCATCGGCATCGCCAAGACCCAGACCACTAACCTGGCGGTGGTCGCTCCAGGCATCGCCGAAGCCCTGCTGGCCACCGCCCTGGGCCTGGTCGCAGCAATCCCGGCCGTGGTCATCTACAACGTCTTCGCCCGCTCCATCGCTGGCTACAAGGCTCAGGTGTCCGACGCCTCCGCTCAGGTACTGCTGCTGGTCAGCCGTGATCTGGACCATCAGGGCAGCGAGCGCGCCGCCCCGCACATGGTGAAAGTGGGGTAAACCATGGGCCTGCATCTCAACGAAGGTGGCGACGACCTCGCCGAAAACCACGAAATCAACGTTACCCCGTTCATCGACGTGATGCTGGTGCTGCTGATCATCTTCATGGTCGCAGCCCCGCTGGCCACGGTCGACATCAAGGTCGACCTGCCGGCCTCGACCGCCAAGCCGGCGCCGAGGCCCGAGAAGCCGGTGTTCGTCAGCGTCAAAGCCGACCAGAAGCTGTACGTCGGCGACGATCAGGTTGCTGCACCCGACCAGCTTGGCCCGATGCTCGACGCCAAGACCAAGGGTGACAAGGAAACCACCATCTTCTTCCAGGCCGATAAAGGCGTGGATTACGGTGACCTGATGGAAGTGATGAACAACATGCGTGCGGCCGGCTACCTGAAGGTCGGTCTGGTAGGTCTCGAGACGGCAGCCAAGAAATGACAAAACCGCGCTCAAACATGGCGCGCTACGGTGGCAGCCTGGCGATCGTGCTGGGTGTGCACGTGCTCGCCGTGCTGCTGACGCTCAACTGGTCGGTGCCCCAGGCCATCGAGCTGCCGCCGGCAGCCATGATGGTCGAACTGGCACCGCTGCCGGAGCCTGCGCCACCACCACCTCCAAAGGCGGCGCCGCAGCCACCGGCACCGGTCGAGGAACCGCCGCTGCCGAAGCTGGTGGAAGCACCCAAACCGAAAATCGCCATTCCCAAGCCGCCCAAGCCGAAGGCCAAGCCACAGCCGCCGAAGCCCGAGAAAAAGCCTGAGCCGCCGAAGGAAGCACCGCCGACCGAGCAGACGGTAGACGCACCGCCAAGCAACACGCCACCGCAGAAATCTGCGGCACCGGCTCCGAGCATTGCGTCCAACAGCAACGCCCTGCCGACCTGGCAGAGTGACCTGCTGCGTCACCTGGCCAAGTACAAGCGGTACCCGGAAGACGCGCGCCGTCGCGGTCTGCAGGGCATCAACCGCCTGCGCTTCGTGGTCGATGCCGAGGGCAAGGTGGTGTCGTACTCGATGGCCGGTGGTTCGGGCAGTGCTGCCCTGGACCGGGCGACCCTGGAAATGATCCGCCGGGCCGGCACAGTACCCAAGCCGCCACCCGAGTTGTTGAACAATGGCACGATCGAAGTCGTGGCACCGTTCGTCTACTCACTGGACCGCCGCTGACACTTTTGCTTCTGTCACAAATCGGCAACTCTGATAACGTGCGTCTATCGATTGCAGCCGCTATGCTGGGGCCGCAACTTCATGGACGCACGTTATGACCCTCACAGAATTACGCTACATCGTCACACTCGCCCAGGAACAGCACTTCGGCCATGCCGCCGAGCGCTGCCATGTGAGCCAGCCGACCCTGTCGGTCGGTGTGAAGAAGCTCGAGGATGAGCTAGGCGTTCTGATCTTCGAACGCAGCAAGAGCGCGGTACGCCTGACCCCGGTCGGCGAAAGCATCGTTGCTCAGGCACAGAAGGTACTGGAGCAGGCCCAAGGCATTCGCGAGCTGGCCCAGGCAGGCAAGAACCAGCTGACTGCCCCGCTCAAGGTTGGCGCCATCTACACCGTCGGCCCCTACCTGTTCCCGCACCTGATCCCGCAGCTGCACCGCGTGGCGCCGCAGATGCCGCTGTACATCGAAGAAAACTTCACACACGTGCTGCGCGAAAAACTGCGCAACGGCGAGCTGGATGCAGTGATCATCGCCCTGCCGTTCAATGAAGCCGACGTGCTGACCCTGCCGCTGTACGACGAACCGTTCTGCGCCCTGATGCCGGCCGACCACCCGTGGACGGCTAAAAAAACCATCGACACCGCCATGCTCAACGACAAAAGTCTGTTGCTGCTCGGTGAAGGTCATTGTTTCCGCGACCAGGTACTGGAAGCCTGCCCGACCCTGAACAAGGGCGGTGAAGGTTCCCGGCACACCACGGTCGAGTCCAGTTCGCTGGAAACCATCCGCCACATGGTGGCCTCGGGCCTTGGCGTGTCGATCCTGCCGCTGTCGGCCGTGCACAGCCATCACTATGCGCCGGGGGTCATCGAAGTGCGCCCGCTGACCGCACCGGCGCCGTTCCGTACCGTGGCCATTGCCTGGCGCGCCAGCTTCCCGCGGCCGAAGGCCATCGAGATCCTCGCCGACTCGATCCGCCTGTGCTCGGTCGCCAAAACCCCTGCGGAACAACCGGCCTGAGTCATGACTGAGCTGTCGAACGTCCCGGTCACCGTGCTCAAGGGTGTTGGCGAGGCCATGGCCGAGAAACTCGCCAAGGTCGGCCTGGAGAACCTGCAGGACGTGCTGTTTCACTTGCCCCTGCGCTATCAGGACCGCACGCGCGTGGTACCCATCGGCCAGCTGCGCCCGGGCCAGGATGCCGTGATCGAGGGTGTGGTCAGCGGCGCCGACGTGACCATGGGCAAGCGCCGCAGCCTGGTGGTGCGCCTGGGTGACGGCAGTGGTGTGTTGAGCCTGCGCTTCTATCACTTCAGCAACGCGCAGAAGGAAGGCCTCAAGCGGGGCACCCACCTGCGCTGCTACGGCGAGGCGCGCCCCGGCGCTTCGGGCCTGGAAATCTACCACCCGGAATACCGCGCCCTGAATGGCGACGAACCGCCGCCACCGGTCGATCAGACCCTGACACCGATCTACCCGTCTACCGAAGGCCTTACCCAGCAACGCCTGCGCCAGCTGTGCCAGCAGAGCCTGGGCATGCTTGGCCCGCGCAGCCTGCCCGACTGGCTGCCCGACGAACTGGCCCGCGACTACCAGTTGGCACCGCTGGACGATGCCATCCGCTACCTGCACAACCCGCCAGCCGACGCCGACGTCGACGAACTGGCCTTGGGGCACCACTGGGCTCAGCACCGCCTGGCTTTCGAGGAGCTGCTGACCCACCAGCTTTCGCAACAGCGCCTGCGCGAAAGCCTGCGCAGCCTGCGTGCTCCCGTGTTGCCCAAGGCTACCCGCCTGCAGGCGCAATACCTGGCCAACCTGGGCTTCCCGCCGACCGGTGCACAGCAGCGGGTAGCCAATGAAATTGCCTACGACCTCAGCCAGCACGAGCCGATGATGCGCCTGGTGCAAGGCGACGTGGGCGCGGGCAAGACCGTGGTCGCGGCGCTGGCCGCCCTGCAAGCCCTGGAGGCCGGCTATCAGGTGGCGTTGATGGCACCTACCGAGATCCTCGCCGAACAGCACTACATCACCTTCAAACGCTGGCTGGAGCCGTTGGGCATCGAAGTGGCCTGGTTGGCCGGCAAGCTCAAGGGCAAGGCCCGGGCAGCGTCCCTGGAGCAGATCGCCAACGGGGCGCCGATGGTGGTCGGCACCCACGCACTGTTCCAGGAAGAGGTGAAGTTCAAGCACCTGGCCCTGGCGATCATCGACGAGCAGCACCGTTTTGGCGTGCAGCAGCGCCTGGCCCTGCGCAAGAAGGGCGTGGCCGGCGAGTTGTGCCCGCACCAGTTGATCATGACCGCTACACCAATCCCGCGTACCCTGGCCATGAGCGCTTATGCCGACCTGGACACCTCGGTGCTCGACGAGCTGCCACCCGGGCGTACGCCGGTGAACACCGTGCTGGTCGCCGACAGCCGCCGCTTCGAAGTGGTCGAGCGAGTACGCGCCGCCTGTGCCGAAGGGCGCCAGGCCTATTGGGTATGCACCCTGATTGAAGAGTCCGAAGAGCTCACCTGCCAGGCCGCCGAAAGCACCTACGAGGAACTTGGCAGCGCCTTGGGCGAATTGCGGGTGGGGCTGATTCACGGGCGCATGAAACCAGCGGAAAAAGCCGAAATCATGGCGCAGTTCAAGGCCGGTGAATTGCAGCTGCTGGTCGCTACCACGGTGATCGAAGTCGGCGTGGATGTGCCTAATTCCAGCCTGATGATCATCGAGAACCCCGAGCGCCTGGGCCTGGCGCAGCTGCACCAGCTGCGCGGCCGGGTTGGCCGGGGCAGCGCCGTCAGCCATTGCGTGCTGCTGTACCACCCGCCGCTGTCGCAAATCGGTCGCGAGCGCCTGGGGATCATGCGTGAAACCAATGACGGCTTCATCATTGCCGAAAAAGACCTGGAGCTGCGCGGTCCGGGCGAGATGCTCGGCACCCGCCAGACCGGCCTGCTGCAGTTCAAGGTCGCCGACCTGATGCGCGACGCCGACCTGCTGCCGGCCGTGCGTGACGCTGCCCAAGCGCTGATCGCCCGCTGGCCGGAACACGTCAGCCCGTTGCTGGACCGCTGGCTGCGTCATGGCCAGCAATATGGCCAAGTGTGACGCCAGTCCCATAATGGATCCAGATTTGCCCCGAGGCTGGTTATACTTCGCGTTTAAAAGAATCAGTGGATACGGACCATGACTGAAGTTGCCCTGGACACCGCAACCCCACACACACCTTCCGTTATCAGGCTGCTGCTTGAAAAGCTCGGCGTCGCCTACCGCGAGGTGCTCGAAGATTCGCACCTGCCGGCCGCCTCACGGGTTCAGGCTGTGCTGCTCGACGACGAGGTCGGCGCCCTGATGGTGCTGTTCCCGCAGAGCCAGCTACTGGACCTGAACCGCCTGGCCGAACTGACCGGGCGCAAGCTCACTGCCGTGTCGGTGCCGCGCCTGAAACAGATGCTCGACAAGCACCAGCTCAAGGCCCTGCCGGGGATCCCGGCACTGACCAGCTCGCCGTGCCAGTACGAAAAGAGCCTGCTCGACGTCGACACCGTGTATATCCAGTCGGGTGAAGCCGGTCTGCTGCTGGAAATCGAACGTGCGCACTTCAAGCGCATGCTGGCCAAGGCCAGCGAAAGCAGTTTCGGCCAGGAAGTCGAGGCGATCAGCCCCAACCTCGACCGCCCCGATGACGACACCCGGGAAATCACCAATGCCGTGCAGGCCTTTACTGCCCGGCGCATCCAGAAACGCCTGGAAGAAACCATCGAAATCCCGCCACTGGCCGATACTGCACAAAAAATCATCAAACTGCGGGTAGACCCCAACGCCAGCATCGACGACATCACTGGCGTGGTCGAAACCGACCCGGCGCTGGCCGCACAGGTGGTGAGCTGGGCGGCGTCGCCTTACTATGCCTCGCCGGGCAAGATCCGCTCGGTGGAAGACGCCATCGTGCGCGTGCTGGGCTTCGACCTGGTAATCAACCTGGCCCTGGGCCTGGCGCTGGGCAAATCCATGAGCCAGCCAAAAGACCACCCGCAGCAGGCCACGCCGTACTGGCAGCAATCGATCTATACCGCCGCCATCATCGAAGGCCTGACCCGTGCCATGCCGCGGGCAGAACGCCCCGAAGCTGGCCTGACCTACCTGGCCGGGCTGCTGCACAACTTTGGCTACCTGTTGCTGGCGCACGTGTTCCCGCCGCACTTCTCGCTGATCTGCCGCCACCTGGAGGTCAACCCGCACCTGAGCCACACCTATGTGGAACAGCACCTGCTGGGCATTAGCCGTGAGCAGATCGGCGCCTGGCTGATGAAGTTGTGGGACATGCCGGAAGAGCTGTCGACCGCGCTACGCTTCCAGCACGACCCGGCCTACGACGGCGAGAATGCGGCGTTCCCCAACCTGGTGTGCCTGGCTACCCGGCTGCTGCGCTCGCGGGGGATTGGCTCGGGGCCGCTGGAGGAGATTCCGGACGAGTTGCTGGAGCGTCTGGGCATTGCCCGGGACAAGGCTGAGGATGTGGTGAACAAGGTGCTGGAGGCCGAGAGCCTGTTACGTGAACTGGCTTCGCAGTTTCACGCACCGCATTAAGGCCATTGGGGCCGCTTTGCGGCCCATCGCGACACAAGGCCGCTCCTACAGGGACCGCGCAAATCCTGAACGGGACGCGGTCGTTGTAGGAGCGGCCTTGCGTCGCGATGGGCTGCAAAGCAGCCCCAGCAATTTCAGCCCTTCTTCTTCGGTTTCAGGTATTTCATCAGCCCCTGGAACCACATCACCAACGCCGGATTGCCCTTGATCTGGATGTGCTTGTCCTGAATCCCCTGCATGAACGCCAACTGCTTGTTGCCCGCCTGCATCGTGGCAAAGCCGTAGGCCGCATCCTTGAAGGCGATGGCGAAGGCCGGCTGTGGGTGCGCGCCGCCCTTGCTGCTGATGCGCTCGTTGTTGACGGTGAAGTGCCGGGCGACCTTGCCGTCCAGGGTCTGCATCTGGAACACCAGGTCCTTGCCCTTGAGCTGCTGCTGGAATGCCGGGTTGTTTCGGCTGGCCCTGGCCATCAACAGCCCCATGGCCCAGAGAAGAAAGCGGAACTTCATCAACGCGCCTCGAATAAAAAGTGACTAAGACGCGCAGTCTATCCTTTTCCAGAACTATTTATGCAAGTTCGAAACATTTTGCCTGCAGAAAGCACAACGGGCGCCCTGGGGCGCCCGCTTGGCTGACACTGGGGTTGTCAGGAAGCGATCACTTGCCTTTCTTGGCTGGCTTGGCCGGGACATTGACGCTGTCGCGCAGGTTCTTGCCTGGCTTGAAGGCCACGGTGTTGCTGGCCTTGATCTTCACCGGCTCGCCGGTTTGCGGGTTCTTGCCGGTACGCGCGCCGCGATGACGTTTTTCGAAGGTGCCGAAGCCGACCAGGGTCACGGTGTCCTTGTCCAGGGCACCGGTGATGCTGTCGAGAATCGCGTTCAAAACCTGATTGGCCTTTTCCTTGGTCAGATCGGCCTTATCGGCGATGACGGCGGCGAGTTCTGGTTTGCGCATAGTGAAGCCTCTTTGACGGAATTCTTGTTGTTATGCCGTGCTGCCTTTGGGAGCAGCGCTCAAGGCACCGCAGGCTCTAATCTGCGGCAGACGGGAGTGAGAATGGCACGTGCTCCGGGGCCGCGCCAGTATCTGGACGGCCATTGTTCAGGCAACAACAGGATAAATCCGACAGAACGCCCGCTATTTACGCCATAACCGCTGGCAACTGGCGATTTAGCGCCAGTTTCTCCATCACCGCCGCCCCGGTCAGGGCGTAACCCAGCAGCTTGCCGTCGGTGTCCAGGCACAGCACCTTGAGGTCACTGCCCTGCCCCTCTACCTGCCAGCTGCCTTCGCGGCCCTGTGGCGGCGGTGAGACCACCAGCGGGCACGCCGGGGTTTTCACGGTGATCGGCATCGGCCCGTAAGCCACCGCCGTCGGCTTGCCGGCCAGGGTTTGCGCCAAGGCACGGGCACAGCTCATCAGCGGCATCACATAGAGCAGGTTGATGCCATCGACTTCGGCACAGTCGCCGAGGGCGAAGATGTTGGCGTGGGAGGTGCGCAATTCTCGGTCGACGCTGACGCCGCGATTGGTCTGCAGGCCGGCAGCGGCGGCCAGGTCGGTGCGCGGGCGCAGGCCGATGGCGGAAACCACCAGGTCACAGGCAATCACGCTGCCATCCGACAGGTGCGCTTCCAGCCCTTGGTCCACCTGCTGCAGGCGGGTCAGCACCGGCCCAAGGTGAAAGCGTACGCCCAGGCCTTGTAGCCCGGCCTGCACCGCGCTGGCGGCAGCCGGGTGCAGCAGGGTCGGCATGACCTGCTCGCAAGGCGCTACCACGTCGACCTGGAAGCCGCCCAGGCTCATGTCGTTGGCGAATTCGCAGCCGATCAGGCCGGCGCCGAGGATCAGCACACGCTGCTTGCCGGCAGCGGCGGCGCGGAAGCGTGCGTAGTCTTCCAGGTCGTTGATCGGGAACACCAGGTGGCTGCCGTCCCCTTCAACCGGCACCTGCACGGTTTGCGCGCCCCAGGCCAGCACCAGGTCGCGGTATTCCACCGCCTCTTCACCGATCCACAGGCGCTTGTGGCCTGGGTCGATGCCGCTGATGCGGGTATGGGTACGGATCTCGGCATTCAGTTGCTCGGCCATGGCGCCCGGCTCGGCCATGCACAGGCCATCGGCGTCTTTCTGCTTGGCATAGCCCATGGAGAGCATAGGCTTGGAGTAGGAGCGACCGTCATCGGCAGTGATCAGCAGCAGCGGCGTCTGCGCATCGAGCTTGCGAAATTCACGGGCCAGGTTGTAGCCCGCAAGGCCGGTACCGATGATTACCACAGGGGACGTCATGTCGTGCTTGCCTCGCTTAGCCGATGGAGATCATTTCAAAGTCGCTTTTGCCGACGCCGCAGTCTGGGCACAACCAGTCTTCCGGTACATCTTCCCAACGGGTGCCGGGGGCGATGCCGTCGTCGGGCCAGCCTTGGGCTTCGTCGTAGATCAGGCCACAGACAATACATTGCCACTTTTTCATCAGGTCGTTTTCCTCGGTTCGGGCTTGGGCTTTGTGTTGCTGCTGAAGGCCTCTTCGCGGCTAAAGCCGCTCCTACAGGGATCACCGCAGGCTCTGGAACAGTAGAGAGCTGTAGGAGCGGGTTTACCCGCGAAGAAGCCAGCGCGCAATTCTAGGGGGGCTTTGTAGCGGCCCTGCCCCCAGTATGCAAGCACTCGGGGCAATCATGCTAAGCTCGCCGCCTCTCTGGTTGTAACAAGCAGACCGACGTGTCGTACGAATCCCCGCAAGCAGCCGCTGTGGCGTGGCTGCCGTATTCGCAGCTGGCGACCGACATCGACCAGCCTACCCTTGACTGGCTGTTCGACGAGGGCTCGCTGACCCGCCGCCTGACCCGCCTTTCCGTTGATCACTTCTCCGTCACCCCACTGTTCGAGGGCTGGCAGCCGCTGCGCGATGACGAATGCCTGGCACTGGGCATCGCGGCGGGCGCGGAAGGCTGGGTGCGTGAGGTGTACCTGCGCGGCCATGGCCAACCGTGGGTATTCGCCCGCAGCGTGGCCAGCCGCAGTGCCCTGGAGCGCGGCGGGCTGGACCTGGAAACCCTCGGCAGCCGCTCACTGGGCGAGTTGCTGTTCTGCGACCAGGCGTTCACCCGTCACCCGCTGGAAGTGTGCAGTTATCCACAGGCCTGGCTGCCTTCTGAAGCTGCCCATGCGGCACTGTGGGGCCGCCGTTCGCGCTTCGAGCGCAACGGTCTCGACCTGCTGGTGGCAGAGGTGTTCCTGCCGGCACTCTGGCAAGCGGCCAAGGAGGAAAACCGCTGATGTACCTGCAACTGCTCAAGTCTCTCAACCGCCTGCACCCACGGGCATGGGACTTCGTCCAGCTCAGCCGCATGGACCGGCCGATCGGCATCTACCTGCTGCTGTGGCCAACCCTCTCGGCGGTATGGATTGCCGGCAACGGCTCGCCGACCCTGGCCAACGTGCTGATCTTCGGCCTTGGCGTGGTGCTGATGCGCGCTGCCGGCTGCTGCATCAACGACTTTGCTGACCGCAAGGTGGACGGCCACGTCAAGCGCACTGCCGACCGCCCGCTGGCGAGTGGCCGAGTGCGGCCACGCGAGGCGCTGGCGCTGTTCGCCACCCTGGTCGGGGTAAGCTTCCTGCTGGTGCTGTGTACCAACAGCCGGACCGTGTGGCTGTCGTTCGGCGCGGTAGCGCTGGCGTTCTGCTACCCGTTCATGAAGCGCTACACCTACTACCCGCAGGTAGTACTGGGGGCGGCGTATTCCTGGGGTATTCCCATGGCCTTCACGGCCGCCGGTGGCGAGCTGCCGGCCAGTGCCTGGCTGCTGTACATCGCCAACCTGCTGTGGACGGTGGGTTACGACACCTACTACGCCATGGTCGACAGGGATGACGACCTGAAGATTGGCGTGAAATCGACGGCGATCCTGTTCGGCGAGGCAGACCGTACCATTATCCTGACTTTGCAGTTGCTGTCGCTGGGCTGCTTGTTGCTGGCCGGTAACCGCTTTGACCTGGGTGGCTGGTTCCACCTGGGGCTGTTGGGTGCGGTGGCGTGCTTTGCGTGGGAATACTGGTCGACGCGCAAGCTGGACCGGGAATCGTGCTTCAAGGCGTTTCTGCACAACCACTGGGCGGGGTTGCTGGTGTTTGTCGGGGTGGTGCTGGATTACGCATTGCGTTGAGGTCGATGGCCCTATCGCCGGCAAGCCAGCTCCCACAGGCACCGCGCTGCCCTTGAGGCTTGCACATAACCTGTGGGAGCTGGCTTGCCGGCGATGGGCCGCAAAGCGGCCCCGGCGATCTCAAGGCTTGGCGATATGCCAGACGTCTTTCACGCCGTCACCGGTCTTGTCCCCGGCTTTCTTGTCCTTGATGAAGGTATACAGCGGCTTGCCGTCATAGGCCCATTGCATCTTGCCGTCATCACGCTTGATCTGCGTCCACTTGCCCTCGGCTTTTTCATCATCACTGACCATCAATGGCGGCCAGTTGGTGGCGCATTCGCCATTGCACATCGATTTGCCGCCCGCATCCTTGTCAAAGGTATACAGGGTCATGCCGGCGTGATCGACCCACATGCCGTCCTTCTCCATGGCATGGTGGGCAGAAGCCACCCCCGGGAGCGCCAGCGCAGTGAAAAGGGCCATCCAGCTCAGCGTATGTCGTGTCATTGGATTCACCATCGTTTCGGGGGGAAATGAGTTCGGGTTGCCACAACTGCGGCCTTGTGTAGCCTAGTTCAGTCACGGAATGTCGCCAGAACGGCCAACACCCTGTCACACAGCTGCAATAATTCCGTTATCTAATGCGGGCCAAGACACCGAATCCAGGAGAGGTTTTGAGCATGGTTGGCAGGAACATTCTGATCGTCGACGACGAAGCGCCTATTCGCGAGATGATCGCCGTTGCCCTGGAAATGGCCGGCTATGACTGCCTGGAAGCGGAAAACTCCCAACAGGCCCACGCGATCATCGTTGACCGCAAGCCGGACCTGATCCTGCTCGACTGGATGCTGCCAGGCACCTCTGGCATCGAGCTGGCCCGCCGCCTGAAGCGCGACGAGCTGACCGGCGATATCCCGATCATCATGCTGACCGCCAAGGGTGAAGAGGACAACAAGATCCAGGGCCTGGAAGTGGGTGCCGACGATTACATCACCAAGCCGTTCTCGCCGCGTGAGCTGGTCGCACGCCTGAAAGCCGTGCTGCGCCGCACCGGCCCGAGCGACAGCGAAGCGCCGATCGAGGTGGGTGGCCTGCTGCTCGACCCGATCAGCCACCGCGTGACCATCGACGGCAAGCCGGCCGAGATGGGCCCTACCGAATACCGCCTGCTGCAGTTCTTCATGACCCACCAGGAGCGCGCCTACACCCGTGGCCAGTTGCTCGACCAGGTGTGGGGCGGCAACGTCTATGTCGAAGAGCGCACGGTCGACGTGCATATCCGGCGCCTGCGCAAGGCGTTGGGTGAAGCCTACGAAAATCTGGTACAAACCGTCCGGGGCACTGGCTACCGCTTCTCGACCAAAAGCTAGCTGCAAGCTGCAAGAAAGAGCGGCAGCGTAAGGCTCGAAAAGGACTATCAGCACCACGATCCACTTCTTCTTGCAGCTTGAGGCTTGCGACTTGCAGCTGGATCCGAAGGATCTCGTCAATTGAACCAGAACTGGCACGCGACCCTGATTCGCCACCTGTTACTGCTGATCACCGTCTGCCTGATCGGCGGCCTGGTCAGCGGCTATTACGGCTGGAGCCTGGCCATCGGCCTGGCGCTCTACCTGGGTTGGACCCTCAAGCAGCTGCTGCGCCTGCATGACTGGCTGCGCAACCACCAACCCGACGAAGCACCGCCCGACGGCTACGGCCTGTGGGGCGAAGTGTTCGACAGCATCTACCACCTGCAACGCCGCGACCAGCGCGTGCGGGGCCGCCTGCAGGCCGTGATCGACCGGGTACAGGAGTCCACCGCCGCGCTGCGTGACGCGGTGATCATGCTCGACAGCGACGGAAACCTGGAATGGTGGAACCGCGCCGCCGAGACCCTGCTGGGCTTCAAGACCCCACAGGACGGTGGCCAGCAAGTGACCAACCTGGTGCGCCACCCGCGCTTCAAGGAGTACTTCGAGGCAGAAAACTACCTGGAACCGCTGGAAATCCCCTCACCGATCAATGACCGCCTGCGCGTGCAGCTGCACATCACCCGCTACGGCAACAACGAGCACCTGATGCTGGTGCGCGATGTCACTCGCATTCACCAGCTGGAGCAGATGCGCAAGGACTTCGTCGCCAACGTGTCGCACGAACTGCGCACGCCGCTGACGGTAATTGCCGGCTACCTGGAAACCCTGCTGGACAATGTCGATGACGTGAACCCGCGCTGGAGCCGCGCCCTGCAGCAGATGAGCCAGCAAGGCGCGCGCATGCAGACGCTGCTCAACGACCTGTTGCTGCTGGCCAAGCTGGAAGCCACCGATTACCCGTCGGACAACCAGCCGGTGGCGGTCGATGCCCTGCTCGCCGCCATCAAGAACGATGCCCAGGCCTTGTCCGGCCCGCGTAACCAGCGCATTACCCTGGAGGCTGCACCCGGCGTGAAGCTCAAGGGCAGCGAGTCGGAACTGCGCAGCGCCTTTTCCAACCTGGTGTTCAACGCGGTCAAGTACACCCAGGACGAAGGCAACATCCGCATTCGCTGGTGGGCCGATGCGCAGGGCGCGCACTTGTCGGTGCAGGACTCGGGGGTGGGCATCGATGCCAAGCACCTGCCTCGCCTGACGGAGCGCTTCTACCGTGTGGACTTCAGCCGTGCGTCGAATACCGGTGGTACGGGGCTGGGGCTGGCGATCGTCAAGCATGTGCTGATGCGTCACCGCGGCAAGCTGGAAATCAGCAGCGTGCCGGGGCATGGCAGTACCTTTACCTGTCATTTTGCGCCGGCACAATTGGCTAACGGCAAGGGTTGAGGGCCTCGGGGGCCGCTTCGCGGCCCATCCGACCGGTCCGGCGCCCCGGCAAGGCCGCTCCTACACGGGATCGCGGTCTCCTGTAGGAGCGGCCTTGCCGGGGCGCCGGACCGGTCGGATGGGGCGCAAAGCGCCCCCAAAAAATCCAGCGCCCTTTGCTTTTGCGGCCCCAGCCGCTACATTGGATCCCCTGTGCCAGCAAGAGCTGGCACTTTTTTTCTCTCCTTTTCTAAGACGGACCCCGTAAAAAATCCATCATGGACCCTTCCCCTGGTATCAGCCTCACCTCGTTATTCGCCGATTTCGGCATGATCATCTTTGCCTTCCTGCTGGTGCTGCTCAACGGTTTCTTCGTTGCTGCCGAGTTCGCCATGGTCAAGCTGCGCTCCACGCGCGTCGACGCCATCGCCGAGCTGCACGGCTGGCGCGGCAGTATCCTGCGCAAGGTGCACAACCAGCTCGACGCCTACCTGTCGGCTTGTCAGCTGGGTATTACCCTCGCTTCGCTGGGCCTGGGCTGGGTCGGTGAACCCGCGTTTGCCCACCTGCTCGAGCCGCTGCTGGCGTACTTTGGTGTCGACTCGCCCGAACTGATCAAAGGCGTCTCGTTCTTCGTCGCCTTCTTTGTCATCTCTTACCTGCACATCGTGGTCGGCGAGCTGGCGCCCAAGTCCTGGGCCATCCGCAAGCCGGAGCTGCTGTCGCTGTGGACCGCCGTGCCGCTGTACCTGTTCTACTGGGCGATGTACCCGGCCATCTACCTGCTCAACGCCAGCGCCAACACCATCCTGCGCATTGCCGGCCAGGGCGAGCCTGGCCCGCATCACGAGCACCACTACAGCCGTGAAGAACTGAAGCTGATCCTGCACTCCAGCCGCGGCCAGGACCCAAGCGACCAGGGCATGCGCGTGCTGGCGTCGGCCGTGGAAATGGGCGAGCTGGAAGTGGTCGACTGGGCGAACTCGCGCGAGGACATGGTTACCATCGATGCCCATGCGCCGCTGAAGCAGATCCTGGCCCTGGTGCGCCGCCACAAATTCAGCCGTTACCCGGTGTACGATGCCGAACGCGAGGAATTCACCGGCCTGCTGCACATCAAGGACCTGCTGCTGGAACTGGCGGAGCTTGAGCACTTGCCCGAGACCATCGACCTGGACGACCTCGCCCGGCCGTTGGAGCGCGTGTCCCGGCACATGCCGCTTTCCCAGCTGCTGGAGCAGTTCCGCAAAGGCGGCGCACACTTCGTGCTGGTGGAGGAAGCCGATGGCAAGGTGATCGGTTACCTGACCATGGAAGACGTGCTGGAAGTGCTGGTGGGTGATATCCAGGACGAGCACCGCAAGACCGAGCGCGGCATCCTCGCCTACCAGCCGGGCAAGCTGCTGGTACGTGGTGACACGCCACTGTTCAAGGTCGAGCGGCTGCTGGGCATTGACCTTGACCATATCGAGGCAGAGACCTTGGCTGGCCTGATCTACGAGACGCTCAAGCGCGTGCCTGAGGAAGAGGAAGTGCTGGAGGTCGAAGGGCTGCGGATCATCATCAAGAAGATGAAAGGGCCGAAGATTGTGCTGGCCAAGGTGCTGAAGCTGGATTAAGCCTCTGGGCCGCTTTGCGGCCCATCGCGACGCAAGGCCGCTCCTACAAGGGATTCGCGTACTCCTGTAGGAGCGGCCTTGTGTCGCGAAAGGGCCGCAGAGCGGCCCCGGCAATCTCAAGGGTTACCCGCAGTAAAATCCGGCAACCCGCTGATCGGCCGGTCGAACCGGTAAGGGATCGATTCCAGCGCCAACCCCACATTGCGCTGCACCACAAAATGCAGGTGCGGCCCGGTGCTGTTGCCGGTATTGCCCGACTTGGCCAGCATTTGCCCCTGCCGTACCCGCTGCCCCTCCTTCACCACCACCGAACCGCGCAGCAGGTGCAGGTACACGCCCATGGTGCCGTCCGGGTGCAGGATCCGGACAAAATTGCCCGACGGGTTGGGCTCGCGCCCGCTCTGGCTGTTCTGCATCTTCACCACCACCCCTTCCCGCGCCGCGATGATCGTGGTGCCTTCTGGCATGGCGATGTCCATGGCATAGCGCCCCTTGGGCCCAAAATGGCTGACACGGCCATTGGGGCCCTGGGTTACGCGGAATGGCCCGCCAATCCACGGGAACGCATAGCGAAAGCCCTGCGGCCGCTTGCCAGGGTCACCCATGGCCTGCAACAGGGTGGAGCGGTAGTTCAGCAGCAACCCAGGCCGCCCCCTGAGTACGCTGAGCATCTGCGTGGTGCGCGGCGGCAGCAGCCGGCGCACGATACGCGGGGCATCGCCGCCTTGGGCGTTGACCAGGTTGTCCAGGCGCAACTCGACCTCTACCGGTACGTGCAGCTCGTTGCGTGCCGAAAAGCTCACCCCGCCGTCGAAGGTTTTTGCGTTCAGCAACACCTGGCCTTCGAGCGTTTCGACCAGGGGTTCGAGCAGCACCAAAGGCTTCGCACCTGGGCCGGGGCGGTCGGAATAGGAGATGACACCGGATTCGTCGGTGATCTTGTAAAGGGTCACACCCAGGCTCGACGCCGAGGCCATGAGCAATGCACAGAACAGCAGCAGGCGCGTGGGCATGATAGTGGCTTTTTGACAGTTGTTATCTGTCGAAGCCTAGCAGCGGGTTTTGTGGCGGGTATTGCAGTTGGTCGGATGGCAATTGCAGGCCTGGCCTCATCGCCGGCAAGCCAGCTCCCACAGGATGCGTACAAGGGCCGAGGTCGGCGCTGTACCTGTGGGAGCTGGCTTGCCAGCGATGAGGCCAGTAGCCGTTACTCAAGCACCCGGCGTGAAATGCTTCTGCGCGGTCCCACGAGCAATCAGCCGCGACAGGTAGTCGAGCTTCTGCGCGTCCTGGTCGACGAACTTGAACGTCAGCTGCAACCAGTCGCTGTCCGGCTTGGGCTCCAGGGCCGCGATGGCGTGCAGGTAGCCGTTCAGGCGGGCGACTTCGGCGGTCTCGCCCTGCTCCAGGTCCAGCACCGCGCCTTCCAGCACCTGCGGCAGTACTTCGCCGCGGCGCACCACCAGCAGCGCTTCTTTCAGGCTCAACGCCTTGATCACGCACGGCTGCATGCCGCTGGCCAGGCGCAACTGGCCCTGACCACGGCCGCTCGGCGCGGCGGCGGCGGCGGCCGGGGCAGTAACCTGGGGCCTGGCCGGCGCGGGTGCAGGCGCTGCAACCTTGACCGCTTCCGGCTTACCGGCAGTCAGCGCGTTCAGTGAGTCATTAGCGAACGCCGAATTGGCCCGCGCCGGGATGGCCATCAGGCTGTCGAGCTTGCCGATCTTGGTCAGGGCCTTTTTCACCTTGGTCAGCAACTGCTCGTTGGTGAACGGCTTGCCGACAAAGTCGGAAACGCCCGCCTGGATCGCCTGAATGACGTTTTCCTTGTCGCCACGGCTGGTCACCATGATGAACTGCAGGTTCTTCAGCGCAGGCTGCTGGCGGCACCAGGTGAGCAATTCCAGGCCGGACATCTCCGGCATCTCCCAGTCGCACAGCACCAGATCGAACGCTTCCTTACCGAGCATGGCCATGGCCTTGCGGCCGTTGACCGCATCGTCGATCGCCATGCCCGGGAAGGCATTGCGCAGGCACTTGCGGACCAGGTCACGGATAAACGGCGCGTCATCCACGACCAGCACATTCACTTTACTCATCGATACTCCTTCTGAACCCGACTAGCCTACTGCCAAATACTGGCCACTTGCTACAACCTGGTCACGCCGGGACTTCATCACATCGTTCGCGGGTGCCTGCCGGCTCTCGACCACAAACGAAAACGCCCGGCCAAGGCCGGGCGTCGATGCTCGGGAGCAACCTTACTTATCGTCAGATTCGCCCGGAACATTAGCCTTTTCGCCGTCAGCGATGGCAGTGCCCTGCACTTCTGCGGTCATGCGCTTGAGGCCCATGTGGCGCACGTCGGTGCCGCGCACCAGGTAGATCACCAGCTCGGAGATGTTGCGTGCATGGTCGCCAATCCGCTCCAGCGAGCGCAGCACCCAGATTACGCTGAGTACCCGCGAGATCGAGCGCGGGTCTTCCATCATGTAGGTCACCAGCTCGCGCAAGGCGGTCTTGTATTCGCGGTCGATGGTCTTGTCGTACTGGGCCACCGACAGCGCCAGGTCGGCGTCGAAGCGGGCAAAGGCGTCCAGCGCATCGCGAACCATGTTGCGAACCTGGTCACCGATGTGGCGTACCTCCACATAGCCGCGTGGCGACTCGCCCTCTTCGCACAGCTGGATGGCGCGGCGGGCGATCTTGGTCGACTCGTCACCAATGCGCTCCAGGTCGATCACCGACTTGGAGATGCTGATGATCAGGCGCAGGTCGGAAGCCGCGGGTTGGCGACGGGCGAGAATGCGCAGGCACTCTTCGTCGATGTTGCGCTCCATCTGGTTGATCTGTTCGTCAACCTCGCGCACTTGCTGGGCAAGGCCCGAGTCGGCTTCGATCAGGGCGGTAACCGCATCATTGACCTGCTTTTCCACCAGCCCGCCCATGGCCAGCAGGTGGCTGCGCACCTCTTCCAGCTCGGCGTTGAACTGCTGGGAAATGTGGTGGGTAAGGCTTTCTTTGTTGATCATGCTGTCGCTCCGCGAAGTTGCTAGCTTCAAGCTGCAAGCTTCAAGTGGTTCGTGTCGTTCCCTGGCTCCGCGCTAACCGCTTTATCTTGCAGCTTGCAGCTCAAAGCTTGCAGCTGCGCCAAAGGCGCTCTTAGCCGTAGCGACCGGTGATGTAGTCTTCGGTCTGCTTCTTCGCCGGGTTGGTGAACAGGGTGTCGGTATCACCGAATTCGACCAGTTTGCCCATGTACATGAACGCGGTGTAGTCCGAAACACGGGCCGCCTGCTGCATGTTGTGGGTCACGATGACGATGGTGTACTTGGATTTCAATTCGTAGATCAGTTCTTCGACCTTCAGGGTCGAGATCGGGTCCAGCGCCGAGCACGGTTCGTCGAGCAACAGCACTTCCGGCTCCACGGCGATGGTGCGGGCGATGACCAGACGCTGCTGCTGGCCACCGGACAGGCCCAGTGCCGATTCGTGCAGGCGGTCCTTGACCTCGTCCCACAGCGCCGCGCCCTTCAGCGCCCACTCGACCGCTTCGTCAAGCACGCGCTTCTTGTTGATGCCCTGGATACGCAGGCCGTAGACCACGTTCTCGTAGATGGTCTTGGGGAACGGGTTAGGCTTCTGGAACACCATGCCCACGCGGCGGCGCAGCTCGGCCACGTCTTCGCCCTTGCGGTAGATGTTGTTGCCGTACAGGTTGATGGCGCCTTCCACGCGGCAACCGTCAACCAGGTCGTTCATGCGGTTGAAGGTGCGCAGCAGGGTCGACTTGCCGCAGCCGGACGGGCCGATGAAGGCGGTCACGCGCTGCTTGGGGATGTTCATGCTGACGTCGAACAGGGCTTGCTTGTCGCCATAGAACAGGCTCAGGCCCGGCACTTCGATGGCCACGGTTTCTTCGGCCAGGCGCAGGCTTTGCTTGCTGCGGCCCAGGGCAGACATGTCGATGCCGTGGGTGTGGGATTCGTTCTGCATGGTTGACTCCGTTTGTAGCTGCCAGCTTCGAGCTGCAAGCTGCAAGTTTGGGCAAAGCGGCAATCTGCTTGGAGCTTGCCGCTTGTGGCTTAAAGCTTCAATCAGCTGTCCAGCGCCTTGTACTTCTCGCGCAGGTGGTTACGGATCCACACCGCCGACAGGTTGAGGGTCGCGATCACCAGCACCAGCAACAACGCCGTGGCGTACACCAGCGGCCGCGCGGCTTCGACGTTGGGGCTCTGGAAGCCGACGTCATAGATGTGGAAGCCCAGGTGCATGATCTTCTGGTCCAGGTGCAGGTACGGGTAGTTGCCGTCCACCGGCAGCGACGGCGCCAGCTTCACCACCCCCACCAGCATCAGCGGCGCCACTTCACCGGCGGCGCGAGCCACGGCGAGGATCATGCCGGTCATCATCGCCGGGCTGGCCATGGGCAAGACGATCTTCCACAGCGTCTCGGCCTTGGTCGCGCCCAGTGCCAGCGAGCCTTCGCGCACGGTGCGCGGGATCCGTGCCAGGCCTTCTTCGGTAGCCACGATCACCACCGGCACTGCCAGCAGCGCCAGGGTCAGCGAGGCCCACAGCAGGCCCGGTGTACCCAGGGTCGGCGCCGGCAGGGCTTCGGGGAAGAACAGCCGGTCGATCGAGCCGCCCAGCACGTAGACGAAGAAGCCCAGGCCAAACACGCCGTAGACAATCGCCGGTACGCCGGCCAGGTTGTTCACGGCAATGCGGATCAACCGGGTCACCGGGCCTTGCCGTGCGTATTCGCGCAGGTACACGGCCGCCAGCACACCGAACGGGGTGACGATCACGGCCATGATCAGGGTCATCATCACGGTACCGAAAATGGCCGGGAAGATACCGCCCTCGGTGTTGGCTTCACGCGGGTCGTCACTGAGGAACTCCCAGACCTTGGCGAAGTAGGTGCCCAGCTTGGTGAACGCCGACATGCCGTTCGGCTGGATGGCGTGCACCACCTTGCTCAGGTTGATTTCCACTTCACGGCCATTACCATCGCGCGCCACCAGGCTGTCGCGGGCGAAGGCCTGGTGCAGGCCGCTGAGGCGATCTTCGATAGCCTTGTAGCGGCTGTTCAGCTCGGCGCGGTCGGCGTCCATGTCGGCCTGGGCGGCGGCGTCCAGCTTGCCGTGCAGCTCCAGCTTGCGGGCTTCCAGACGCAGGCGTTCGAGACCATGGTTGATGGCACCGATGTCCTTCTTCTCCAGTTGCTGCAGCTCGCTGTTGAGCTGGTTGGCACGCTTGAGGCGGGCCTGCAGCTCGTTCCAGGCGGCAGGGCCTTCTGCGACCACGCGGCCTTGCTCCTTGACGCTGACCAGATAGCCATAAAAGTTGCCCCACTCACGCCGCTCCAGGGCGATCAGGTCGGCCGGTCGCTGCTCGTCGACCAGCCAGTCGCCGACCACCCAGGTGAAATCGCTGCCATTGAGGTCGCGGTTACCCACCTTGATCAGCTCGCGGGTCATGAACTCCGGGCCTTGGTCCGGTACCGGCAGGCCGGCACCTTTCAGACGGGCGCGTGGGACTTCTTCCTTTTGCACCACTTCGCCGATAACCACGTGGTCAGCCTGGCCCGGCACCTTGTAGGTGGCCTGGACCAGGTCGGCCGGCCAGAAGTGGCCCAGGCCGCGCACGGCAATGACCGCCAGCAGGCCGACGGTCATGATCACCGCCATGGCCACCGCGCCGCCGCTCATCCAGACACCTGGGGCGCCGCTCTTGAACCAGCCTTTGAGGGAATCCTTTTTCACGGATCGCTACCTTTCTATCAAAGCGACGAGTATTTCTTGCGCAGACGCTGGCGAATCAGCTCGGCCAAGGTGTTCATGACGAAGGTGAACATCAGCAGCACCAGCGCGGCCAGGAACAGCACGCGATAGTGGCTGCCGCCGACTTCCGATTCGGGCATTTCCACGGCCACGTTAGCGGCCAGCGTGCGCATGCCCTCGAACAGGTTCATCTCCATCACCGGGGTGTTGCCGGTGGCCATCAACACGATCATGGTCTCGCCCACCGCGCGGCCCATGCCGATCATCAGCGCCGAGAAGATACCGGGGCTAGCAGTAAGGATGACCACGCGGGTGAGGGTCTGCCAGGGCGTCGCACCCAGCGCCAGCGAGCCCAGTGTGAGGCTGCGCGGCACGCTGAAAACGGCGTCTTCGGCGATGGAGTAGATATTCGGGATGACCGCGAACCCCATGGCGATACCCACCACCAGGGCGTTGCGCTGGTCGTAGGTTATCCCTAAGTCGTTGGTGATCCACAGGCGCATGTCGCCGCCAAAGAACCAGCTTTCCAGGTGCGGGCTCATGGTCAGGGCAAACCAGCCGGTAAACAGGATGACCGGGATCAGGATCGCCGCTTCCCAGCCGTCCGGCACCCGCAGGCGGATAGACTCAGGCAGGCGGGTCCAGGCGAAGCCGGCCAGCAGGATGCCGAATGGCATCAGCAGGAACAGGCTGAACACACCCGGCAGGTGGCCTTCCAGGTACGGGGCGAGGAACAGGCCGGCAAAGAAGCCGAGGATCACTGTCGGCATCGCTTCCATCAGTTCGATCACCGGCTTGACCTTGCGGCGCATGCCCGGGGCCATGAAGTAAGCGGTGTAGATAGCAGCGGCAATGGCCAGCGGTGCCGCCAGGATCATTGCGTAGAAGGCGGCCTTGAGGGTGCCGAAGGTCAGCGGCGACAGGCTCAGCTTGGGCTCGAAGTCGGTGTTGGAAGCGGTCGATTGCCAGACGTATTTCGGCGCGTCGTAGTTCTCGTACCAGACCTTGCCCCACAGCGCGCTAAAGGAAATTTCCGGGTGCGGGTTGCGCAGGCTCAGCGGCAAGAGCTTGCCGCCTTGTTCGATGATGATGCGGTTGGCGCGTGGCGACAGGGCCAGGATGCCCGGGCCTTCGGCGGCAGGCTCGACCAACAGGGTGCGGTGCGCGGTGCTGTGGAATACGCCCAGCTTGCCTTCGGCGTCGAGGGCGATGAAGCCCTTGCGGCGCTCTTCGGCATCGATCTGCACGATCGGCGCCTTGCCCATCTGGAAGGTGCGGATCTGCTTGAAGCGCGATTCGCCATCGGGGTCGCGGGCCATGAACCACTGAGCCAGGCCACCCTTGGAGTCGCCGATGATCAGCGAAATGCCGCCGACCAACTGGCCGGTGGCGGTCACTTCGGTGTCGGCGCTTTCGGACAGCTTGTAGCGGCCATTGAGGCTCTTGTCGCGCAGGCTGAATACATCGGCCGTGGCGCGGCCGTTGATCACGTAGAGCCACTGCTGACGCGGATCGATGAAGATGTTCTTCACGACCTCGGTCATTTGCGGAAGGACGATGCGGTTCTGCTCGGTGGTGACCTCTTCGGTCATCATGTTTTCGCTGCGGGTCAGCGCCAGTACCTGCAGTTGCGCACCGGTGGAGCCGGCCAGCACCAGGGTGTCGCCATTGACATTAATGCTGACGTGATCCAGCGCGCGCCCCTGCTCGTCGAGCGCGAACGGTTGTTCGCCGTACGGGTAGTCGATGCCGGCGGTGATGGTTTTCTTGTTGTCCGGGTAGGTGATCTTGTAGGTGTGGTGGAACACCAGCGCCTGGCCGTTGGACAAGCCCAGCACCACCAACGGGCTGCCCGGCTGATCGGCACCGATCGACGTAACCTGGGTGCCTGCAGGCACGGGCAGGTCGACGCGCTTGATCTCGTTGCCGCTCTTGGTATCGAAGAATAATGCCTGGCCCTTGTCCGAAACCCGCATGCCCACCAGGTTCTGCTCTTCCAGCGCGATCATCAGCGGCTTGCCGGCGTCCTGCTGCAGCCAGGTCGGTTCCAGGGTTTTCTTGCTGGTCAGCTCGGCGCCCTGGAAGAGTGGTAGCACCACATAGGCCAGGTAGAAGAAGATCAGGGTGATGGCAGCCAATACGGCAAGCCCGCCCACCAGCACATACCAGCGGGTCAGGCGGTCCTTGAGCGCACGCATGCGGCGCTTGCGTTGCAGCTCGGGCGTATTGAAGTCAATACGCACGGGCTGGGAGTTTTGGGTCATGTTGGAATTGGCCAGATCATTCATGCGCACACCCTAGCGGTCCCGTGTGACAAAAACATTACAAAGTGGTGACGCGCGAAAGCCCGCCGCACAGGATACCTGGCTTCGGACCGGGAATTCATGGAAGAGGCCGGGCAGTGGCACCGGCCTCATCTTCAGTTACTTACTTCTTTGCAACGTTACCGGCGTGCGACAGGCCCAGGTCAGCCAGGGTCTTGTCGACGACTTTGGCCGGCAGCGGGATGTAACCATCCTTCACCACGACCTGCTGGCCAGCTTGCGACAGCACCAGCTTGACGAACTCGGCTTCCAGCGGGGCCAGAGGCTTGTTCGGCGCCTTGTTCACGTACACATACAGGAAGCGCGACAGCGGGTAGCTACCGTTCAGGGCGTTGGCTTCGTTGTCTTCAACGAACTCGCCGCCTTCTTTCTTGGCCAGGGCTACGGTCTTGACGCTGGCGGTCTTGTAACCAATGCCCGAGTAGCCGATGCCGTTCAGCGAGGAGCTGATCGACTGCACGACCGAAGCCGAGCCAGGCTGTTCGTTGACGTTAGGCTTGAAGTCGCCTTTGCACAGAGCCTCTTCCTTGAAATAGCCGTAGGTGCCCGATACCGAGTTACGGCCGAACAGCTGGATTGGCTTGTTGGCCAGGTCGCCGGTCACACCGACGTCACCCCAGGTCTTGATCTCGGCCTTGCCACCGCACAGGCGGGTGGAGGAGAAGATGGCGTCGACCTGAGCCATGGTCAGGCCCTTGATCGGGTTGTCCTTGTGCACGAACACAGCCAGGGCGTCGACGGCAACCGGGATGGCGGTCGGCTTGTAGCCGTACTTCTGCTCGAAGGCCTGCAGCTCGACGTCCTTCATCTTGCGGCTCATCGGGCCGAGGTTGGCGGTGCCTTCGGTCAGCGCGGGTGGCGCGGTGGAGGAACCGGCCGCCTGAATCTGGATGTTTACGTTCGGATATTCCTTCTTGTAGGCCTCGGCCCACAGCGTCATCAGGTTCGCCAGGGTGTCGGAGCCTACGCTGGAGAGGTTGCCCGAAACACCGGTGGTCTTGGTGTAGGTCGGGATCGCAGGATCGACAGCGGCTACCGCGTTGGCGGTTGCAACGCCAGCGGCGGCAAAGGTGAGGGCCGCCATCAAACGCTTCAGTTTCATGCCTTGCTCCTAGCAGGAATATTGGGGTGTTGGATGGAACGGGGCCAAGTATCTGCAGGCCGCATGAATAGGATATGACTCGATTGTGACAAATGGATGAAAGGCCATCACCGGTTATCCGGGATGGCCTGGCTTTATATTGCGGGTGACCTGCCGGTTCTAAAGCTCGCGGCGATCCCTGAACATGACGTACAACGGCGCCAGGCCGGACTGCGGCGGAAACACCACGATATAGTCATCGAACCGAACCTGCCTCAGGTCCGTAAAGCGCTCTATGATAGGCACATTGGGCATGTGCAGGTAGCTGATGCTGGGTGGCCGAGAGAGATCTCGTGGTGCGCTAACCGCTGCTCGGCCGCCTGGATTTCTGCCACCAACTTGCGCACTTTCTCCAGGTTGCGAGTGGAAGACTGGCTGGCCCGCAGCTCGCGCGCAGGCGATCGGCGAAGCCGTGGCGGCTGCAAGGTCTGCCCCTTGAAGGCTACCCGGCCGTTGCGCTGATGCCATGACTTTATCGTCGCCACTACATAGCCTGGAGAGTTGACTGCACCGAATGATTCAGTACCTGAGTAGAACAACAGGTCGCTGCCGGCGGGGTGGCCGACTATCTGATCAAAGTGGCTGATCAGTTCATCATGGGAGCGCTTGTCAGTTTCGACATTCCAAATATGCTCAACCAAGTCAAGAAACTCTCGCTCAACATAATCACTCAAGCTGGATTTTAGCTCCATGCCTTCACCTTTTAAAACAGTATTCAACAGGAGCCGTTACAAACCGAGCTCTTCAATACGCATTTTGTCAAAACCCGTTAGCTTTAGAGAAAAGGTCACGCCGGATACGTACATTTTAGAATCATACTTAAACGTAACCTGGCGCTCTGCATAGCCAAGAGGACCCAAATCAAAAGTATCCCATCCTCCGACTTCCCCCATCGGCAAAGGCATTTTAAATTTGCCTTTAGAGCTTATTGGGCTGCCGAATGACTGCAACACTAATTCCCGAGTTCTGCATTTCTCATAAGGTTCATCAAGTTTACCTTTGTAGAGAACAGATGAAGGTGTGGTTTTCTTAAGTGCAAAGTGAAGCTTTTCAAATTTTTGGGTTTCAGCCCAAAATTCCAGCTCCAATCCGGGCTCTGGTTCATAAACCATCGTAAAGGAGCCAGAGAAGATCTCTACTAATTTCTCTGGGACTGCAAGATCTTCTAGTACCAGATCATTATAACAGCGACCCAATGAACTCAAGTATCTATCGAGCGCATGTGAATCCATTAATACATACCTTTTTCTGTATGAAGATCATGCAGTTTCTGCCGGACCACCTCAATTTCCTCATCAGAAAATCCATACTCAAGCAACCCAGGCTTCAGAGCGTTTACGTTACTATTAACCGCCTCACGAAGGTTGGACGCATCCCTATTCTGCCTTGCCGCGGAGTTTCTTCCTCCGTAGGTCTCGCTAAACTTCCGATGAACCTCTGCCGGTATCACGATGCTGGGCGCTGCCTCCAGTAAATCTTTAATTTCACGGGCGGTCAGTTTTGAATAACTATTTATCAAAAAAAATTTGATACGCCCTTCGGGAAACTATATGGTCCACGTCCATGAGGTCATTGATACTTCGTCGACTCAAGTCCTTGTACTCTCCGACCTCCAAAGGCTCCGCCGGCTCATTATTGACCAGCCCCGGCTCAGGCAGGTCCACGTCTCCACCGAATCCAGGAATTATGGCCCCAGTTTCGCCCGGGTTCTCGCCGGGAAGTATTTCAAGACTTGGTTTCACCGGATCGGTGGTTGTCCCTGGCAGAATCCCCGGCTGTTGTGGCGCCTCTGGCAAGCGCGTCGGGCCAAGCAGTTCCGCACCAGGCGCCACTAACGGGGTCCAGTTGTGCGAGGGTTGGCCCTGGACAGGGGCTGCGTCGAATGCCAAGGCCACACTGGCAGCGAACCAGGGCGCGTATGGCTGCACTTCCGGCAACACGCCCTGAGTGTCCGCTGGGACGTGGATGCTCAATTGATCAAGGTTATATAAACCGGAACCTTCACCTGCAGCCCCCGCATGACGCAATTCGAACGCGTGTCGCGCACCACTCCAGCTTGCTCTCGGGGCCACCGGTGGAAAGCCCCTGAAGATTCGACGCTGGTTCACCTCATCGAATTGCCTGAATAGCTCCTGCTCCGCTGCAATGGTCCGCCATACCGCGCTCTCGAAATCCGGCATGCCAGTAAACAGGCGGCCGCGTAGCTGGTTGCCGACCTGTGCCGGGATTGCCAGGCCAGCAATAGCCTCCTTCGCTGGCCACCAGTCAGCACCAGCCACCTGACCACTACCGCCGACCACACCGGTGCCCGCCGGCGACACGGCGAACGAAAAGTATTGGGGCAGTTGGCCTGGGATGCAGACGATGCAGTCATCGAAGCGAAGGTCGACACCAGCACCGACCTCTTCAGCTTGTGGTTCAAGCGCAAGCATCCGGCCGTTGGCTGGGCTTGCCGACACAGCAGCAGCGTTGCCCAGAACGATGGTTTTACTGTCGGGCGTCTGCGCCTCGACCCGGTAGCTGTCGGTGATGGGGTCAAAAACAGCATTCCTGACCCTGACTTCAGGGGCGACTCCAGCACCTGTGGCAGCCACCGCGATTGCACTGCCACCCGGCAAATGTTCGATCTTGATGCGCTGGCCCACAAGGGCCGCCCCACCTGCATCGGCGATAGCCTGAAGGTCCTGCCCTGGCGCAATGCCCAGCAGATCTGCACGCACCCCCAGGCCGTCAAAGTGTCGCCTGCGCTGGGCTTCGGTCAGCTCGCCGTTGCCCAGCGCAGGCGAGTACAGCATGGCGGTAGCCGAGAGGCTGACCGCCTGACCAAGGCGGATAGCTGCAACCCTCAGCACTTCCTTGGCCGCATTGGCAATTGCCTGCTCGATAGCCGTTGCCAGTTCGGCCGCAACCTGAGCCCCTGCCTGGCCAAGCAACACGCCCCCAGCCGATGCCGCCGCAACCGGCACGCTCAGCGTAGCGGCCTCCCTCAGCCGCAACAGGCGTCGATCTTCATCCAGCTGTTGCTTGTAACGGATTCTGGACTCGCGCAGCTCAGCGTACTGCCGCTGGCGCTCCCACTCGGCCTCCTTGGCGATCCACAGCTGTTCCTGCTCGGCATGCTCGACCACCAGCGCAGCTGCACGCTGCGACAGCTGAGTAATGGCCTCTTGCAGTAAACGAGCCTCGGAGGCTGCCACATAGGCACCTTCCCAAGCCTGATGCAGTTGCTGCATCTGCTGCGCCGTAGCCAACCCCGCCAAACGTGCGGCGTAGGCGTTTGCCGCCATGTCGTGGCCTGCAAAAGCCGTAACCAGTGCCTGACGGCGCGCCAGTTCAAGCTGCTTGGCAGCTATGAGCCCATTGGTTTCGTTTCGTGCTTTGGTGATCTGGTAGAGCTGCCAACGCTCACTGCCGTCATACTCTGGCCGCTTGCGCGCCGCCTCGATCTCTTGCTGAAGGGCCTGTGCCAGGCCCTGTGCCTGGCCGGCGAAGTGCACATCGAGTTGTGCACGTCGAACCTCGCGCGCCTGGCTGTGGGCTTCGACCTGTTGCCGGTGCACTGCTGCGAGCATTTCGGCATGAGCCTTGGCTGCCGCCGCCTGGCGTGCCTGCTCCGCAGCCCTGGCTTGCGCCAGAGCAGCAGCTCGTGCCCCGGCACGCTTTTTCCGGCGACGTCGGCTGGAACCGCCAAAGCCGCCACCGAAGCCACCGCCACCGCCAATGCTGAAAAAGCCGCCCCCGCCGCTACTGGAACCGGTGGGGCCTGGGGTGATAACGACATCACCCGTGGAGCTGTCATGAAGTGTGTTTTGGGCCATACAGATTCTCCTTCTCTGTATGGCTCAGGCTGACGATCTAGCGGTTGACGACTGCGTTACATATTCATCTGTTGCTGTTCAGTTCTTTCCGCATGTTTCATGTGTGAAGAAGCGAGCGGCCTCCAACGTTCAAAAGAGGCGCACGGCAGGCGCGGCCTCTTCGCGGGTAAACCCGCTCCCACAGAGGCTGCACAATCTTTGAGATTTTGATCGAGACAGCCTTTCCCACAGGGCCAGCAGTGTACCTGTGGGAGCGGGCGTGCCCGCGAAGAGGCGAGCAGCCGTAGCGCAGATCAGCGCTTATTGGCGAGCAGGTACAGCCCCACCGCCAGACCAACGGCACACAGCCCCGCCACATAATAGGCAGGCGCCATCGGGCTCACCTTCAGCAGTGCGGTCACCACCATCGGCGTCAACCCGCCGAAGATGGCGTAGGCGACGTTGTAGGAGAACGACAGCCCACTAAACCGCACCACCGCCGGGAACGCCTTGACCATCACATAAGGCACCGCGCCGATCACGCCCACGCACAAGCCGGTCACGGCATACAGCGGGAACAGCAGCTCGGGGTGGGTTGGCAGGCTGTGGTAGAAGGCCCAGGAGCTGGCCAGCAGCAGCAGGCTGCCGATCACGAACACCCGGCCCGCACCAAAGCGGTCGGCCAGGCTGCCAGCGCCGATGCAGCCGAAGCTGAGCAGTACGATGGCCATGCTGTTGGCCTTGAGCGAGTCGATCGGGCTGATGTGGTAGATGCTCTGCAGCAACGCCGGAGTCATCAGGATAACCACCACGATGGCGGCTGACAGCATCCAGGTCAGCAGCATCGACAGGATGATCGCGCTGCGATGGTCACGCAGCACGGCGCGCAGCGGCAGCTCTTCGGCCAGCGCCTTGCGCTGCTGCATTTCGGCGAACACCGGGGTCTCGTGCAGCCAACGGCGCAGGTACACCGAGAACAGGCCGAATACGCCGCCGAGCAGGAACGGGATACGCCAGGCGTAGTCGGCCACTTCCTCGGCGCTGTACACGCTGTTGATCAGCGTGGCCACCAGCGAGCCCAGCAGAATGCCGGCAGTCAGGCCCGCCGTCAGGGTGCCGCAGGCGTAGCCGGTGTTGCGCTCTGGCACATGCTCGGAGACGAACACCCAGGCGCCCGGTACCTCGCCACCGATCGCCGCACCCTGGATCACGCGCATCAGCAGCAACAGCACCGGCGCCCACATGCCGATCTGTGCATACGTCGGCAGCAGGCCCATGATCAGCGTCGGCAAGGCCATCATGAAGATGCTCAGGGTGAACATTTTCTTGCGCCCGAGCAGGTCGCCGAAGTGGGCCATGATGATGCCGCCCAGCGGCCGCGCCAGGTAGCCGGCGGCAAAGATGCCGAAGGTTTGCATCAGCCGTAGCCACTCGGGCATGTCGGCCGGGAAGAACAGCTTGCCGACCACCGTGGCGAAGAACACGAAGATGATGAAGTCGTAGAACTCCAGCGCGCCGCCCAGAGCGGACAGTGAAAGGGTCTTGTAGTCACTGCGGGTCAGCGGCCGCGAGGGCTGCTCGATACTGCTCGGCACGGAAGTCATCGCTCGTTGTTCTCTTTGTAGGGCATGCAGGCCGCTTGGCACGCGGCTTCTGGATTGGGAGACAGGCGAAGATAGCAAATTGCCGAGCCCGGCCGAAAGCGATACAAAAACCAAGCGGATATTCATGAATGCGCGGTCGTCGCTGGCCGTTATGCTCTATATACTGGCAAATCGTAGGAAAAGGTTGCCCCTTACGTGGGATGTTGTGCGAAAACGCCGGTCTTTATTGTCAGGCGGTTTCGCAGAGTTTCCGTACGGCCGCCCAGTGAAACGAAATCGGCGTAGTATGTTTCAAGCTGAATCGTTTACCCGGCCTTTGCGCCACACCAACGAAAGCGTCACGGGTCAGAGGCCCCATCGCATGATTGAGCTCGAACAAGAAGATCCTATCCCGCAAGGCGACCTGGCCTTGCAGATCACCGCGCTGCCGCGCGAAACCAACGGCTTTGGCGACATTTTCGGCGGCTGGCTGGTTGCCCAGATGGACCTGGCCGGCACCGCCATGGCCAGCCGTGTTGCCGGCGGCCGTGTGGCCACCGTGGCCATCGACCGCATGGCCTTCCTGGTACCGGTCGCGGTAGGCGCGCAGCTGTCGTTCTATACCCAGACCCTGGAAATTGGCCGCAGCTCGATCCAGATGATGGTCGAAGTGTGGAGCGATGACCCGCTGTCCAGCGAATGGCGCAAAGTGACCGAAGCGGTGTTCGTCTTCGTTGCCATCGACGGCAGTGGCCGCACCCGCTCCGTGCCTCGTCGCTAAGCCTGGCTGGCGGTAAACTCATTGCATGTGCCCGGGTCCAAGGCCCACTGGCAATCAATGAGACGAGTGCAATGGCTACCTTTCAGGTCGTAACCGAGCAACATGGCGAACTCAACTGCTGGCGTATCAGCAGCGACCACGCCGAACTGCTGATCGCCCAGCAGGGCGCGCAGATTCTCAGCTACCAGCGGGTCGGTGAACCGCCGCTGCTGTGGCTGAGCGACCAGGCCATCTTCAGCAAGGGCAAGTCGGTACGCGCCGGGGTGCCGGTGTGCTGGCCGTGGTTTGGCAACTTGCAGCGCAATCCAGAGGCCGTGCAGGCCATGTACCAAGGTGAGCAGGCGCCTGCCCACGGGCTTGCGCGTGCACGCGACTGGCAGTTGCTGGGAATCGAAGAAGTGGGCGAGCGCCTGCGGATCGAGTTCGAACTGCCTGAAGCGCAGGGCGATTTGCCCGGCTGGCCGCATGATGTGGAACTGAAGCTGGTCGTGGAGCTGGGCACAGACCTGAAGCTGACACTGACAAGCCGTAACATGGGCAATAGCCCAGTGACCATCAGCCAGGCCCTGCACAGCTACTTTGCGGTCAGCGATGTGCGACAGGCGCGGGTCGAAGGGGTCGAGGGGCTGAGCTATATCGAGACCCTAGCTGACTGGGAGCAGCGCCAGCAGCAGGGGGCGCTTGAATTTGCCGGGGAGACTGACCGGATCTACCTGGCCACCCCGCCGCAGCTGAGTATTGTCGACCCGCACTGGAACCGGCGGATAACCCTGACCAGCAGCGGCTCGCGTTCGGCGGTGATCTGGAACCCCTGGACTGAGCGGGCCAGGGAGTTGGCGGACATGGCAGATGATGGCTGGCAGCGGATGCTGTGCATCGAGACGGCGAATGTGTGGGATGACCTGGTGGAGTTGAAGCCTGGGGCCAGTCATTCGCTGGGCGTGGTGGTGGCTAGCGAAGCGCTTTGAGCTGAGGCACCCGGGACCGCTGCGCGGTCCTTTCGCGACACAAGGCCGCTCCTACAGGCGACCGCGTGCCCTTGTAGGAGCGGCCTTGTGTCGCGATGGGCTGCAAAGCAGCCCCAATTCAAGGAATCAGAGATCAGCGTCCTCCACCACCCTCACCTTCCCCGCATCCAGCGCATAGGCTGCATCAGCCACATCGTTGCTGACCTTCTCCACCTTCAGCGTGCCGCTGACCCACAGCGGTGTGTAGATGTCGTCGATCTTCAGGCCTTTGGGGTAGCGCACCAGCACCAGCTGGTTCGGCGGCGGTGGTGGCACGTGGATGCAGGCGCCCGGGTACGGCACCAGGAAGAACAGTGTGCTGTTGCCCTTGGCATCGCTCTCCAGCGGCACCGGGTAGCCACCCAGGCGGATGTCCTTGCCGTTCATGGCCGCCACGGTCTTGGTCGAGTACATCACCGCCGGCAGGCCCTTGCTCTGCTTCATGCCGCCCTTGGCAGTAAAGGTGCCCATGGCCTCTGGCGAGTTGTGGTCAATTTCGGGCATTTGCTCAAGCGCTTTCTGGTCCGACTTGGGCATCAGCTCCAGCCAGTCGGTTTCGGGCAGTTCGGCATGGGCCAGGGTGCTGGCCAAAAACAGGGGAACGAGGAAAAAGGCACGCATGGCAATGCTCGGCAACTCGAATGAATTGCCGGGCATTCTAACCAGTATTCAGCGTTTCTTGATGAATCCGTAGATCACCAGCAGTATCACGGCACCGACCAGCGCGCCAATGAAGCCCGCCGCTTGCCCAGCCTGGTAAATGCCCAGGGCCTGGCCGCCATAGGTGGCCAACAGGGAGCCGGCGATACCCAGCAGGATGGTCATGATCCAGCCCATGCTGTCGTCGCCCGGTTTGATGAAGCGGGCCAGCAAGCCGACGATGAGGCCGATGAAAATGGTTCCGATGATGCCCATGGCAATCCCTCTGCAGTGAAGATGGAACAAGCCAAAGCCTAGACAGCGCTTTGGCATGTTGCCATTTCAGAGGGCAAGCCGCGGGCAGAAGTTCGATCAGTTGCTGATCAGAGCCTCTACTTCGGCAATCTTGCGCTCGAGGGTAGCCATGTCGTGGCAGCGCAGGGTGGCGTGGCCAACCTTGCGGCCGACCTTGAAGGCTTTGCCGTAATGATGCAGGTGGCAGCCATCGATGGCGACAACCTTGTCCACGGCCGGCACTTCACCGATAAAGTTGAGCATCGCGCTCTCGCCCACCTTGGCGGTCGAGCCCAGCGGCAGGCCGGCAACGGCGCGCAAGTGGTTCTCGAACTGGCTGCACTCGGCACCTTCGATGGTCCAGTGCCCGGAGTTGTGCACGCGCGGGGCGATTTCGTTGGCCTTCAGGCCGCCGTCGACCTCGAAGAACTCGAAGGCCATTACGCCGACGTAGTCCAGCTGCTTGAGCACACGGCTGACGTAGTCTTCGGCCAGGCCTTGCAGCGGGTGCGCCGCGCTGGCCACCGACAGTTTCAGGATGCCGCTCTCGTGGGTGTTGTGCACCAGCGGGTAGAAGCGGGTTTCGCCATCACGGGCACGCACGGCCACCAGCGACACTTCACCGGTGAACGGCACAAAGCCTTCCAGCAGGCATGGCACGCTGCCCAGTTCGGCGAAGGTACCGACCACGTCTTCTGGCGTGCGCAGCACCTTCTGACCCTTGCCGTCGTAACCCAGGGTGCGGGTTTTCAGCACGGCCGGCAGGCCGATGCTGGCCACTGCCGCGTCCAGGTCGGCCTGCGAGAGGATGTCGGCGAAGGCCGGGGTAGGAATACCCAGATCGCGGAACATGCTCTTTTCGAACAGGCGGTCACGGGCGATGCGCAGCGCTTCGGCGCTGGGGTACACCGGCACGAACTGCGAGAGGAAGGCCACGGTCTCGGCCGGCACGCTCTCGAACTCGAAAGTGACCAGGTCGACTTCGTCAGCCAGCTGACGCAGGTGGTCCTGGTCGCCATAGTCGGCACGCAGGTGCTCGCCCAGGGGCGCGGCGCAGGCATCCGGCGCCGGGTCGAGGAAAGCGAAGTTCATGCCCAGCGGGGTGCCCGCCAGGGCCAGCATGCGGCCCAGCTGGCCGCCACCGATTACACCGATCTTCATGGGTTGAGCCTCAAGCCTGACGCGGGTCTGGGTTGTCCAGCACGGTGTCGGTCTGTTCCGTGCGGAACTGCTTCAGTGCCGCGTGGTACTGCGGGTACTTGGCGCCAAGGATGCTGGCCGACAGCAGCGCAGCGTTGACCGCACCGGCACGGCCGATGGCCAGGGTGGCAACCGGCACGCCCGCTGGCATTTGCACGATCGACAGCAGCGAATCGACGCCCGACAGCATCGACGACTGTACCGGCACGCCGAGCACCGGCAGATGGGTCTTGGCGGCGCACATGCCTGGCAGGTGGGCAGCGCCACCGGCACCGGCGATGATCACCTCGATGCCACGGCCCTCGGCCTCCTCGGCATACTGGAACAGCAGATCCGGGGTGCGGTGGGCGGAAACCACCTTCACTTCGTAGGGAATGCCGAGTTTTTCCAGCATATCGGCGGTGTGGCTAAGGGTGGACCAATCGGACTTGGAGCCCATGATCACGCCAACCAGTGCACTCATCGTCGAGCCTCTTCGCTTGTGCGCCCGTGGGCGCGTCAAAAAACAACAAGCCACGCGGGACGGCCGGCGTGGCTTGTTTGCTGATCAGGACCGGACGCATCCGGTCGAAAGGCCGCGCAGTATACCGTAAGGTGGTGCGTTTAAGGCACCCCGGCGACCAACTGTCGGGCCTTATTTTTCGGGGCTTTGGCTGACTTTCGGGTCAACCGCGGCAGCACCCTCGAGCTTGCGCCATAGCAGCCTGACGTTGGCCTTGCGCACCAACGCGCAGCGGTACAGGCGGATTTCCAGCGGCACGTGCCACTGGCTGCCGCCACAGATCGCCAGTTCGCCGCGCTCCAGCTCGCCACGCATCGACAGCCGCGGCACCCAGGCGATGCCCATACCCTCCAGCGCCATGCTCTTGAGGCTGTCGGCCATGGCCGTTTCATAGACAGTGGTATAGCGCAGGTTGCGCTGGCGCAGCAGCAAGTTGACCGAGCGGCCGAGGAAGGCGCCTGCGGAATACGCCAGCAGCGGCACACTGCCCTCGCCTTCCAGGTCGAACAAGGGCTTGCCCTCGGCATCCACGGCGCACACCGGCAGCATTTCGGTGTTGCCCATGTGCAGCGACGGGAAGATCTCGGCATCCATCTGCAGGGCAGCATCGGGGTCGTAGAACGCCAGCATCAGGTCGCAGCCACCTTCGCGTAATGCATGTACGGCATCCCCTACGTTAGTCGCAACCAGGCGGGTAGCGATGTTCAAACCGTCGTTGCGCAACTGCGCTACCCAACGCGGGAAAAAGCCTGACGCCAGGGAGTGCGCCGCCGCTACCTGCACCACCTCGCCCTGGCCACCCTCAAGGTGATGCAAATGGCGGAGAATTTCGCCCAACTGGTCGACAACAGTGCGCGCCGTTACGAGAAACAGCTGCCCGGCCTCGGTCAATTCGATCGGTGTGCGGGAACGGTTCACCAATTGCAGGCCCAAAGCCGCTTCAAGGCTGCGAATACGCCGGCTGAAGGCCGGTTGGGTAACGAAACGCCGCTCTGCCGCTTGGGAAAAACTGCGGGTAGCGGCCAGTGCGCTGAAGTCTTCCAGCCATTTGCTTTCAAGGTTCACGAAGCACATCTCCCCGCATGCACCAAAATGGAACACGCTCGAATGTCAATTGGCGTCACATGAAACACTATGCCGTTTGTGCATAGGTTAGCGTGCAACAGCATTGGCCGCAAAATCACCTTCAGGCCTAGGATTGGCGCCATTCCGGCATGTGCCGGGTCAAAATCGAGATGATATACATCATGTCCTCCGCTGCATCGTTCCGCGTCGAAAAAGATCTGTTGGGTACCCTTGAAGTTCCTGCTGATGCCTACTACGGCATCCAGACCCTGCGCGCTGCCAACAACTTCCACCTCTCTGGCGTTCCGCTGTCGCACTACCCGAAACTGGTAGTCGGCCTGGCGATGGTCAAGCAGGCTGCTGCTGACGCCAACCGGGAGCTGGGGCACCTGAGCGATGCCAAGCATGCTGCCATCAGCGCTGCTTGCGGCCGACTGATCAAAGGCGACTATCACGAGCAGTTCGTGGTCGACATGATCCAGGGTGGCGCCGGTACCTCCACCAACATGAACGCCAACGAAGTCATCGCCAACATCGCGCTGGAGGCCATGGGCCACCAGAAGGGTGAGTACCAGTACCTGCACCCGAACAACGATGTGAACATGGCGCAGTCCACCAACGACGCCTACCCGACGGCTATCCGCCTGGGCCTGCTGCTGGGCCACGACGCCCTGCTGGCCAGCCTCGACAGCCTGATCCAGGCCTTCGCTGCCAAGGGTAAAGAGTTCGACCACGTACTGAAGATGGGCCGTACCCAGCTGCAGGACGCCGTGCCGATGACCCTGGGCCAGGAATTCCGCGCCTTCGCCACCACCATGACCGAAGACCTGCAGCGCCTGCGCTCGCTGGCCCCGGAACTGCTGACCGAAATCAACCTGGGCGGTACCGCCATCGGCACCGGCATCAACGCCGACCCTGGCTACCAGGCCCTGGCCGTACAGCGCCTGGCAATCATCAGCGGCCAGCCGCTGGTACCGGCTGCCGACCTGATCGAAGCCACCTCCGACATGGGCGCCTTCGTGCTGTTCTCCGGCATGCTCAAGCGTACCGCGGTCAAGCTGTCGAAGATCTGCAACGACCTGCGCCTGCTGTCCAGCGGCCCGCGTACTGGCATCAACGAGATCAACCTGCCAGCGCGTCAGCCAGGTAGCTCGATCATGCCAGGCAAGGTCAACCCGGTTATTCCGGAAGCCGTCAATCAGGTGGCCTTCGCCATCATGGGCAACGACCTGGCCCTGACCGTCGCTGCCGAAGGTGGCCAGCTGCAGCTGAACGTGATGGAGCCGCTGATCGCCTACAAGATCTTCGACTCGATCCGCCTGCTGCAACGCGCCATGGACATGCTGCGCGAGCACTGCATCGTTGGCATCACCGCCAACGAACAGCGCTGCCGTGAACTGGTCGAGCACTCGATCGGCCTGGTCACCGCCCTGAACCCTTACATCGGCTACGAAAACGCCACCCGTATCGCCCGCGTCGCCTTGGAAACCGGCCGCGGTGTGCTGGAACTGGTGCGCGAGGAGAAGCTGCTGGACGAAGAGATGCTCAACGACATCCTGCGTCCGGAAAACATGATCGCTCCACGTCTGGTGCCGCTGAAGGCGTAACCCGGCTGCTGCAAACTGTCTCACCAGGTTAAGGGACTAGACACCTCTCAACCTTTCAAGGCCCGAGCCAATGGTTCGGGCCTTTTTTTATGCCTGAGGGATTTTGGGGCTGCTGCGCAGCCCTTTCGCGGCACAAGGCCGCTCCCACACGGGCCGTACAGTGGCCCCACCGGGTAACGGCACACAACTTGCTCCATAATGCGTCCCAGGCCCACGGGATTACCCAGCATGCTGCACAGCCACCTGACCACCCTCAACGCGGTATCGCTGATCCTCAACGTCTTCCAGGCAGACGGTTGCGAGGCTTCGGCGCTGCTGGCCGGCAGCGGCATCGGCCCGGCCGACCTGGGGCATGCCGATGCGCGCATCACCACCCAGCAGGAACTGCAGGTGTGCGCCAACGCCGTGGCCCGACGCGAGGACATCGGGCTGGAACTGGGCCAGCGCATGCATGTGTCGTGCTACGGCATGCTCGGTTACGCGTTGCTCTCCAGTGCCACTTTGGGTGACGCCTTGCGCCTGGCGTTGCAGTATCCGGCACTGCTGGGAACAGTCTTCAAGCTAGGTTTGCGCGACGATGGCCAGCGCGTATGGTTCAGCGCCAGCGATTACCACGACAGCCCGGCACTGAGCGCATTCAATGCCGAGTTCTGCCTGGTGTCGCTGAAAGTCATCTGCGACGACCTGCTCGGCCGCCCGTTGCCGCTGCTGGGCGCGCGCTTCGAGCACGCCCGCCCTGGTTACCACGCGCGCTATGCCGGTGCATTCCAGTGCCCGATCGTTTTTGCTGCCGAGGACAATGCCTTTGCTTTCGAAAAGCGCTGGTTGGACATGCCGCTGCCACTGGCTGACCCGATTACCCACAAGGCCATGAACGAACGCTGCCGGCGCCTGAACCTGGAATTCACGGGTCGCCAGGCCTGGCTGGGGCGGATTCGCCAGTTGCTGACGCAGCAACTGGACGCTGCACCCGGCCTGGATGGGCTGGCACGGCAGATGAACTGCTCATCGCGCACATTACGCCGGCATTTGCAGGCGCTGGGCAGCAGTTATCAACAGCTGCTGGACGAACTGCGGTTCGAGCGGGCCAAGCAATTGCTGGCCGATGAGCAAATGCCGATCTACCGGATTGCCGAGACTCTGGGGTTCAGCGAGACGGCCAGCTTTCGGCATGCCTTTCAGCGTTGGAGTGGTGTGGCGCCCAGCCATTTTCGCGGTTGACCTGTTCCGGCCTCTTCGCGGCGGTTCGACGCCTCGATAAACCCGCTCCTACAACGATAGCGGTCCCTTGTAGGCGCGGGTTTACCCGCGAAGAGGCCGGTGCAAGCCACCCCAACCCGGCCAATGACCTTGGCCACATCGATCCCCTTTTGGCCGTTTGCGTCGTTCTCCCCCACTGGCCCGCCCATGACAATGGACCCACGCCAGTCCCCACCGGAGAACAACAATGCTGACGATCTATTCCGATGACCACCGCCTGCACCACGGCCGCTGCGAGCTGATCGACGGCAAGCTGATGCCCTGCTTCGAAATGCCTTCGCGCGCCGACCATGTGCTCGACCAGGTGAAACAGCGCAAGCTCGGTGACATCAAAGGCCCTGTCGACTTCGGCCGCGCGCCGTTGCTGCGGATTCACAGCGCCGACTACCTGAACTTTTTCGAAGGCGCCTGGGCGCGCTGGGCCGCACTGGGCCAGGAAGGCGACCTGCTGCCGTTCACCTGGCCTGCACGCACCCTGCGCCAGGTAAAACCCACCGGCCTGCACGGCGAACTGGGCTACTACAGCTTCGACGCCGGGGCGCCGATCACCGCCGGTACCTGGCAGGCCGCCTACAGCGCTGCCCAGGTCGCACTCACTGCACAAGCGGCGATCCAGCAAGGCGCGCATTCCGCCTTCGCCCTGTGCCGCCCACCAGGGCACCACGCTGCTGGCGAGGTGATGGGCGGTTACTGCTATTTGAACAACGCCGCCATCGCTGCCCAGGCCTTCCTCGACCAAGGCCGGCGCAAGGTCGCCATCCTCGACGTCGACTACCACCACGGCAACGGCACCCAGGACATCTTCTACAGCCGCGACGACGTGTTCTTCGCCTCGATCCACGGCGACCCGCAGGACGAATTCCCGTTCTTCCTCGGCTATGCCGATGAAACCGGCGCCGGTGCCGGCGAGGGCTGCAACATCAACTACCCATTGCCCGCCGGCAGCGACTGGGCCGCCTGGAGCGCCGCCCTGGAAGACGCCTGCCAGCGCATCGCCAGCTACGACGCCGACGTGCTGGTGGTCTCGCTGGGTGTGGACACCTTCAAGGACGACCCGATCTCGCAGTTCAAGCTGGACAGCCCCGACTATCTGGAAATGGGCAAGCGCATCGGCCAACTCGGCAAGCCGACCCTGTTCGTGATGGAAGGCGGCTACGCTGTGGAAGAAATCGGTATCAACGCGGTCAATGTGCTGGAAGGCTTCCAGCGCGCCCAGCCAGGAGCCCGGTAATGGTCCGACTCAAGCGTCTGCTCGCCCCGTTCATCGCTGCCACACTGTTCACCGGTGCCCTGCACGCGCAAGCCGAGCAGCGCACCTTGCGTGTGTATAACTGGTTCGATTACATCACCCCGCAGACCTTGACCGACTTCCAGAAGGACAGCGGCGTCAAACTGATCTACGACATCTTCGACACCAACGAGGCGCTGGAGGCGAAGCTGCTGACCGGCAACTCCGGCTATGACGTGGTGGTGCCGTCCAACGTGTTCCTCGCCAAGCAGATCGAAGCCGGGGTGTTCCAGCCGCTGGACCGCAGCAAGCTGCCGAACTGGCAACACCTGGACCCGGCACTGATGAAGCTGATCGAGGCCAATGACCCGGGCAACAAGTTTGCCGTGCCGTACATGTACGGCACCGTGCTGATCGGTTTCAACCCGGCCAAGGTCAAGGCAGCGCTCGGCGAAAACGCGCCTGTGGACAGCTGGGACCTGATTTTCAAGGAAGAGAACATCGCCAAGCTCAAGCAGTGCGGCGTAGCCCTGCTCGACTCACCTTCTGAAATCCTGCCATTGGCCCTGCAGTACCTGGGCTTGCCGCCAAACAGCGACAAACCGGCCGACTACAAGAAGGCCGAGGCGCTGATGCTGAAGATTCGCCCCCACATCACCTACTTCCATTCCTCGAAGTACATGGCTGACATTGCCAATGGCGATATCTGTGTTGCGGTGGGTTACAGCGGCAGCTTCTCGCAGGCCGCCAACCGCGCCCGCGAAGCGAAGAACGGCGTGGAGGTGGACATGCGCCTGCCCAAGGAAGGTGCGCCGATCTGGTTCGACATGCTGGCGATACCGAAGAACGCGGCCAATCCGGAAGACGCCCATACGTTCATCAACTACCTGTTGCGGCCAGAGGTGATTGCACCGATCAGTGACTTTGTCGGCTACCCGAACCCGAACAAGGATGCCACCGACAAGGTGAACCCGGCGATTCGCAACAACCCCAACCTGTACCCCACGGCGGAGGCGATGGCCAAGTTGTATACCCTGAAGCCGTTGCAGCGTGATGCTGAACGGGCACGGACCAGGGCCTGGACGCGGATCAAGTCCGGGACCTGAGTTGGATTCTTCGCGGGTGAACCCGCTCCCACAGGGTCTGCGGCGCATCTGAATGTGGGAGCGGGTTTACCCGCGAAGAGGCCGTCAGCCTCAACCTTTGCGCCAAGCCTTACGCAGCTTCATCAACGCCTCGGCAATCTCCCCCTCCGGCACCGCCGCAAACCCCAACACCAACCCCGCACGCTTATCCACAGGCACCTCACTGTCCGCCAACCAGAAATTGCTCAGCGGGGTCACCTCGACTCCTACCGCTTCCGCCTTGGCCACCAGCGCCTGCTCACGAGCAAAGTTATCCACACCCACCTTCACATGCAGCCCGGCCGCCACTTCCGGCATGGCGCCCAACCCCGGAATGTCCATTGGCCAGCCTGCCTTGAGCACATTCCGCCGACTTAACGCTGCCTTGCGCATCCGGCGGATATGCCGCTGAAAATGCCCGCGCGCCATGAACTCGGCCATCACGCACTGAGTACTCACCTCCGAATGCCTCACCGCCAGCGCCTTGCCCTGGCTGAACGCCCGCACCAACTGCGGCGGCAACACGAGGTAACCCAGGCGCAACGCCGGAAAGGCGATCTTGCCGAACGTACCGACGTACAACACCCGCCCGTGCCGGTCGAGCGCCGCAAGCGGGGCCAAGGGCGCGCCGCTGTAACGGTACTCGCCGTCGTAGTCGTCTTCGATGATCCAGCTATCGTTGCGCTCGGCCCAGGCCAGCAACGCCAAACGCCGCGCCAGGCTCATGGTCACCCCGGTCGGGTACTGGTGCGCCGGTGTGACATAGGCCAGCCGGCAGCCCACCAATTGCCCAAGCTGGCCGCAGTCCATACCCTCTTCGTCCACCGGCACACCACACACCTGCGCGCCGGCCAAGGTAAAGGCGTGACCCGCCGCCCGGTAACCCGGGTTTTCCACAGCCACACTGTCGCCAGGTTGCAGCAGCAACTGTGCACAAAGGCTGATGGCTTGCTGCGCACCACTGGTGATCACAATTTGTTCAGCCGTACAACTTAGCCCGCGCGAACGACGCAGATAGGCGGCGATCAGTTCACGCAGCGCCGGCTCGCCTGCCGGGTCACCATAACCCAGCTGCGCGGGCGATGGGTTGCGCCAGAAACCACCCTGTAGCTTGGCCCAGACGTCGAACGGGAACAGGTCGAACGCCGGAATGCCAACGCGAAAAGCGCGCGGGGCACCACTTCGCGGCGGCGGCAAATGGTTAGTTTTCAACCGCTGCAAAGGCTCGCTGAAATACCGCTGGCTGGATAAATCCTCAGTATGCGCAGGGCAATATGTGGATAACTCTGTTGATAACCCCAGGGATAACCCTGTGGATACTTGTGTGGATAGTTTTGGCAGCTGGCTTACGTAGGTGCCATCGCCAACCCGGCTTTCGATGTAGCCCTCGGCATACAGCTGGTCATAGGCACGCACCACGCTGTTGCGTGACAGCGCCAGCATCGCGGCCAGATCGCGGGTGGCCGGCAACCGCGTGCCGCTGCTCAGGCGCCCGTCCAGTACCCGTGCGCGCAGCGCCTGGTACAGCTGCTGGCTTAGCCCGCGGCGGCGATCCAGGGCGATTCCGGCGGGGTCGAAAGGCAGGATGAGGGGGCGCTCGCTCATGGCATTGGACCTATGAAATCAGCTGGTAATGGCTCTTACCCAGAACCAATAGCCTGCCTAGGATGAAGCCATTCGACAAGGACCCTGCCCATGTACAACAGCAAGCCCCACCAGGAACACGACCTCGGTCGCCTGCACCAGCACATGCTCGACACCCGCCTGGCCGTTTTGGTCAGCCACGGCGAACAGGGCCTGCTGGCCACGCACATGCCGGTGCTGGTCAATACCACCGAAGGCAAGTTCGGCACTGTCTATGCGCACCTGGCCCGGGCCAACCGCCAATGGCAGGACCTGGAGCAAGGCGGCGAAGCCTTGCTGGTATTCCCCGGTGACGATGCCTACGTCAGCCCCAGCTACTACCCGAGCAAGGCCGATAACCCCCAGGTGGTGCCGACTTGGAACTACCTGGCCGTGCACGCCTATGGCCCGGCCGAAGTGATCCATGAAGCCGAGCCGTTGCTATCTATCGTCAGCCGCCTTACCGACCGCCACGAGCACGGCCGCAGCAAGCCGTGGAAAGTCAGCGACGCCCCTGCCGATTACCTCGAGGGCATGCTCCGCGCCATCGTTGGCATCCGCCTGCCGATCGCCCGCCTGCAAGGCGCACGCAAGCTCAGCCAGAACCGTTCCAAACAAGACATCGCCGGCGTGCGCGAAGGCCTGAGCGCCAGCCCCGATCAAATGGACAACCAACTCGCCGCGCACATGCGCCAACTCTGAAGGAATAGCCCCATGCCCAGCGTTACCCTGCGCCCTGTCACCGCTCAAGATCACGCCGCCTGGCATGCCCTGTGGCAAGCCTACCTGCACTTCTACGAAACCGAGTTGGCCGATGAAGTCAGCCTCAGCACCTGGCAGCGCCTGCTCGACCCCAGCGAGCCAACCCACTCGGCGCTGGCCTGGGTCGATGGCAAGGCGGTGGGCATGGTCAACTTCATTTACCATCGTTCCAACTGGAGCATCGAGAACGCCTGCTACCTGCAGGACCTGTACGTGCACAGCACGCAGCGCGGCCTGGGCATTGGCCGGCAGCTGATCGAGCATGTCTACAGCACCGCCAAGGCCGACAACTGCATCAAAGTGCACTGGCTGACCCACGAAACCAACGCCACCGCCATCAGCCTGTATCAACAGGTTGCCGAGCGCTCGGGCTTCATTCAATTCCGCAAAGGCTTGTAGGCCGAACATGACAGATGCATTGAACTGGAAACCCGCCGCAACGCCCCAGGCCGAGCCCATCGAGGGCCGCTTCATCCGCGTGGAAAAGCTCGACCCCGTACGCCACGGCGACGACCTGTGGGCAGTGCTGCAAGGCCCGACCTCCGACCCGGTGCTATGGGACTACCTGCCCTATGGCCCGTTCACCGAGCGTACCGCCTTCGACCGTTGGCTGGACGGCAACGCCGCAGGTCGCGACCCGCTGTTCTACACCGTCATCGACCGCCCCAGCGGCCAGGCCCAGGGCATTCTCAGCCTGATGTCGATCGTGCCCGACCACGGCCGCATCGAAATCGGCCACATCGCCTTCGGCGCGGCCATGCAACGCACGCCCAAGGGCACCGAGGCGGTTTACTTGCTGGGCAAGCTCGGTTTTGAGCTGGGCAACCGTCGGCTGGAATGGAAGTGCAACAATGCCAATGCCCGCTCCAAGTGCGCGGCAGAGCGGTTCGGGTTTACTTTCGAAGGGGTGTTCCGTAAACACTTAGTGGTGAAGGGCCATAACCGTGACACGGCGTGGTATTCGATTACCGATGATGAGTGGCCGCAGGTGGCTGCCGGGTTTGAGCGGTGGTTGAGTGAGGAGAACCAGCAGCCAGAGGGCCAAGTGGAAACCCTCGAGGCTTGCCGCAAAGACTGATTTTTGCGTTGGTTTGACCGGCCCTATCGCCGGCAAGCCAGCTCCCACAGGATTACCTCAATGTCGGAACCTGTGGCAATCCTGTGGGAGCTGGCTTGCCGGCGATAGGGCCATCAAATGCAGCACAAAAAAAGGGGAGCATCCGCTCCCCAGAGGTAAACCGCTTGTAGATGAGGGCCTGAATCAGCCCTCGATCTCGATCAGAATTTCACCCGGCGTGACACGGTCGCCCTTGGCCACATGGATGGCCACGACCTTGCCGGCGATGGCCGCCTGCACTTCGGTCTCCATCTTCATGGCTTCAGTGATCAGCACCGCCTGGCCGGCTTTAACCATGTCGCCTTCCTTGACCAGCACATCGACGATGTTGCCTGGCATGTTGGTGCTGACGTGACCCGGCTCGGTGGCCTGCTTGCGCTTGCTGCCGCCGCCACCCACGAATTCGTTGAGGGGTTCGAACACCACTTCTTCCGGCATGCCGTCGATCGACAGGTAGAAGTGACGCTTGCCTTCGGCCTTCACGCCCACGCCGGTGATGTCGACGCGGTAGGTTTCACCGTGCACGTCGATCACGAATTCGGTCGGTACGCCTTCACCGCCCGGGGCCGCCACGGCGCCAGCTTCCGGAATTGGCAGCAGGACTTCAGGGGTCAGGGTGCCGGCTTCGCGCTCTTCGAGGAATTTGCGGCCGATGTCCGGGAACATGGCGAAGGTCAGCACGTCTTCTTCGCAACGGGCCAGGGCGCCGATGTCACCACGCAGCTTGGCCATTTCCGGCTTGAGTAGGTCGGCCGGGCGCACGTCGATCACTTCTTCGCTGCCGATGGCCTGGCGGCGCAGTTGCTCGTTGACCACACCCGGAGCCTTGCCGTAACCGCCTTGCAGGTACAGCTTCACCTCGTTGGTGATGGTCTTGTAGCGCTCGCCGGCCAGCACGTTGAAGAAGGCCTGGGTGCCGACGATCTGCGAGGTCGGGGTCACCAGCGGTGGGAAACCAAGGTCCTCGCGCACACGCGGGATCTCAGCCAGCACTTCGTTCATGCGGTTGAGGGCGCCCTGCTCCTTGAGCTGGTTGGCCAGGTTGGAAATCATGCCGCCCGGCACCTGGTTGACCTGCACGCGGGTGTCCACGGCGGTGAACTCGCTTTCGAACTGGTGGTACTTCTTGCGCACGGCGTAGAAGTACAGGCCGATTTCCTGCAGCAGTTCCAGGTCGAGGCCGGTGTCGAACTCGCTGCCCTTGAGCGCAGCAACCATCGACTCGGTACCCGGGTGGCTGGTGCCCCAGGCGAAGCTGGAGATGGCGGTGTCGATGTGATCGGCACCGTTTTCCACAGCCTTGAGCTGGCACATGGCAGCCAGGCCGGCGGTGTCGTGGGAGTGGATGAACACTGGCAGCGACTGCTCGGCCTTGAGCGCCCTGACCAGCTCGCCGGTAGCGAATGGCGTCAACAGGCCGGCCATGTCCTTGATCGCGACCGAGTCGCAACCCATGGCTTCCATCTGTTTGGCCTGGGCCACGAAGGCGTCGATGGTGTGCACCGGGCTGACGGTGTAGGCTATGGTGCCCTGGGCGTGCTTGCCGGCAGCCTTGACCGCTTCGATGGCCACGCGCAGGTTACGCACATCGTTCATGGCGTCGAAGATACGGAACACATCGATGCCGTTGACTGCTGCCTTGGCGACGAAGGCCTTGACCACGTCGTCGCTGTAGTGGCGGTAGCCCAGCAGGTTCTGGCCACGCAGCAGCATCTGCAGGCGGGTGTTGGGCAGTGCTGCGCGCAGCTTGCGCAGGCGCTCCCACGGGTCTTCCTTGAGGAAGCGTACACAGGCGTCGAAGGTGGCACCGCCCCACACTTCCAGCGACCAGTAGCCGACTTTGTCGAGCTTGTCGCAGATCGGCAGCATGTCTTCGGTACGCATGCGGGTGGCCAGCAGGGACTGGTGGGCGTCGCGCAGGATCGTGTCGGTTACGTGAATTTTCTTGGACATTATGGGGTTCCTCACAGGCCTGCGTGGGCGGCGATGGCGGCGGCGATGGCCAGGGCCAGCTCTTCGGGTTTGCGCTTGATCGAGTAATTGGTCAGTTCCGGGTGGCTTTCGACGAAGCTGGTGTTGAACTGGCCGCTACGGAATTCCGGATTGCGCAGGATTTCCTGGTAATACGCGGCGGTGGTCTTCACCCCTTGCACGCGCATGTCGTCCAGGGCCCGCAGGCCGCGGTCCATGGCTTCTTCCCAGGTCAACGCCCACACCACCAGTTTCAGGCACATGGAGTCGTAGAACGGTGGAATGGTGTAGCCGGTATAGATCGCCGTGTCGGTACGCACACCCGGGCCGCCAGGGGCGTAGTACCGGGTGATCTTGCCGAAGCTGGGCAGGAAATTGTTTTTCGGGTCTTCGGCGTTGATACGGAACTGCAACGCGTAACCACGGTGCTGGATGTCTTCCTGCTTCACCGAAAGCGGCAGGCCCGAGGCGATGCGGATCTGCTCACGGACGATGTCGATACCGGTGATTTCCTCGGTGATGGTGTGTTCCACCTGCACCCGGGTGTTCATCTCCATGAAGTACACCTCGCCATCGGCGAGCAGGAACTCCACGGTACCGGCGTTCTCGTAGTTCACCGCCTTGGCTGCACGTACCGCCAGGTCGCCGATGTAGGCGCGCTGCTCGGGGGTGAGCTGTGGGCTTGGGGCAATTTCGATGAGCTTCTGGTTACGGCGCTGGATCGAGCAATCGCGCTCGAACAGGTGCACCACGTTGCCAAAGCTGTCACCGAGGATCTGCGCCTCGATGTGCTTGGGGTTGACGATGCACTTTTCCAGGAACACTTCGGCCGAGCCAAAGGCTTTGGTCGCCTCGGAAATAACCCGTGGGAAGTTCTGTTCCAGTTCTTCACGGCTGTTGCAGCGGCGAATACCACGGCCACCGCCACCGGAGGTCGCCTTGAGCATTACCGGGTAACCGATGCGCTCACCTTCGCTCAGGGCTTCATGAATATCGGCAACGTTGCCTTCGGTGCCCGGGGTTACCGGCACACCGGCGGCGATCATGGTGCGGCGCGCTTCGGTCTTGTCGCCCATGCGACGAATCACGTCGGCGGCAGGGCCGATGAACTTGATCCCGCGCTCGGCGCAGATCTCCGCCAGTTCGGCGTTTTCCGACAGGAAACCATAGCCTGGGTGCAGGGCATCACAGCCGGTTTCCACAGCCAGGTTCACCAGCTTGCGCGGGTTCAGGTAACCGGCCAGTGGCTCGGCACCAATGCTGTGTGCTTCGTCGGCACGCTTGACGTGCAAGGCGTGGCGGTCGGCGTCGGAATAGATCGCTACCGAGCGAATGCCCATCTCGGCGCAGGCACGCACGATCCGAACTGCAATTTCACCTCGGTTGGCGATCAGGATTTTTTTTATCACTGGAGTCTTCCCAAAGCCGTAGGAACAGTCGAGCCGGTTCTACCGGTCGGCGCGTGACCAGGCGTTGCTGGCCAGTCGCACATTCACCCTAGCGCTGTAGGTCGATAAACAAAAATCAATATTTGTTAGGGGCTGTATTAGCAAAAGCTTATAGTTCGGTAACAAGGTGTTGCCGAAGAGCCAATAAAAAATGCGTAAGTCCTTGATGCGTATGACTTTGCGTCAATTACAGATCTTCAACGAGGTGTGCGATTTGCGCTCGTACAGCCGAGCGGCGGAGGAGATGTCACTGACGCAACCCGCCGTTAGTCTACAGATCCGCCAACTGGAAGAGCTGATCGGCCAGCCGCTGTTCGAATACGTCGGCAAGAAGCTCTACCTGACTGAAGCGGCCGAAGCCTTGCAGCGTGCCAGCCACGACATCTTCGGGCGCCTGGAGAACCTGGACATGCAGCTGTCTGACATGCAGGGCTCACTGCAGGGGCAGTTGAAGCTGGCGATCGAGTCCAGTGCCAAGTACTTCGTGCCACACCTGTTCGCCGCCTTCAAGCAGCGTCACCCGGAGGTCAACCTGACCCTTACGGTAGTCAACCGCGCCCAGGCCATCCGCCGCCTTTCGGACAACCGTGACGACCTGATCATCATGTCGATGGTGCCGCAGGACATGGGCCTGGAATTCCTGCCGTTTCTGAACAACCCGATCGTTGCCGTTGCACCGCCCGAGCACCCGCTGGGCAAGCTGGAGCAGCTGCGCCTGCAAGACCTGGAACCTCATACCCTGTTGGTCCGCGAGCAGGGTTCGGGCACGCGCAAGGCATGTGAAGAGTACTTCAAGGACAAGCGCGTGCATTTCACCCAGACACTTGAAGTGGCCTCGGCCGATGCCCAGCGCGAGTGCGTGATCGCCGGCCTGGGTATCGCCCTGCTTACCCGCCACGCAGTCAACTTGGAGCTGGCCACCGGGGTGCTGAAAGAGCTGCCGGTGGAGGAATTGCCGCTGTACCGCAGCTGGTGCGTGGTGCAGGCCAAGGCCAAGCGGCAGTCGCCGGTGGCCTTGGCCTTTCTGGCGTTCATCCGTGGCGAACGTGCGCTGATCAGCGCGCTTGTTGAGCGTTTTTCGGGCAAGTTGCCGACGACGCCTGCCAAACCGTGAGTTCCTGCAACTCGGGGTAGTCCACCAGGTCGCGGAGCAGTTGACGTTGGTCGCAATAGCTTTCGATCGCGCGGCGGTACTCCATGCGGCGCTGATCCTTTTCCTGCTGTTTGCGAGCCTTGGCGTTGGGTTGGTACGTACCGTCGAAGTCACGAGCCATTGCCTGTCTCCCAGATAGGATGCGGGAGTTTCAGACTGGCCTTGATGGTTTACCGTTTGGCTGTGGAATGGTGACAAAACCGTGAATTTTGTAGCGCCTGTGCCGGCCTCTTCGCGGGTGAACCCGCTCCTACATAGGATCGCGTTCCTTTGTAGGAGCGGGTTCACCCGCGAAGAGGCCGGCACAGGCAACGACAATCAGTCGTCGGTAGCCTTGATCGACTTGGGCGACAAGCGCAGGCTGCGCAAGCTGCGCTTCACGCTCTTGAGGTGGTTGACCAGGCTCGGCCCGCGCGCCATGGCTACGCCCATGGCCAGCACGTCGATCACCACCAGGTGAGCGATACGCGAAGTCAGCGGGGTATAGATTTCGGTGTCTTCATGCACATCGATGGCCAGGTTGACCGTCGACAGCTCGGCCAGCGGCGTCTGGCTGGGGCACAGAGTAATCAGGTTGGCGCCGCTCTCACGCACCAGGTTGGCGGTAATCAGCAAGTCCTTGGAGCGCCCCGACTGGGAAATGCACACTGCCACATCGCCCGGTTTCAAGGTAACCGCCGACATCGCCTGCATATGCGGGTCGGAATACGCCGCTGCGCTGAGCAGCAGGCGGAAAAACTTGTGCTGGGCATCGGCCGCCACCGCACCGGAGGCGCCAAAACCGTAAAACTCCACACGCTGCGCCTGGGCCATGGCACTCACCGCCTGTTGCAGCGCCAGCGGGTCGAGGTGCTCGCGCACTTCCATCAGGGTGTGCAGGGTAGTGTCGAAAATTTTCAGGCTGTAGTCGGCGACCGAGTCATCTTCATGAATGGCGAACTGGCCAAAACTGGCCCCGGCGGCCAGGCTCTGGGCCAGCTTCAACTTCAGGTCCTGAAAGCCCGAGCAACCAATGGCGCGGCAGAAACGCACGATGGTCGGTTCACTGATACCCACGCTGTGTGCCAGGTCGGCCATCGAGCTGTGCATGACGGCAGCCGGGTCGAGCAGCACGTGGTCGGCCACTTTCAGTTCCGATTTGCGCAGCAGGTGGCGCGATTGGGCGATATGTTGCAACAGATTCACGGGCTGGACTCGGTTATGATCGGCTGGCCGGGTTGTAGCTTTCTTGTAGTTATACTACATGGACGCCAACCCGCCCAGTTAAACGAACGTGGAGAGTGGCGGTTTGACTATTCCTTGCGACATTCTGGTCTTCGGCGGCACCGGCGATCTGGCCCTGCACAAACTGCTTCCGGCGCTCTACCACCTGTTTCGCGAGGCCCGTTTGAACCCAGCCGTGCGGGTCATTGCCCTGGCCCGACGCAACTTGCCCCGAATCGACTACCTGAAGCTCGCTGAACGCCATTGCCGAGCACAAATTGCCCGCAACGACTTCGACGATGAAGTGTGGCAGCGTTTTTCAGCACGTCTCGACTACTTCCCCATGGATGCTTCGCAGAGCGCCGATTTCGGCCGCCTGGCACGTTACCTGGGTGAACCCGGCGGGCTGACGCGCATCTTCTACCTGGCCACGGCGCCCAACCTGTTCGTACCGATCGCCAACCACCTGCGCGTTGCCGGGTTGGCCGACAGTGAAGCGCGTATCGTGCTGGAAAAACCGATCGGCCATTCGCTGGAATCGGCTACAGCCATCAATGAAGCAATTGGTGCGGTGTTCGAAGAAGGCCAGGTGTTCCGCATCGACCACTACCTGGGCAAGGAAACCGTACAGAACCTGATGGCCCTGCGTTTTGCCAATGCCCTGCTGGAGCCGGTGTGGCGTAATAACCAGATCGACCATGTGCAGATCAGCGTCTGCGAGACGCTGGGTGTAGAGAACCGTGGCGGCTACTACGACCGCGCCGGGGCGATCCGCGACATGCTGCAGAACCACCTGTTGCAGCTGCTGTGCCTGGTGGCCATGGAGCCGCCCGCGCAATTCGAGGCTGAAGCGGTACGCGACGAGAAGGTGAAGATCCTGCGCGCGCTCAAGCCGATCGCTGGCCAGGATGTGCAGGACAAGACCGTGCGCGGCCAATATGGCGCCGGGCGTATCGGCGGCCAGGAAGTGCCGGCGTACTACTTCGAGAAGGACGTCGACAACGACAGCGACACCGAAACCTTCGTCGCCATCGAGGCGCATATCGAGAACTGGCGCTGGGCGGGCGTACCGTTCTACCTGCGCACCGGCAAACGCATGGCACGTCGCTCTTCGCAGATCGTCATCCAGTTCAAGCCGGTGCCCCACGAGCTGTTCAACGGTGGCCAGGTCAACCAGCTACTGATCCAGCTGCAACCGGACGAACGCATCAGCCTGCGCATGATGACCAAGAGCCCGGGCAAGGGCATGCGCCTGGAACCGGTGGACCTGGACCTGAACCTGGCCCAGGTGTTCAGCCAGACCCGCCGCTGGGAGGCGTACGAGCGTCTGCTGCTGGATGTGCTGGAAGGGGATTCGACGCTGTTCATGCGCCGCGACGAAGTCGAAGCGGCCTGGGCCTGGGTCGACCCCGTCCTCAAGGGCTGGGAAGAACACTTCCAGGCACCTCGTCCCTATCCAGCGGGAGCTTCCGGGCCGGAACAGGCCAACAGCCTGCTCGCCAGGCACGGTAGGCATTGGCATAACTGAAATATTGCCCTGCTCCTGAGGTGTGCGGAAACCGTGAAAGTGGTCGCCGCGCAACCGCGCTACTTTCAATCCGATCAGGAGCAGACCATGGCTGTAATCGACAACCTCGTTGCAATCAATGACATCGCCGGCGACGAGAAGGTGTTCAGGGTTCACGGTACCGTGACAGTTGCCAACCCAGCGATCGAGCCGGTGCTGGTGGAACCGAAAATGCGCCACAGGGGCGGCTGGGAAGTACTGGAACTGCAGCTGAAAGACACAGGGGCTGTCACCATGCAGGTACTCGCGGAAAAAACCGTGATGTTCGAGCGAGTAGGCGGTACTCCTTGGAAGAGCCTGGAGATCGTCCAGGCCGATGGTTCTCAGCGATGCGAAATCCGCACCTTGGAAACGATTGACTGAGCCACTTGCTGCCGGGCCAGCCCAAGTGGCGGCCTGGCTGCCTTTACCGGGTCGATGAACGGACAAAAGGTGCATATTTATACAGTAGAGATTTGCCCGATTTCCTGGCGCACCCTAGAATGGCCCGATGCGCACAGACGACCTCTCCCTCCTGCTGAACTCCCTTAACGATGCCCAACGCCAGGCCGTAGCGGCCACGCTCGGGCGTCAACTGGTGCTTGCCGGCGCCGGTTCCGGTAAAACCCGCGTGCTGGTGCACCGCATCGCCTGGCTGATCCAGGTAGAGCAGGCATCGCCGCATTCGATCCTGTCGGTGACCTTCACCAACAAGGCCGCTGCCGAAATGCGCCAGCGGATCGAGCAACTGCTGGGGATCAACCCGGCAGGCATGTGGGTGGGCACGTTCCACGGCCTGGCCCATCGCCTGCTGCGGGCGCACTGGCAGGAAGCGCGGCTGGTACAGAACTTCCAGATCCTCGACAGCGACGACCAGCAGCGCCTGATCAAACGGGTGATGCGCGAGCTGGGCCTGGACGAACAGAAGTGGCCGGCACGCCAGGCCCAGTGGTTCATCAACGGGCAGAAAGACGAGGGCCTGCGCCCGCAACATATCCAGGCCGGTGGCGATCTGTTCCTGGCGACCATGCGCGAGGTTTATACCGCCTACGAACAGGCATGCGAGCGTGCCGGGGTCATCGACTTTTCCGAGCTGCTGCTGCGTGCGCTGGACCTGTGGCGCGACCACCCGGGCCTGCTGGAACACTACCAGCGGCGCTTCCAGCATGTGCTGGTAGACGAGTTCCAGGACACCAACGCCGTGCAGTACGCCTGGCTGCGCCTGTTGGCGCGCGGCGGTGCCAGCCTGATGGCGGTGGGCGATGACGACCAGTCCATCTACGGCTGGCGCGGCGCCAAGATCGAGAACATCCACCAGTACACCGCCGACTTCCCCGACGCGGAAATGATCCGCCTGGAGCAGAACTACCGCTCCACCGGCGGCATCCTCAAGGCGGCCAACGCGCTGATCGCCAATAACAGCGGGCGCCTGGGCAAGGAGCTGTGGACCGACCTGGGCGAAGGCGAACCGCTGACCCTGTACGCGGCCTACAACGAACACGACGAAGCGCGTTACGTGGTGGAAACCATCGAGAGCCTGGTCAAGCAGGGCAATGCGCGCAGCGAGATCGCCATTCTCTACCGCTCCAACGCCCAGTCGCGGGTATTGGAAGAAGCCTTGCTGCGCGAGCGCATCCCCTACCGTATCTATGGCGGCCAGCGCTTCTTCGAACGCGCCGAAATCAAGAACGCCATGGCTTACCTGCGCCTGATCGAAGGCCGTGGTAACGATGCCGCCCTGGAGCGGGTGATCAACGTGCCGCCACGCGGCATTGGCGAGAAAACCGTCGAAGCCATCCGCGAGCACGCCCGCCACAGCCAGCTCTCCATGTGGGAGGCTATGTGCCAGCTGCTCGCCGCCAAGGCCCTGAAAGGCCGCGCCGCCAGTGCACTGGGCGCGTTCATCGAGCTGATCGAAGGCCTGGCTGCCAAGGTTGTGGACATGCCGCTGCATACCATGACCCAGACCACCATCGAGCAGTCCGGGCTGATCATCTATCACCAGGAAGAAAAGGGTGAAAAGGGCCAGGCGCGGGTAGAAAACCTTGAGGAACTGGTTAGCGCGGCGCGCAACTTCGAGTCTACCGACGAAGATGCCGACCTTTCGCCACTTTCCGCTTTTCTCGGCCACGCTTCGCTGGAAGCCGGCGATACCCAGGCCGATGAGCATGAAGACAGCATCCAGCTGATGACCTTGCACAGCGCCAAGGGCCTGGAGTTCCCGTTCGTGTTCCTGGTGGGCATGGAAGAAGGCCTGTTCCCGCACAAGATGAGCCTGGAAGAACCCGGCCGCCTGGAAGAGGAACGCCGCCTGGCCTATGTGGGCATCACCCGCGCCATGCGCCAGCTGGTGATGACCTACGCCGAAACGCGCCGCCTCTATGGCAGCGAAACCTACAACAAGGTGTCGCGTTTCGTGCGCGAAATTCCCGCAGGCCTGGTGCAGGAAGTGCGCTTGTCCAACAGCGTCAGCCGCCCGTTCGGTGGCGCCAAGACAGCCACCAACAGTAACCTGTTCGCCAATGCCAGCATCCCGCAGACCGCCTTCAACCTCGGCCAGCGTGTACAGCATGCGGTGTTTGGCGAGGGCGTGATCCTCAACTTCGAGGGTTCCGGCGCCCAGGCCCGGGTGCAGGTGAATTTTGCCGAAGGCAGCAAGTGGCTGATGCTGGGGTATGCCAAGCTCGAGGCCCTCTAAAGCCTAGCGCCGCCCCTTGTAGGAGCGGCCTTGTAACATTCAGGCAAAAGCTCGAAACATTATGTCGCTGGTCATGTGCCCGGGAACCTGTGCACCATGGCGCGCGTGCAATCCACAACAGGGGATATCCCAACTATGCAACGTTTTCTTAGCATCGCACTGGCGCTCTGCGTCGGCCTGACGCTGAGCCTGGACGCCAACGCCAAGCGTTTCGGCGGCGGCAAGAGCTCGGGCTCCGCGCCTATTCACCAGACCCGCCAAGCCACGCCAACCACGCCTGCCGCCGCGCCGACCGCACCTGGTCGTGCAGCTCCGGCCGCCAGCGGTGCTTCGCGCTGGTTGGGCCCACTGGCCGGTCTGGCCGCCGGTGGCCTGCTGGCGTCCATGTTCATGGGCGACGGTTTCGAAGGCTTCCAGATCATGGACTTCCTGATCGTGGCGCTCATCGCCTTCCTGGTGTTCCGTTTCATCGCCGCGCGCCGTCGCCAGCAACAGCCGCACATGGCCATGCCTGGCCATGCGCCGATGCAGCGTGAGGCACACGGCCAGCCTGCCCAGCCGTCGGTGTTCGGTGGTTCGGCCGCACCTGCTGCCGCAGCTGCCCCGGTGATCAACGCCCCGGCCTGGTTCAACGAGCAGAGCTTCCTGGCTGCCGCCCGCAACCACTTCCAGTCGCTGCAGCAGCACTGGGATGCCAACGAAATGGACAAGATCGCCGAATTCGTCACCCCGCAAATGCTTGAGTTCCTCAAGCGCGAACGTGCTGAGTTGGGTGATGGCTTCCAGGCCACCTACATCGACAACCTTGAAGTGCAACTGGACGGCCTCGACGACCGCTCCGATCGTACCGACGCCACCCTGACCTTCCGTGGCGTGTCGAAGAACTCGCGCTTCGACCAAGGTGAAGTGTTCAGCGAAAGCTGGCACATGGTTCGCGCCCAAGGCGAGAACCAGCCTTGGCTGGTCGCCGGTATCCGTCAGAACGGCTAACCGCTGCGTGCTGTACAAAAAACCCCGGGCCTGCCCCGGGGTTTTTTGCTTTTGCCAGAGTGGCCTACTAGGGTATAACGCGCAGCGTTGTCATCTAGGTCAGAGGAAGTTAACCGTGGAAGAAGTGATCGAACAACTCCGTGAAGCCAATGAACCGGTACCGGTGCCCCTGGAGCTTCCCGACGAGGACCAACTGGTCGAGATCGAAGAGCAGCTGTTCATCAACATTCCATTCGTGTTCAAAGAGTTTCTGCTCACCGTAAGTGATGTGGTTTACGGCTCCCTTGAACCTGTCACTTGTAACGACCCACAGTCGCACACTTACCTGCCAGAAGTTGCCGCCAACGCCTGGGATGCCGGCGTGCCGCGTGAGCTGATCCCGCTGTGCCAGGACGGCGACAACTACTACTGCGTTGAAGAAGACGGCACTGTGGTGTTGTGGGATGCGGAAGAAGAGCTAGTCGGTGAGGACAGCTGGGAATCGGTGTGGCACTGGGCGCGGGATGTTTGGCTGGAGAGCTGATCATTACCCATTGCCAGGCTAGCGCGGTCCCTGTAGAAGCGGCCTTGTGTCGCGAAAGGGCTGCAAAGCAGCCCCACGATTTCTGCACTGGTGCATAGATTGCTGGGGCCGCTTCGCGGCCCGATCGCGACGCAAGGCCGCTCCTACAAAGGCCATGCATAGTCTGCGACAGGAAAACTCATGGCTTAGTGCCATCAATGTAGTTAAAATCGCCAGGCTTTCGGCGCTCGGCGACATCGCTACCGCTCCATCCCCTCGGACGACGGTGAAATCTTGGGAAGGGAGCGTTACCCCCTCCTCCAGCTTCAGTGCGAATTCTCGCGGCTATTCTCCAGCGTTTCCAGCAAGGCAATCTGCATGCGCGTGTGTACGCGGATGAACCAGCGCCACAACAAGGCCACTACCACTGCAGCTACCACGGCAATCACCAGCAGTAACTCGCTGGTCGGCAGAATGCTCGCCGACAACGCCGACAGCAGCAGGAAAATCACCAGCAGCGAGAGCAGCGGGATCACTTCGGCGATCACCCGGCGCACCCGCTGGGTGTGCCGGCCGGCCATTTCCGGCTTCACGCCCATTTCTGCCAGCAGCATCGACAGCGCCTTCAGCTTACGGTACGCGGCGATCAAGAAGGGCAACGACAGCAACAACGCTGCGCCCCAGATAACCGCTTTCTGCTGGCTGGCGTCGCTGACCCATTCGCTGAGCCAGTTGCCAAGGCGCCCGGCAAAGTAGCCGCCACTGAAGAAAATGGCGATCACCAACGCCAGGTTAACCCCCACCTGCAACAGGATGCGCCGGATCATCGCTGCCAGCATGGCGCTCTCGCCCTGCGGCTGAATATTACGTAGCCATTCGCCATACAGCGACAGCACCCGTGCCAGGCGGCCAGGCACCACGTTGCCCAGCTTCTGCGACAGCGGGTCGGCGGCGCGGATCAGGTAGGGGGTGAGCAGCGTAGTGATTGCCGATACGGCGACAGCCACCGGGTAGAGGAAGTCGCTGGTCACCTGCAGGGTCATGCCCAGTGCGGCAATGATGAAGGAGAACTCGCCAATCTGCGAAAGCCCCATACCCACCCGCAGCGAGGTACGCCCGTCATTGCCGGCGATGAACGCGCCCAGACCACAGGACAACATCTTGCCCAGCACCACCGCCAAGGTAATGACCACGATCGGCCAGGCGTAATCGACCAGTACCTGAGGGTCGATCATCAGGCCGATGGCGACGAAGAAGATGGCGCTGAACAGGTCGCGTACAGGCTCGATCAAGCGCTCGATCTTCAGCAACTGGCGCGATTCGGCCATGATCGCGCCAATCAGGAAGGCCCCCAGCACCATGCTGTATTCCAGCTTCACCACCAGCAGGCAGAAGCCGAAGCACAGGCCCAGCACGGTAATCAGCAACATCTCGTTGCTTTCGAACCTGGCCACGTAGGCCAGCAGCCGCGGCACGAGCAAAATGCCGATGACCAGGGCAACGATCATGAACAGCGACAGCTTGCCGACCGTGGAGAACACTTCGCCAGAGCTGACCGTGCCGCTGACGGCGATGCCCGAAAGCAGGGCGATGATACCGATGCCAAGGATGTCCTCGACGATGAGCACGCCAAAGATCAGCTGGGCAAAGCGCTCGTTCTTCATCTTCAGGTCGTTGAGCGCCTTGACGATGATGGTGGTCGAGGAAATGGCCAGAATGGCGCCGAGGAACAGCGAATCCATGGTGTTCCAGCCGAACCAGCGACCGATCTCGAAGCCGATCCAGATCATCAGCACGATTTCCAGGAACGCGGCGATGAATGCCGTGGCCCCCACCCTGAACAGCTTACGCAAGCTGAACTCGAGCCCCAGGCAGAACATCAGGAAGATCACCCCCAGCTCGGCGAGGGTCTTGATGGTGTCTTCGTCGTGGATCAGGCCGAATGGCGGGGTGTGCGGCCCGATAATGAAGCCAGCGACAATGTAGCCCAGTACCACCGGCTGTTTCAGACGGTGAAAAAGGATGGTGACCACACCAGCGACCAGCATGATGACTGCCAGGTCCTGGATAAAGCTGATGGCATGCATGGCGTGATACTCCTTTTCTCGTCTTTTTTATGAATGCCTGGGCAGACCGCTCCTCTGCCGAGGCAAACCTGAGCGAGCAGCAAGTACATACTGTATTGAATGCCGGAAGGCCCATGTTGCACGGGCGTACTCAGGTTAACATCGCGCTCAGCCGCAAAAAGCCGGTGCAATATGCAGAAACAGATCGGCTGGAAAAGCGCCGTTGATGGCATGATCAGCGTGACGATAGCGCCGCAGCCAACGTCCCGTATCAGCAAGGCAAAATCAAAGAGGGGAACGAAAGTGTCAGCAGATAACGCCCTCCATTCGCCCGATTCAGCGCAACCTAACCGTGAGCACACTATGGAACCTGGAAACGCCCAGCTGAGCATGACCGTCCTGATGACACCGGACATGGCCAACTTTTCTGGCAACGTACATGGCGGCACCTTGCTCAAGTACCTCGACGAAGTCGCTTATGCGTGCGCCAGCCGCTATGCCGGCAGCTACGTGGTGACGTTGTCGGTCGACCAGGTGATCTTCCGCGAACCGGTACATGTGGGAGAGCTGGTGACCTTCCTGGCGTCGGTCAACTACACCGGCAACACCTCGATGGAAGTCGGCATCAAGGTGGTGACAGAGAACATCCGCGAGCGCTCGGTGCGCCATTCCAACAGCTGCTTCTTCACCATGGTCGCGGTCGACGACAACCGCCGCCCGGTGCCAGTGCCTCCACGCCAGCCGCACAGCAGCGAGGAAAAGCGCCGCTTCCTGCAGGGCCAGCAGCGCCGGCAGATCCGTCAGGAACTGGAAAAGCGCTACCAGGACCTGAAAACCGACGCCATTTAAAACGCCAGTAACTGCGCTTCGAAGCGTACCCGTGGGTGGGCGATGCGGTCCTGCGCCCGCACCAGTTGCAGCTCGTAGCTGGCGCAGGCCTGGGTTTCCAGCAGGACTTCGTGCACTGCTGCAGCAGTGAACTCGAAGGCCTGTACCCAATTGTCGCCAAGCAGCACGCGGGCAAGGAACAGCCCGGACGTCAGGTCACCCACCCCCACTGGCTGGCGCGGGAATGCCAGCAGCGGGCGGCGCAAGTGCCAGCTGTGCTCAGCGGTTACCAGCAACATTTCGAATTGGTCATCGTCACGCCCGGGGTAAGCCAGGTGCTTGACCAGCACCACCTGAGGCCCACGCTGCAACAGGCTGCGTGCCATGTTCACGCAATCCTCCAATGACTGCGCGCGGCGGCCGTAGAAGCTGTCCAGCTCCAGCTGGTTGGGGCACAGGATGTCCGCCTTGGCAGCGGCCTCGTCCAGCAGGAACTCGCTGACTTCCGGCGGCACGATACACCCCTTCTCAGGATGCCCCATGACCGGGTCGCACAGGTATAACGCCTTGGGGTTCACCGCCTTGATCCGCTCGACGCCGGCCAGGATTGCCCGGCCTTGTTCGGCACTGCCCAGGTAGCCGGAAAGCACCGCATCGCAGTGGCCCAGCTCGCCGATGTTGAAAATACCTTCCACCAACGCAGGAATTTGCGCCGGGGCAAGCACTTCACCTGCCCACTGGCCATACTGTGTGTGATTGGAGAACTGCACGGTATTGAGCGGCCAGACATTGACCCCGATACGCTGCATGGGAAACACCGCGGCGCTGTTGCCGGCGTGGCCGAACACCACATGGGACTGAATGGCGAGCAGGTGCGGGGTACGTTTCATGCGGAAGGTTTCCAAAGCGGTTTCAAAGGATTGTGCGCAACGCAGTATGAACTCGATTGCCACCTGTACGACAGGCCAGGGACGCAGTTAAGCTGGATCTACCTGTTTGGAGCATATGCAAATGTTGACCCTGGAGAACCTCTTCGTCCTGATGCTGGTAGCCACGGCAGGCGCCTGGTTGTGGCACAACCATGGGTTGCGCGAAAAAGCCTTGGAACGGGTCAAACAGCATTGCGCCAAACTCGACCTCGAGTTGCTCGACGACGCTGTGGCGCTCAAACGCATCGCTTTCGTGCGGGATGCCAACGGCCGCAAGCGCCTGGCACGCATCTATGCCTTCGAGTTCACCGTCACCGGCGAACAACGCCACCCCGGCACCGTTACCCAGTTCGGCGCGCACAGCGTGCAAATCGAACTGGCCCCCTACCCGTTCGAAATCAAAACCCCACCGCGCGCCGACAACGTCATCGAAATGCAGCAGTGGCGCCAGGAACACAATCGCTGGCGCAACTGATCAACTGACGCGGCATTCGCTCAACCCGGCTTGCAGGGCGGGTTGAGCCTGCGGCTGGTCGAAAATCAACTCTATACGCGTGTCCCTGCGCCAGTCGCTGGGCTGCCAGGCGGGCATATCCCCATCAAGCCCGTTAAATGACTGCCAGCCTTCCACGCTGTGGATAACTCCTTTGGCGCGACGCCAGGGCCAGGCGCGCAAAAACGCCTGCAGTCGCTGTGGATAAAACCGCTCGCCGGGGTGCCAGCGCCAGCCAATACTCCAACCTCCCTCCCCCTGCTGGGCAAGACAGAACGGCTGGCTGGGGTCTGTCCAGAGTGAAGGTGGGGCGCTCGCAATATTGTCGACAATCCTGAAATCGCGGAATGGGCTGTCAACAATCTGCCGAGGCGCTGTAGGCAGGCCCGACAAGGCTAGCTCTCCCTGTACGGTCCAGCTGATCCACTTGTTTCTAAATTTACTAGTTATCAATAACTTAGATGATTGATCCACGGCTTCAGACTTGTTGAAAACCAGTCTTTCGCAAGCGTCGAAAGCCTGCTGCTGAGCGTCCGAAAGCGGCTCGTTTCGGACCATGGCTTGAGCATCCAGAACCATCAGTAAAGGCTGAACTGTCAGCACTCCAGCCCACGGTGCTTGTTGCAGTTGTGCCAACAGCTGCAAGGGGTGGCCCAGCCCGGAGGGCTCGATAAACAACCGGTCTGGCCGGAATTTGCGCAGCAAACGGCCTAGACCCACCTGGAACGGCACACCATTGACACAGCACAAGCAGCCGCCAGCGACCTCGCCGATGGCGATGCCGTCTTCATCGCGGCTGAGCAAGGCCGCATCCAGGCCTACCAGGCCAAATTCGTTGATCAGTACCGCCCAGCGTTCATCGGCAGGGCGCTGGGCCAGGAGATGACGGATCAGGGTGGTCTTGCCGGCACCCAAAGGGCCGGCAATTACATGGGTGGGGATGTTCTGCAGCATGAGCGTGGCTTCGACCAAGGTGATGGCTCACTATGCGCCGTCAGGCAAGCCAGTCAAGGCTGAGTAACAGCCGCCCCTGCTTGCCCGAAGGCGAACGGTGAACTAGCCCTGCGCCTTCATTGCCCTGCCACTTCTCACCCTTTAGCACGGCAACATCGCCGGCTTGCAGATGCTGGACGTTATCCACAGAGGATTCTGCTGTGGGTAACTCTCTTCGCGGGCTCGCCTGCTCCTGCAACCACTCGCTGCCTGGGCCCACGTAGGTGGTGAGCAGCCGCAATGGCACGTTATCCACATGGAAGCGCGGGCACATGGGGGCATCCAGCACCCGTAGCCGCAAGCCGACCCGACGTGCGCCCACCAGGCAGGTGTAGGCCGCCACCAGCCAGGTCACATCGGCAACAAAAGACTCGTAACCCTGCAAGTCCGCTGCTTCGCGCAGCAGATCAGGCAATATTGGCGGGCGCTGCTCATCCACCTCGATAACTCGCTGATCAGCCAACGGCTGGCCGAGGCTGATCACCAGTGCGGCAAAGTCTTCCAACTGTGCCGGCAACCGCCGACGCCATACCGCCAGATTCACGCCATCTTGCAGCACTTCGGTCAGTACTTGTGGGTTCTCGCCGACTACCTGAAAGATATCCACAGGGCGCTGGGCCAAGTTCATGCTGCCGCTTCCTCGTGCCACGGGCCAAACGGATCGGGCAGGCGCAACCAACCCATGTGCCCCAGGTTCATTTCTTCATCCGTCAGCAGGCAGGCATCCAGGGCTGTGGATAGTTTTTCGAAGTCAATATTCTGCCCAATGAACACCAGTTCCTGCCGGCAGTCGCCGGTCTCCGCGGTCCAGTGTTTCAAGATCGCACTGGTGTTATCCACATCCTGTGGCCACTGATCGCGCGGCACGAAGCGCCACCAGCGGCCTGCCAGGCCATGACGCATCATGCCACCCGCCTGCGACCAGCTACCGGCTTCCTGATATTTGCTGGCCAGCCAGAACAAGCCTTTGGAACGCAGCAAGCGTCCATTACCCCAGTGGCTGTGGATAAAGTCGAAAAAGCGCTGTGGGTGAAGCGGCCGTCGTGCCAACCAGGTGATGGCCGCAATACCGTATTCTTCAGTTTCTGGCACATGTTCACCGCGCAGCTCCTGCAACCAGCCCGGTGCTTGGGCTGCCTGGTCGAAGTCGAACAAGCCGGTATCGAGAATGCGCGCCAGCGGCACTTGGCCCATCACCATGGGCACGATCTGCGCCCGGGCATTGAGGCTGCGCAAAATGGCGGTGAGTTCTTCGCGCTCATGCTGGCTGATCAAGTCGATCTTGCTCAGCAACAGCACATCGGCGAATTCGACCTGTTCGATCAGCAGGTCGCTGATCGAGCGTTCGTCTTCCTCGCCCAAGGTTTCGCCGCGGCTGGCCAGGCTGTCTGCGGCTTGGTAGTCGCGCAGGAAGTTAAGGCCATCGACCACAGTGACCATGGTGTCCAGCCGCGCCATGTCGGACAGGCTGCGGCCTTGCTCATCCCGGAAGGTGAAGGTCTCGGCTACCGGCAGAGGCTCCGAGATACCAGTGGACTCGATGAGCAGATAATCGAATCGTCCCTCTTCGGCCAGCCGCGCCACTTCTTCGAGCAAGTCTTCACGCAGCGTGCAGCAGATGCAGCCGTTGCTCATCTCGACCAGTTTCTCTTCAGCGCGGTTGAGGCTGACATTGCGCTGCACCTCACTGGCGTCGATGTTGATTTCACTCATGTCGTTGACGATCACCGCAACCCGCAGGTTGTCGCGGTTACGCAGCACATGGTTGAGCAAGGTGCTTTTGCCGGCGCCAAGGAAGCCGGACAGCACAGTGACAGGGAGACGATTGGACATGGCGAACCTCTTCAGGCAGACGCATTCGAAACGATGCATTGCACAATGTTATAAAGTAACAATACAATTTCGCCAAGCCGTTCTCGACGGACGCGTGCTAACCGGCCGCGTTGGCTGGACCACTTTGAACCGCGTATCCAGTTCCAGCGGGCAACGCTTCAACCTGCATTGCAGCTTGATCGGTGGTTGCCGCTGAAGCCCCTTTTTGTGTGGAAAGCCAAATGACCCAGCTCCAGCTCCCCGACATCGCTGCGCAAACCCAGCAGTACACCTTGCCGTTGAACTGGGTGGGCATGTGCGGCATTGCCCTGCCTGTTCAGTTCGAAGGGCGTCCCGCCGCTGCAAAAGTTGATGCTGGCGTCAGTCTGGTCGATGGCAGTTCACGCGGCATCCACATGTCGCGGCTTTACCTTGCCCTGGAATCACTGGAGAACCAGCCCCTCACGCCGCTGGCCATGTGGCAACTTTTAAACGGTTTTCTCGCCAGCCACGAAGGGCTTTCGTCTGCGGCCTATTTGCGCCTCAGCTTTGAGCACTTGTTAAAAAAGCCTGCACTGATCAGCCCCCTGGCGGGCTGGAAAAGCTATGCCGTAACAGTCGATGCACGCATCGAAAATGAAATGTTCCACGTGGAACTATCCGTTTCCGTACCTTACTCGTCGACCTGCCCATGCTCGGCTGCACTTGCACGGCAGTTGATTCAACAGCAATTTCAGGCGCATTTCAGCGAACAGCAGATCGAAAAAACTGCAGTACGGGATTGGCTTGGCACGGCCGAAGGCATTGTCGCCACCCCGCATAGTCAACGCAGTAATGCGCAAATCCAGGTACGGTTACGCAACAACCACCCCGTTTTACCCATTACCGAACTGATCGACTGCATTGAGGCCAGCCTCGGAACGGCGGTGCAGACTGCCGTGAAGCGCGCAGACGAACAGGCGTTCGCCTTGGCCAACGGGCAGAACCTGATGTTCTGTGAAGATGCCGCTCGACGCCTGCACAAGGCGCTGCGACAAATAGAATGGAGCACAGCCTTCAAGCTGCGTGTGGAACATGCAGAAAGCCTGCATGCCCACGACGCGGTTGCCACCAGCCAGTGGCAATGGGATTTCAACTGCGCGGTTTGACCGTGCCGCAGTCGTTACCCACCCACACTGCCCGGGTGTTCATGCTGCCTTGCTGCTGAACACCCGAGGCATTGAACGTACCACTAACCTGGGTCGTGAATTCGCGATCGCTAAGAAAGGTCGCCTGACCGCTACCCTGCGCCTTCGGGCAACTGAACTGGAACTTCCATACGTTCCCGGTACGGTCGGTAATTTTCTGGGTACAACCCGACTTCGGATCCTGCAGCGGGATGTCATTGGTTGCAACCTGCTCGGGTGTCAGGCACGAGCGTACACCGTTGCCGCCGACAGTCACCCCTTGCTTGGCCAATGCCCCTTCCATCATTGCGCGCTGTTCCGGCGGCAGGTTCTTCAACTGGCCGAGCATGAACGCCATGTCGGGCAGCGGCTTACCATCGACCTGCATGTTGCTGGTGGTCAGCTCCCACAACCCGGGCTGGAGCATCTGGGCATGCACCAGCGGGCTGCTCATAGCCAGGGCCAACGCCAACAGTGGCAGACGAATCTTCATGGGTGAACGCTCCTGGAAAAACCGGCCAAGTGGGCCGGGCTGAGCCTTAGACGTCAAATCCACCTACTGGTTGCAAGGCGGACCGGGAAGTGTTCTGTTAGCTCAAGTGTATATGGCAAGCAGGATGCATATGGATTACCACAGCCCCTACTTCTTAGGTTACCTCTTCGGTCTGATTCATCTACTGGGTATCGTCGCCGCATTACACGCGCTGTTCACCGTGCGGACCGCCCAAGGCGCCATCGCCTGGGCCATGCCCTTGTTCTTCATTCCCTACTTTACCTTGATCCCCTACTTGGTCTTTGGCGCCCGCTCGTTCTATGCCTACATCAAGGCACGGCGCCAGGCCAACCAGGAAATGCACGTGGCCATGGCCAACCTCAACTGGCGGCCCTGGGTAGAAGAAGCGCTCACCGCCCGCGAGTCAGAAAGCTACGCAGCCTTGCGCGCCATGCCCAAACTGGGGCGTATGCCGTGTCTGGCGAACAACCAGGTGAAGCTGCTGATCAATGGCAAGGCCACCTTCGATGCCATCTTCGCTGCTATCGATAAAGCCCGCGATGTGGTGCTGGTGCAATTCTTCATCATCCATGACGACAACCTCGGCAAGGCACTGCAGCAGTTGCTATTGCGCAAAGCCGCCGAAGGCGTGCAGGTCTATGTGCTGTACGACCGCGTCGGCAGCCACGCCTTGCCTGCCAGCTACAGCCAACAGTTGCGCGACGGCGGCGTGCAGATCCATGCCTTCGCTACCCGACGCGGCTGGTTCAACCGCTTCCAGGTGAATTTCCGCAACCATCGCAAGATCGTAGTGGTGGATGGCCTGTTCGGTTTCATCGGCGGGCACAACGTGGGGGATGAATACCTGGGTGAACACCCGCAGCTATCACCCTGGCGCGACACCCATGTGCAGATCAACGGGCCGGTGCTGGCCTGCCTGCAGGAATCGTTTGCCGAAGACTGGTACTGGGCCACGCGCCAGCTGCCACCGCTGATACTGCCCGATACCTATCCGGACAACGGCGTGTTGTGTCAGGCCTTGGCCAGCGGCCCGGCCGACCCCCAGGAAACCTGCTCGCTGTTCTTCCTTGAAGCCATCCATTCAGCCACCCGCAGGGTGTGGATCACCAGCCCGTACTTCATCCCGGACGAGGCAGTGTTCGCCGCGCTGCGCCTGGCGGTATTACGTGGGGTAGATGTGCGGGTGCTGATTCCGTCACGGCCTGATCACCGCATCGTGTATGCCGCCTCCAGCTTGTTCGCCTTCGAAGCGGTACGTGCAGGCGTGCGCATGTTTCGTTACCAACCGGGGTTCCTGCACCAGAAGGTGGTGTTGGTGGATGACGATGTCAGCGCGATTGGCAGTGCCAACCTGGACAACCGTTCGTTCCGCCTGAACTTCGAAATCACCCTGCTGACAGTCGACCGTGGCTTCGCCGACCAGGTCGAGCAGATGCTGAATGATGACTTTGAACAGGCGAGGGAGATAACGGCCGAGGACAGCCGCGATACCCATCGGCTACAGCAGTTGGGGATGCGCATCGCGCGGCTTATTTCCCCGATCCTGTAACAACCCATATTCACTCAGGCCCATCTAGGAGCGCATCTGCCTAAGGCCTGCACAGTACCTGTGGGAGCGGGTTCACGCGCGGAGAATCCAACTCGGTACCTGGCACCGGCTGTGCCGGTGTTCGCGGCTGAAGCCGCTCCCACAAAGATTGCGCAAGCTTTCAGGTTTTGAACAAGACTGTTCCCACAGGGTAAGGGTTAGCCTGCGGGTTTCAGCGGTACAGGTCTTCCCGCGTCCAGGGCAAATCATGGTGCCCATCGGCATACGGCTTAACCGCCAGAATCTGGTGCAGGTTGATCCAGCCCTTCTGGAACGCATAGGCACACCCAGCCAGGTACAAGCGCCAGATGCGCAGGGTTTTCTCGGGCACGAGCGCCGCCGCCTTGTGCAACTGGTGTTCCAGGTTCTCGCTCCAGTGGTGAAGGGTCTTGGCGTAATGCAGGCGCAGGCTTTCCACGTCCACTACTTCCAAGCCCGCTTCACAGATACTGGCGCTGATCATCGACAGGTGCGGTAATTCGCCATGGGGGAACACGTAGCGGTCGATGAATTCACCCGCGCCACGTCCAACGGGTCGACCGTCGATATGCTTGGCGGTGATGCCATGGTTCATCACCACTCCCCCTTCCCTCACTGCACCAAAAAGCTTCTGGCAATAGAGCGCCAGGTTGGCATGCCCGACATGCTCGAACATACCCACGCTGACCACCTTGTCGAAGCGGCCATCCTGAGGCAGGTCGCGGTAATCCAGAATCTGAAGATCGACCTTGTCGCCCAGGCCCTCTGCCTTGACGCGCGCGCGGCCCAGCTTGAGCTGCTCTTTGCTCAGGGTGATACCGAACACCTTGGCGCCATACTCACGCGCAGCAAAACGTGCCAGCCCACCCCAGCCACAACCCACATCGAGCAGGTACTCGCCAGCGTCCAGCCGCAACTTGCGGCACAGGTGATCGAACTTGTCTTGCTGCGCCTGATCAAGCGTATTGTCGGGCTCGCGGAAATACGCGCAGGAGTACGCCATGTCCTGATCCAGCCACAGCTGATAGAACGCGTTGGATACGTCGTAGTGGTAGGAGATGGCTTTAGCGTCGGTGCTCTTGTCATGTGACAACCGTTGCGGCGGCGTTTCATCCTCACCCGCCGACAGTGCTTCGCTAAGCTCATCGCAGACGCGGATGGCCTCGCTGATATCACCTTCCAGCTCCAACTTGCCTTCTACGAATGCAGTACCCAGCTGGTCCATGCTTGGGTGGGTCAACTGGCTGATCAGCTGGGGCTCTTTCACCAGTATGGTGACCTGTGGGCTAGGCCCCAGATCGAACTGGTTACCGTCCCAAAGTTTCAGCCGCAGCGGCAGATGCAAGCTCTGCAGTGCCGGTGGAAGTTGCGCAAGCATGAACGACCCTCCTGTCCGTATATGGCCACGACGCATGATATTTCGAACGTCGCCGGATCAGAGTAGTTCATTCGTGGGATGTTTCCTCTAAACACGACCATGGTCTAGAACCGACTGATCTTATCCATCAAGCCGATTGTATACAATTTACGCATCTCAGCTTAACCTTGTGCCCCTCTCGCGCTTCTACATCCTGGAGTTGAACCCATGAAATCCTATGACGTGGTGATCATCGGCGGTGGCCCTGGCGGCTACAACGCAGCCATCCGCGCTGGCCAGTTGGGCCTGAGCGTCGCTTGCGTGGAAGGCCGCTCGACCTTGGGCGGCACCTGCCTCAACGTGGGCTGCATGCCGTCCAAGGCGCTGTTGCATGCGTCCGAACTGTACGAAGCAGCCAGCGGTGAAGCGTTCGCCCACCTCGGCATCGAAGTGAAGCCCACCCTCAACCTCGCCCAGATGATGAAACAGAAGGACGAGAGCGTGACCGGCCTTACCAAGGGCATCGAGTACCTGTTCCGCAAGAACAAGGTCGAATGGATCAAGGGCTGGGGCCGCCTCGACGGCGTCGGCAAGGTCGTGGTCAAGGCCGAGGACGGTAGCGAAACCACGCTGCAGGCCAAGGATATCGTCATTGCCACCGGCTCCGAGCCCACTCCACTGCCGGGCGTGACCATCGATAATCAGCGCATCATCGATTCGACCGGCGCGCTGTCGCTGCCGCAAGTGCCCAAGCACCTGGTCGTCATCGGTGCGGGCGTGATCGGCCTCGAGCTTGGTTCGGTCTGGCGCCGCCTGGGTAGCCAGGTCACGGTCATCGAGTACCTCGACCGCATCTGCCCGGGCACCGACACCGAAACTGCCAAGACCCTGCAGAAAGCCCTGGCCAAACAAGGCATGGTATTCAAGCTGGGTAGCAAAGTGACTCAGGCCACCGCCAGTGCCGACGGCGTGAACCTGACGCTGGAGCCTGCCACCGGCGGCACGGCTGAATCACTGCAAGCCGATTACGTGCTGGTAGCAATTGGCCGCCGCCCTTATACCAAAGGGCTCAACCTTGAAAGCGTGGGCCTGGAAACCGACAAGCGCGGCATGCTCGTCAACCAGCACCACCGCACTTCCGTGCCAGGGGTTTGGGTAATTGGCGATGTCACTTCCGGCCCGATGCTGGCGCACAAGGCCGAAGACGAAGCAGTAGCCTGCATCGAGCGCATCGCCGGCAAGCCGCACGAGGTCAACTACAACCTCATCCCTGGGGTGATCTATACCCGCCCGGAACTGGCCACGGTAGGCAAGACCGAAGAACAGCTCAAAGCCGAAGGCCGTGCCTACAAGGTTGGCAAGTTCCCGTTCACCGCCAACAGCCGCGCCAAGATCAACCATGAGACCGAAGGCTTCGCCAAGGTCATCGCCGATGCCGAAACCGATGAAGTACTCGGCGTGCATCTGGTGGGCCCAAGCGTCAGCGAGATGATCGGCGAGTTCTGCGTGGCCATGGAGTTCTCGGCCTCGGCGGAAGATATCGCTCTCACCTGCCACCCCCACCCAACCCGCTCCGAAGCCTTGCGCCAGGCAGCGATGAATGTGGAAGGCATGGCCATGCAGATCTGATGCTGCTATACGGCCCAAAAAAACGGCTGCGGGCATCACTGCCGGCAGCCGCTGGTTTTCGACAATAACGCCTGTTATTTCAAAGCCTTACACACTGGGGGACTCCAACTCATCCAGACAATCTCGCAAAGCTGTCACAGACCTTGAAATTCAGATTTTCCAGGAAACCGCAAGACAATAAAAGCTGTAAATCTGTCACAACCAACTGAATTTAAAAGATTTTATGCCTAAACTGGTCTTCGTTGATTATCGATTTTCATCTGGCGAAAACGACCTTTCGGCTCAAACAACAGATTGATCGTGCTCTTTTCCAGATAAATCACCGCCTCAGCACCATGTCTCTTTGCGTTTAAAGGTCAGCCACAACCTCGTCTGCGTGAGGCCTGAAAGGCCTAGATCTTGGCATAAGGAGCAATCTGCCATTACTCTCGCGACTTTAGCGCGCACTATAAGGCAGAAGCGGCATGGAAATAGCGAATCTTGAGAAGTACAGAAAGGATCTCGACAAGCTGATTGATGAGGGATCCTCGGTACACAACAGCTTGGGACTAATGATTCTCGGACGGTCAGCTTTTATTAAGCAGCTTTGTGACCTGGGTGTGAGCGTCGAGAAGGCAGAGGCGCAAGCTAACAAGTTGAAACCATTCGCTACCGCTTATCAGCACTGGTACTCAGAAGCACTTGCACTAGTTAAGCAACTTTTGCCTGACCGTGCGAACGACTTTATCCGCCTTTACGAAAAGCCGAAAACCCGAAAAGACATTAGCTACTCGACCTACTGTATTGAGGATGCTTGCCAGAATCTGTTGATCACCTTGGGCGGTGAGACCAAAGTCGACGCCTCTGCGGCTATTCCGTTACTGACCCAGCAGCAGGCAATTGTAGCTGCGATAAAACGGCGGTTCGATAGCTCATTATTTGACATCAAACAATTGGTGCAGGCCGACCTGTATGATGATGAGCTCAGCACCGCACGAGCGCTGTTGAAGGCCGGTTTCGCTCGGGCAGCAGGCGCAATCGCTGGGGTGGTACTGGAGGGTCACCTGAAGGAGGTGGCAGCGAAACATGGGTTGCCGAAAAACCTCAAAACAATCAATCCGCTCAATGTAGCGCTCAAAGGCGCTGGGATCATTGACCAAGCTCAATCCCGCCGTATCGAGTTTCTGGGTGATGTCCGCAACAAATGTGGCCATAAGGGCTCATCGGAGCCAACCACGGATGATGTAGAAGACCTCATCTCCGGCGCCGACAAAGTCATCAAGACCATCTTCTGATTGGGATCCCGAACGTAGCTCTCAGCGGCCTCTGGCGGTAACGCCGTCTTGCGACCTCGGAGCTTCCTGCACCTGCCCCTTTCTTCCCCTATTGCGTAACCCAGCCTGTATAGGATTCCATCAGCAAATCAAGGATAGAGACCCTCATGTACCTAGCTGAACTCACCATAAAAAACTTCCGCAAGCTGCGTGACGCTAAGCTGAAATTCCAGCCCGGATTGAACGTTCTCGTCGGCCCCAACAACGTTGGCAAAAGTGCCGTTGTAGACGCGCTTCGGACCCTCTTGGCCGGGCATGAGGAGACATACCCACGTCTCGATATAGCCGACCGTCATCGGCCCATAGAAGGCGAACAAGAAGGAGACATCAGCTTCCACTTCATCTTCAAGGATCTCAGTCACGACGACGAAGCCGACTTCATCGCGGCCCTACAGCCCGGTGCTGGCAACTCCATGGAAGCGCACATCCACGTCAGGTACACCGATGCTGATCAGACTGGCCGCTTCCGTGTGAAACGGTGGTGCGGAGATCACCAAGACATCTCGCTCACCTCGGACATGATGGAAAACCTGCGCGGCGTTTACCTACAACCTCTGCGTGACGCTGCCCAGGGGCTGCGTCCAAGCCGCAACAGCCAACTGGCTCGCCTGCTCCATCTCCTAACCGATGATGAGGGTCGTGAGAAGATCAATACTGCGTTGAAAGAACTAGATGAGCAGTTGCAGCAGAACGAGGCGATCAAAAGTACCCATGCGGCGATCTCCACCCGGCACAGCTCCATGATGGGTGAGCAGCTGGCGCAGGTACTAGCCGTCGGACTCAGTGCAACCGATTTTCAGCGCCTTTCAGCCCGCCTCTCCCTGACTGCTCAGTCCCTGGAGATTGAGCAAAACGGCCTTGGCTTCAACAATCTGATTTTCATGGCAGTAGTGCTCAGCGAGCTGGTTAAGAACCCTGAAGCAGCGTACCGAAGCTTGATCGTGGAGGAGCCGGAGGCCCACCTCCACCCTCAACTGCAGCGCGTTCTCCTGAGCTACCTGGCCGGCATTCCGGCCAAAGAAGGTGAAAAGCCGGTGCAATTGTTCGTCACTAGTCACTCACCGAACTTCGCCAGCAATTCGAAACTTGAGTCGCTGGTGTGCTTAGTCGAGAACGAAGCTGGTGTGGAAACCTTCTTTCCACGTGATGTCCAGTTCGCGAAAGGCAAGCGGGAGAAACTGGAGCGCTACTTGGACGTGACCCGAGCTGAGCTGTTTTTCGCCCGCCGCGTCATTTTCGTAGAGGGCGCCGCAGAGCTCATGCTGGTCGACGCGCTCGCGAAAATTTTGGGATTCGACCTGAGGGAATATGGCATCAGTCTGATCAGTGTTGAGGGGCTGAATTTCGACTCATTCCTGCCGCTGTTTGGAGAGAAAGGTCTTCGCATTCCAGTTTCGGTCGTCACCGATGCTGACCCATTCGAAGAAGAAGACGTACCTGAACCCGCTGGGGTTGAGCGACCTGACGAGGAGATTCAGGAGGAGATGCTCGCGGAGGCAGCCTACCTCGAAGAAGCAGACTCGGAAAACGGGGATGAAGCCGAACAGGTGGCCGAAGAAGGTGACGCGCCGAAGAAAAAGAAGAAGCTAAAAGCTGTATATCCAGGGCTCGGCAATGCTGTCCGGATATCGAGCAACACGCTGAAAATGAAGGAATCCGAAGATCAGTTTGTGAAAGTGCACCATGGGGTGAAGACCCTTGAATACGATCTGGCGCTACAGGCGGAAAATCGGGACGCCATGCTGAAAGCGCTGGCTGAACTTCATCCTAGGATCTCTGTGGCGCTGCGGAAAATCGTAGATGCCGCGCCAGACAACACCGCCAAAGCCAAGGCGTTGTTCTGCGGGATGTTTGAGCGTAAAGACACCAATAGCAATGTGCAGAAGGGCCGCTACGCTCAAGCGCTTGCCGATAAAATTGCTTTAACGCCAGGATTCAAGGTCCCAGAGTACCTCCAGCAAGCTATCCAGCACGTTTGCCAGGAGGCGGAAAAGCCATGAAGCTATCCGATGAGCAGAAAGCTGTAATCGAAGCTCCCTTAGAACCGATGGCAGTCACGGCTTGCGCCGGCAGTGGAAAAACAGCCACAGCTATTCGGCGGTTGATCGCCATTAGGCAAAAGCTGGCCGATCACCGTGGCCGCGTCGTGCTGTTGTCGTTTTCCAATGTGGCCGTAAATACCTTCAACAAGGGCTACGCGGAGCTGGCCTCGGATCTGCCGGAGGATGCTAATCGCAAGCGCGTAGAAGTAGACACACTAGACGGATTTTTCACCCAGCACGTTCTGCGCCCTCATGCCTACCGCACCATGGGCGCCACGCGAACCCCCTATCTTGTATCGGGTTCGGAGGCGTTCTTAAGTAGCTTCCAGTACTGGAAGAGCAAAAACGAGCGCCCAATCCCGATCAAGGATGTGCAGGTAGGCGTAGAGAATGGAAAGTCGATCTTCTTCATCGACACCCAGGGGGCGGTCGAACACCTTGATCGCAGAAAGGCCAGGGAGCTCATCGAAAATCTGGGGCGCACTGGCGCGTATACCCATGATCTTGGGCGCTATTGGGTAATTCGAACGCTGCTTGATCAGCCTACCATTCTGAAGGCATTGGCCACGCGCTATCCGCAGATTCTGGTCGACGAATCGCAGGATCTGGGCACGATGCACAAAGTGACCTTGGAATTACTTATCAATGCAGGTGTGCAGGTATCACTGATCGGTGACGTTAACCAGGGTATCTTCGCCTTCGCCGGCGCTGATGGCAGGTTTTTGGAAACCTACTCCGACCGCCCGGGAGTGAGAGACTACAAGCTCACCCGCAACTACCGTTCCCTACCGCCCATCATCGATATTGCCAACCGCCTCTGCGGCCGAACCGATGAGCCAGACAGACAACCTGGGCAAGGTGGAGCATTTTTCGTAGGGTACAAGGACGCCGAGCACCTTAAGCTGATCAGCTCATTCAAAGACCGTCTTGACGAGCTGGGCATACAGGCAGAAGACGCCGTCATTCTCAGCAGGAACACGGATCGCGCCGCCAAACTTGCAGGTACAGCCGCCGCCCCAGGACAGGGAGTTGTGAACCTTTTTGCAGAGGCTGCATTGGCCCGCGATCAGCAGCATCGCTATCAGGATGCTTTCCGTATGGTATGCAAAGCGGTTGTGGAGCTTATCGCTGATGCACCGAGTGGACTCAGCTCGACGTTGCAGGGTTCGCCTCATGAAGTCTGGATGCTGAGACTTAGGCGGTTGCTATGGGCGTTCACACGCGATGCAGAGACGGGACTCCCGTCTTCTTCGCTCCAAGCCAAAGCACAGTGGCATCCGAAACTGGTCGCAAATTTGCGCACCCTGCTTACCCAAATGGATCAACTATTCGGGCTGAAAACAGTCGCAACTTTCGGAAATAAGATGGCCAAGAAGCGCTTGGAGGACGTCGCGCTCAGCGGTGCTAGGGGTGATGGTCAGGAAGCTCATGACTTAAGAGTTGAAACTGTTCACCAGGTTAAAGGCGAATCTATAGGAGCTGTCCTCTACGTCGCGACCAAGGCTAACATCAGCGCTATGCTGGACGGCACTGCAACGGAAGACGGCCGCATCGGCTATGTTGCGCTGACTAGAGCGAAAAACCTTTTCTGGCTCGCCGTTCCCAACAACTGCTTGGACGCAATGCGGGAGGATCTAAACAGAGCAGGCTTCACAGAGGTACCAGCGAGATAAATCAGGCAATGCTCAAATAAAACACTAAAAAGTCGAGTAACGGAATCTAAAATGCACCTAAATATATGTACTCGACTAAAGAAACGCAGACGAATGGAATACAAATGAGTCAGGGATCAACTGGATCAGAAGCAGTCAACTCAAAATTTTATGCTGGTATTGTGGTCGGCTTTACCGCCATCGGTGGCCTACTTGCTTTGCTGCATAACTATTCGGACTTTAAAATAGTAGACTCCACCTCTTACATCTCTGTTCGGGAGCTTGGTGAAAAATATTACACTAAAGAATTTGTGGCGGAGCACTATATTGGAAAGAATGATGTTGCCACCAATTACATCACCAAGGAAGAAGCCCAGCATCAGGCCTCTGAGCTTTTCTCTGCAGACAAGGTCAAGTTAGAGTATGTTCCTAAGCAAAAGTATGAGGAATTGGAGCAGGTAGCGTCCACTCTGAGCATAAAACTAAATGAGATCCCCAACCCATTTAGCGGGCGCAATAAAATGTTGAGCTCCTCTGGGCAATGGACCGATCCTCAGCTTGGTATTACAATATCGATTCGAAAAGCTTTATATTCAGAAAGCGGGCATTACGTTCAAATACTCCTTGCGCTTCCCGACTCACCATTGCACGAAGAGCATTTATATAGCGAGGACTTACGACTCTGCAAATGGACTTTTGTACAAAATAATAGGGAGTTCGAGCTCAAGGCCGAATCTCTAAGGCCAATTGTATTTTCCGTAAAAGAAATCACTAAGGCCAGTTAACCCGAAGGCATTATGGCAAGCACAGTATTGAATCACCCCTGATTTCCAAAATACCTCCAAGGTTCATTATGGGGCTCAGAGATATCTACGAAATTTAGGACTATGAAAGCTGCGGTTTACGCCAGTCATAAGATAAAAAAGGCACCCAAGGTGCCTTCTCGAGAGACTTATGAGGAGTAGTCGCAGCGATCCTTTAGCTCCCGGTCTTGAGACCATGGGTTCAGGATCCGACCGGCTAAGCCCGCCGTCACTACTTCAAAGAAACCAGCTTTCTCTGCTGCCGAAATTGCGGGGGGTTCTTGCTGGTAACCAGTCCCGACGGATGCGCAGTTGCAGTCCTCGACTACAAGCCTATACCCAGTGACTCGCGTGTCAATTATTTGATGACAAGCGTATCCGTGGATGCGGAACTACTTATCAGTCATACGCAGATCATCGTGCGTCTTGCTCAGGCCGTGAAGCGGACATTCCGGGCATAGCCTCAGATCGAGCGCTGGTTCACACGAGCAGATAGCTGCTCGACGTTTTCCTTGCGCTCCGAATAGCGATCCACCAGGAACTCCTGGTGGTCGCGCAGCAGGACGGTGAACTTCACCAGTTCCTCCATGACATCCACCACGCGGTCATAGTACGGCGAAGGCTTCATGCGCCCGGCGTCGTCGAACTCCAGGTAGGCCTTGGGCACCGAGGACTGGTTCGGGATGGTGAACATCCGCATCCAGCGGCCAAGCACGCGCAGCTGATTGACCACGTTGAACGACTCCGAGCCACCACATACCTGCATGACTGCCAGGGTCTCGCCTTGGGTGGCGCGAAGCGCACCCAGCGCCAGGGGCGCCGAAGGTGCGCTGATGCAAACTGAGCTATCAGGCGCCCAGATGGAAGCGATCATTGAAGACTGGGTTGCGGCCGCTGAACGCGCCACTCGTGCTGGCTTCAAAGTTGTAGAAGTGCACGCTGCTCACGGCTACCTGCTCAACCAGCTCCTGTCGCCTCTGTCCAACCTCCGGCAGGATAAATGGGGAGGCGACGCTGAACCGCGCATGGCTTTCCCACTGGAAGTGGTGTGCCGCGTTCGTGCCGCCTGGCCTTAGCATCTGCCCCTGTGGGTATCGCATGAACCGCGCCGCGCTGAGCGAATCGGTCACCTTCCATAATGCTGTGAGGGATCGCTAACCGCTCTGGAATGGTGGTTAAGAGGCGTGCCACTATAGATGTGGCACAATCGACTGCTCAGGCAAATGGGAAGTCAGCGTGACTAACGAATATATCTACCGCAACGACTACACCGCAAAACTGCGAGACATCCCGGACGATTGCTTTCGAGCACGCCGCTGGCATGGGGACGCAAATTCATTCCCGCATGACGTGCTTCGCTCTCAACTCGATCAATTGGATGACGATCACTCCATCTACCGAATCTGCTTTTGGACCACCTTGGACATGGCATTGAAGGACAGGGGCAACTACAAGCCGGGCACCACGTTGGGTCGTTGCCTTAAGTCGGAGGTCGAAGCAGCGGGATTCAATGCGAGCTGGGACGATGGTCTAGATCCGGAAGAAGCCTATCTTTTCTGGATCACCGAACATCTGGGCGAGGACAATCAGACCTTTTCCAAAGCGTCCATTCCGTTCAGCCGATTAGAGGCGCTAGTCGACGGCGACTGGGTGCCTCTCTCTGACCACATTTCTCCTCCAGTCCAGGTCGTGACTGAGCGGCAGGTGAAAGATGAGCCAGGCAAGCCGGGCATCCTGGCCAGGCTTCTTGGCGCTGTAAAAGGCAACTGATCAGAGCCGGAAGATGCCTCGCAATGCGCACAGGCAGATCCGTAACACTACTTTTCTACCACTTCGTTGATCATTCCTCAGGCGCAGCTACCGCCTGTTGGTTTGAATCCGCTACAAGGACCTGATATGACCACCTACGTTGGATGGGAAACCGCAACATCGCTCCTCCTTGCCTACGAAACGTTGGCGCTGAACCACAAGAGGACGCTGTCCATTGAGCCAAACGAAGAAGGCAGTGACGAACCTCATGCCTACTTCAAGTACAAGAATGGGTTCGCGCTGCTGATCCTGAATGCCTCGATCATCGAAGGGAGCATGCGCACAATCCTTTCTGAGCGGGTCAAGGATGACATCGATGCTGCGATCACTCGTGGCAGCCGGGAAGGGCGAACCGAACATGACGCACCAACTCGACTCCTCGCCAGGTTCTTGGTAGATCTGGAAAGCAGCGGGTCTTGGGAAAAGCTCTCGTCCGCCTCGGTGTCGTACTTGGGTGAGAAAATCGACCATGGAGTTGATCCGCAGGTCAAAGAAGGCATCGATAAGCTCTTCGTTCTCAGGAACGTTCTGGCCCACGGGACAACGATCATTCAGCCCAAGCAGAAAATGCCGGACGACCTGAAAGACGAATATCCGTACTCGTGGCAGTCCAAGCTGCACGGCGTGGCCATGTACCTCGAAAAGCAGTTTGGACGGGGCGGGGTTTTCGAGAATCTGGCCCATCCCGACTGCGCTGAGCACTTCATGAACGTTACGAAGCAGTACTTCACCTTCATTGAGCAAAAGTACGCACCTCTTCCAGAACGCGCTGCCAAGACCGTGGAGATGATCAAGGGATACAGCTTCGGTTACATCAACTGGCACCGATAGGCAAAGAGACTCACCCGCCGATTAGCTTATACGAAGCTCCGTACTGAGCAGCTCCAGCGCCGCATCAACTTTCGGCAGGAGCTGCCGGCCGACCGGCCATACTAGGTTCAGCAGTAAGCCCTCTGTGGTCAGTACTGGCAGGATGGGCACGAGGTCGCCACGGTCGACCTCATCCTGTACCAGCCACGTAGCGCACTGGGCGATACCGAATCCCGCCTTGATCACTTCAACCTGGGCTTCGCTATGCCCAACAATAATTCGGCCTTCACTCTGTATGACCTGCGCGCTGCCGTTGTCCTGCTTGATCGACCACAAGCTGGTTGTGTCGTCGGTTTTCCATGGAGCACAGCATCGTGGTCGGCGAGCTCAGCGGCAGAAAGAGGTACTCCGCGCTTCGCCAGATACTTGGCCGAGGCGCCGAAGATCAGTCGCTCGTCCCCCAGATGTTGGTGGCCAACTGAGGAAGGCCACTGCCCTGAGCCTCCCAGCCGGATGGACAAATCAATTCGCTCTTCTTGCATATCGACGAACCGATCGGTGAAGGACACATCGGGTTTCAGCAGCGGGTGTTGTTCAGCGAATTTCAGCAGCAGTAGCCAGAAATGTACGCGGATCAAGATGCTGCGGCCAACGACATGGTTGTAGGGCGTGTCCCTGTGTCGGAAATCCAGCTTGCTAGTCACGCCATTACATCTGGTTGTAGGTCTGGGGCGACTGGATGCTCATTACATAGTTTGACACAGAGGCCCGCATAATCTGAGGTTCTCGGCGCCGGCAGCAATGCACTCAAACAAAACATAGTCTGACACAGCCAAGCGCACTGGCAGAAAAGCCCGCTCGCTTTTCGGATTAAATCATGACACAACCAGCGTGCAGCCTATCAGCGGTCTGCCTATCAATCGCCAAAAGACCGAAATTTCTTTCATGTCAGATTTGAAGAATCGAACCTTATTTTGAAATTTACGGATGTCGTCGACAGCATGAGAGTTCCAGCAGAGGAACAAAGAACGTTCCAGATACGAACGAATTGACTCTTCTGGCTGAATTTTCAAACGCGGTATGGAGAGCATGCTGAGACTGCTTGGAACGTAACTGTGTCGCGCCGCCCCATGCGACCGTGGCCCCTATGGGAGGCCGCAGTCGCGCAGGACAGCTTTTATTGTCGCGGTACCGCTTTTATTGTCGGAAACCACCGCTCGTGGCGGGTTCGATGACTTACTCGACCGTCACCGATTTCGCCAGGTTACGCGGCTGGTCGACGTCAGTGCCCTTGAGCACGGCCACGTAGTACGACAGCAGCTGCAGCGGAATGGTGTACAAAATCGGCGCCAGGGCGTCGGCAATGTGCGGCACCTTGATCACGTGGGTGCCTTCGCCATTGCTCATGCCAGCCTGCTCGTCGGCGAATACCACCAACTCGCCACCACGGGCGCGCACTTCCTGCAGGTTCGACTTCAGCTTCTCGAGCAGTTCGTTGTTCGGCGCAACGGTAACCACCGGCATGTCGTTGTCCACCAGTGCCAGCGGGCCGTGCTTCAGTTCTCCCGCCGGGTAGGCTTCGGCGTGGATGTAGGAGATTTCCTTGAGCTTGAGTGCACCCTCCATCGCAACCGGGTACTGCGCACCACGGCCGAGGAACAGGGTGTGGTGCTTGTCTGCGAACAGCTCGGCGATTTTCTCGACCGTGGCGTCCATGGCCAGGGCTTCGCCCAGGCGGGTCGGCAGACGACGCAGTTCTTCGACCAGCTCAGCTTCAACACCCGCTTCCAGGGTGCCGCGCACTTGGCCCAAGGCCAGGGTCAGCAGCATCAGCGAAACCAGCTGGGTGGTGAAGGCCTTGGTCGAGGCCACGCCAATTTCCGGGCCAGCCAAAGTCAGCAGGGTCAGGTCCGATTCACGTACCAGCGAACTGATGCCCACGTTGCAGATCGCCAGGCTACCGAGGAAGCCCAGCTCCTTGGCATTGCGCAACGCAGCCAAGGTGTCGGCGGTTTCGCCAGACTGCGAAATGGAAACAAACAGGGTGTCCGGCTGCACCACCACCTTGCGGTAACGGAACTCGCTGGCCACTTCTACCTGGCACGGGATGCCAGCCAGGCTTTCCAGCCAGTAACGGGCAACCATGCCGGCATGGTAGCTGGTGCCGCAGGCAACGATCTGCACGTTACGCACCTTGGCGAACAGCTCGGCAGCCTGTGGACCGAAAGCCTGGACCAGGACATGGTCTTTACCCAAGCGACCTTCCAGGGTGCGCTGAACCACGGTTGGCTGCTCGTGAATTTCCTTGAGCATGAAGTGGCGGTAGTTACCCTTGTCTGCCGCCTCGGCACCTTCGTGGTATTGCACGGTTTCGCGCTGGACCTGGTGGCCGGCCTGATCCCAGATGGTGACCTGGTCACGGCGGATTTCGGCAATGTCGCCCTCTTCCAGGTACATGAAGCGGTCGGTGACCTGGCGCAAGGCCAACTGGTCGGAGGCCAGGAAGTTCTCGCCCAGGCCCAGGCCGATTACCAGCGGGCTACCGCTACGTGCCGCCACCAGGCGGTCAGGCTGCTTGGCGTTGATCAGAGCCAGACCATAGGCGCCATGCAGGCGCTTCACCGCGGCCTTCAGGGCATCGGCGAGGTCGGGAATGCTCTTCAGGGTGTGGTGAATCAGGTGGACAATGACTTCGGTGTCGGTCTGCGATGTGAAGGCATAGCCCAGGCCCTTCAGCTCTTCGCGCAACTCTTCGTGGTTTTCGATGATGCCGTTATGCACCACAGCCACTTCACTGCCCGAGAAATGCGGGTGGGCGTTGCCTTCGGTCGGAGCACCATGGGTAGCCCAACGGGTGTGGGCGATGCCCAGTTGGCCGGCCAGGGGGTCAGCAGCAACTGCAGCTTGCAGTTCGCTGACCTTGCCGATGCGGCGGCGGCGCTGCAGCTCACCGTTCTGGGTGAGTACGGCCAGGCCGGCGCTGTCGTAGCCGCGGTACTCAAGACGCTTGAGGCCTTCGATCAGGATGGCGGTGATATTGCGCTCGGCGACGGCGCCAACGATTCCACACATGGTTATTGCTCCTGGCTGATCGCGGCGCAGATCAGGTTGATGCCGCGGGCTTGAATGTGTTCGCGTGCCGCTGCGGGCAAGCGTTCATCTGTAATAAGGGTGTGTACGCTGCCCCAGGGCAGCTCAAGGTTGGGGATCTTGCGACCGACCTTGTCCGACTCGACCATCACGATCACTTCGCGGGCAACTTCAGCCATGACCCGGCTCAGCCCGAGCAGCTCGTTGAAGGTGGTGGTACCCCGGCCGAGGTCGATGCCGTCGGCACCGATGAACAGCTGGTCGAAATCGTACGAGCGCAGGACCTGCTCGGCGACCTGGCCTTGGAACGATTCCGAATGCGGGTCCCAGGTGCCACCGGTCATCAGCAGTACAGGCTCGTGTTCAAGGTCACAGATGGCCCGGGCCACATTCAGCGAGTTGGTCATCACCACCAGGCCAGGCTGGCGCCCCAGTTCCGGGATCATCGCTGCCGTGGTGCTGCCACTGTCGATAATGATGCGCGCATGCTCACGGATACGCCCGACGGCGGCGCGGGCGATAGCCTTCTTGTAGGAAGACACCGGCTGGGCGGGTTCACCGAGCAGTTCTTGCGGCACCGGCACTGCACCGCCGTAGCGGCGCAGCAACAAGCCGTTGGTTTCCAGGGCGGCAAGGTCTTTGCGAATGGTCACTTCCGAGGTTGCGAAACGCTTGGCCAAGGCGTCCACGCTCACCTCGCCCTGCTCGCTGAGCAAGGCCAGGATGTTGTGCCGCCGTTGTGGGGTGTTTCGTTTCGACATGAGCGTATAAGTTTCGATTCGAAAGATAATGCTTGCAATCAAAACCTAAGATGAGCGATTCGTCAAGCTGTGGATAAATATTAGGGATAATGAGGCACCCTGTGGGAGCGGGTTCATCCGCGAAGAATCCGACGCGGTGTGTGGCACCGGCTTCGCCGGTATTCGCGGCGGTTCGACGCATCGATGAACCCGCTCCCACAGGAGATCGTGTCGGCCTTGGGAAAGGAGCAAGACATTTGTTCGCGAAGGCATGATCCGCCCACAAAAAAAGCCGACTTATTCACAAGTCGGCTTTCGATCGAAACAGCTGTGAATAACTCAGCTTTTCTTGATCTTCTCCGGCCGCTTCCAGCCCGGGATGTTGCGCTGGCGCGCACGTGCCACGGCCAGGTCACCCGCCTCGACGGTCTGGGTAATGGTCGAACCGGCAGCCGTGGTCGCGCCGGCCTGGATTTCCACAGGCGCCACCAGCGAGTTGTTCGAGCCGATGAACACGTCCTCGCCCATAACAGTCTTGAACTTGTTGGCCCCATCGTAGTTGCAAGTGATGGTGCCGGCACCGATGTTGGTACGCGCACCGATCTCGGCATCGCCCAAGTAGGTCAGGTGACCGGCCTTGGCGCCTTCACCCAGGTGGGCGTTCTTCAGTTCGACAAAGTTACCCACATGGGCCTTGGCCTCCAGCACGCTGCCTGGGCGCAGGCGGGCGAACGGGCCGGCATCACTGCCCTCGCCCATCACGGCGCCTTCGAGGTGGCTGTTGGCTTTGACCACCGCACCTTTGCGCAGGGTGGTGTTCTTGATCACGCAGTTCGGGCCGATCTGTACATCGTCCTCGATGACCACCTTGCCTTCGAGAATCACGTTGATGTCGATGAGCACATCGCGGCCCACGGTGACCTCGCCGCGAACATCGAAGCGCGCCGGGTCACGCAGGGTCACACCCTGGGCCATAAGGCGACGTCCTTCACGCAACTGGTAATGACGCTCCAGCTCGGACAACTGGCGACGGTCGTTGGCGCCCTGCACTTCCATTGGGTCGTGTGGCTGCTCGGTAGCCACCACCAGGCCATCAGAGACCGCCATGGCGATGACATCGGTCAGGTAATACTCGCCTTGGGCGTTGTTGTTCGACAGGCGGCCCATCCAGTCAGCCAGGCGTGCAGCCGGCAGCGCCAGAATGCCGGTGTTGCCCTCTTTGATGGCTTTCTGCGCGTCATTGGCGTCCTTGTGCTCAACGATGGCAGTGACCTGGCCTTGCTCATCACGGACGATGCGGCCATAGCCGGTCGGGTCGTCGAGGGTGACGGTAAGCAGCCCCAGCTGCTGCTCATTAACCTTGGCCAGCAGGCGCCGCAGGGTTTCCACGTCGATCAGTGGCACGTCGCCGTACAGCACCAACACGGTGTCGGCGGTCAGCGCCGGCAGTGCCTGGGCAACCGCATGGCCAGTCCCCAGCTGCTTTTCCTGCATGACGAAGTTCAGGTCGTCAGCGGCCAGGCGCTCGCGGACCAGCTCGGCACCATGGCCGATAACGACATGGATACCTTGCGGCTGGAGCTGGCGCGCGCTGTGGATAACATGGCCGAGCATGGAGTTGCCGGCGACCGGGTGCAGTACCTTGGGCAGCGCCGAGCGCATGCGGGTACCTTGGCCGGCGGCAAGAATTACGATATCGAGTGACATTACTGGCTACCAATCCTGGGCGGTCAGCTACGTGACCAAAATAGAAATTCAGAAAAAGAAAAAGGGTAGCCGAGGCTACCCTTTAACTCAATCGCAACGGAAGTACCTGGCCTAAGCCGGATTACCTGCCTTTGCGCAATTGCTGGACAGTACGCAGCTGAGCTGCAGCCTCGGCCAGACGTGCGGCAGCAGCGCCGTAGTCGAAGTCCGAGCCCTTAGTGTTCAGCGCGTTCTCGGCAGCCTTGAGGGCTTCCTGAGCCTGAGCTTCGTCCAGGTCGGCAGCACGTTGCACGGTGTCGGCAAGAACCTTCACCATGTTTGGCTGCACTTCGAGGAAGCCACCGGAGATGTAGAACACCTCTTGAGTGCCACCCTGCTTGGTCAGCGTGATCGGACCTGGCTTGAGATTGGTGATCAGCGGCGCGTGGCCTGGAGCGATACCCAGATCGCCCAGGTTGCCGTGCGCTACTACCATCTCGACCAGGCCGGAGAAGATTTCCCCTTCCGCGCTGACGATGTCGCAATGGACTGTCATAGCCATCTGCTTGCCTCAACCTGATTAGCGCCCCTTGCGGGGCGCCGGGATTACAGTTTCTTGGCTTTCTCGATCGCTTCGTCGATGCTGCCGACCATGTAGAACGCTTGTTCTGGCAGGTGGTCGTAGTCACCTTTGAGGATGCCGCTGAAGCCAGCGATGGTGTCTTTCAGGGAAACGTACTTGCCTGGCGAGCCGGTGAAGACTTCGGCCACGAAGAACGGCTGCGACAGGAAGCGCTGGATCTTACGAGCGCGGGCTACCAGTTGCTTGTCGCTCTCGGACAGTTCGTCCATACCCAGAATCGCAATGATGTCCTTCAGCTCTTTGTAGCGCTGCAGAACATACTGAACGCCACGAGCGGTCTCGTAGTGTTCGTTGCCGATCACGTTCGGGTCCAGCTGGCGCGAAGTCGAGTCCAGTGGGTCGACCGCCGGGTAGATACCCAGGGAGGCGATGTCACGGGACAGAACGACGGTGGCGTCCAAGTGGGCGAAGGTGGTCGCTGGCGACGGGTCGGTCAGGTCGTCCGCAGGTACGTATACGGCCTGGACGGAGGTGATCGAACCTTCCTTGGTGGAGGTGATGCGCTCTTGCAGAACGCCCATCTCTTCAGCCAGGGTCGGCTGGTAACCTACTGCCGAAGGCATACGGCCCAGCAGAGCGGATACTTCAGTACCGGCCAGGGTGTAACGATAGATGTTGTCGACGAACAGCAGAACGTCGTTACCTTCGTCACGGAACTTCTCAGCCATGGTCAGGCCGGTCAGCGCTACGCGCAGACGGTTTCCTGGTGGCTCGTTCATCTGACCGTAGACCAGCGCCACCTTGTCGAGAACGTTGGAGTCCTTCATCTCGTGGTAGAAGTCGTTACCCTCACGAGTACGCTCCCCCACACCAGCGAACACGGAGTAACCGCTGTGTTCCATGGCGATGTTACGGATCAGTTCCATCATGTTTACGGTCTTGCCGACACCGGCACCACCGAACAGACCAACCTTACCACCCTTGGCGAACGGGCAAACCAGGTCGATAACCTTGATGCCGGTTTCCAGCAGGTCGTTGCCGCCTGCCTGGTCAGCGAACGAAGGCGCTGGCTGGTGGATACCGCGACGCTCTTCTTCGCCGATCGGGCCGGCTTCGTCGATTGGGTTGCCCAGTACGTCCATGATACGGCCGAGAGTGGCCTTACCAACTGGAACGGAAATGGCAGCGCCAGTGTCGACGACATCCAGACCACGCTTCAGGCCTTCGGTCGAGCCCATCGCAATGGTACGAACCACGCCGTCGCCCAGCTGCTGCTGAACTTCCAGGGTGGTTTCCGCGCCTTGTACTTTCAGCGCGTTGTATACACTCGGCACGACGTCACGTGGGAATTCCACGTCGATGACGGCGCCGATGATTTGAACGATACGTCCGCTACTCATAGCTGGATCCTCTGAATATTTGAACCGTTAAACCGCGGCAGCGCCGCCGACGATTTCCGAGATCTCCTGGGTGATCGCAGCCTGACGCGCCTTGTTGTAGATCAACTGCAGCTCTTTGATCAAATCACCGGCGTTGTCTGTGGCGTTTTTCATGGCGATCATCCGGGCCGCTTGTTCAGCAGCGTTGTTCTCGACCACCGCCTGGTATACCTGCGACTCCACGTAACGCACCATCAAGCCGTCCAGCAGCTCTTTTGCGTCGGGTTCGTACAGGTAATCCCAGTGATGCTTGAGATCCTGATCCGGGGTTGCCACCAACGGTACCAACTGCTCGACCGTCGGTTGTTGGGTCATGGTGTTGATGAACTTGTTCGAAACCACGGAGAGGCGATCGATACGGCCGTCCAGGTAGGCGTCCAGCATCACTTTGACGGAGCCGATCAGATCATTGATCGATGGCTCTTCGCCCAGTTGGCTGATCGCGGCTACGACGTTGCCGCCAAAGATGCGGAAGAAAGTCGCACCCTTGCTACCAATCACGCACAGGTCGATTTCAACGCCCTGTTCGCGGTTTGCGTTCATGTCCTTGACCAGGGCCTTGAACAGGTTGGTGTTCAAGCCACCGCACAAACCACGGTCACTGCTCACCACAACATAACCGGCGCGCTTTACAGGGCGGTCGATCATGAACGGGTGGCGGTATTCCGGGTTGGCGTTGGCCAGATGACCGATCACCTGGCGGATACGCTCCGCGTAAGGACGGCTAGCAGCCATGCGCATTTGTGCCCTGCGCATTTTGCTGACCGCCACTTTCTCCATGGCGCTGGTAATTTTTTGCGTGCTTTTGATGCTCGCAATCTTACTGCGAATCTCTTTTGCGCCTGCCATGTATCACCTATCAGGTTAGCAAGCGGGGGCCAGGGCCCCCGCTGCGGCTTACCAGGTCTGGGTGGCCTTGAACTTCTCGATACCGGCTTTCAGGCCAGCGTCGATTTCGTCGTTGAAGTCACCCTTCACGTTGATCTTCGCCAGGAGTTCGGCGTGATCACGGTTGAAGTAGGCGATCAGCGCTTGCTCGAAGCTGCCGACCTTGGAGACTTCTACGTCAGTCAGGAAACCACGCTCAGCGGCGTACAGCGACAGGGCCATGTCCGCGATGGACATTGGCGCGTACTGCTTCTGCTTCATCAGCTCGGTTACGCGCTGACCATGCTCCAGCTGCTTGCGGGTCGCTTCGTCCAGATCGGAAGCGAACTGGGCGAATGCAGCCAGTTCACGGTACTGAGCCAGAGCGGTACGAATACCACCGGACAGCTTCTTGATGATCTTGGTCTGAGCGGCACCACCCACGCGCGATACCGAAACACCGGCGTTCACTGCAGGGCGGATGCCCGAGTTGAACATGGCCGATTCCAGGAAGATCTGACCGTCGGTGATGGAAAAAACGTTGGTCGGAACGAACGCGGAAACGTCGCCAGCCTGGGTTTCGATGATCGGCAGGGCGGTCAGGGAACCGGTCTTGCCAGTGACTGCACCGTTGGTGAACTTCTCGACGTACTCTTCCGAAACGCGCGATGCACGCTCCAGCAGACGGGAGTGGAGATAGAACACGTCACCTGGGTACGCTTCACGTCCTGGTGGACGGCGCAGCAGCAGGGAGATCTGACGGTAGGCAACGGCCTGCTTGGACAGGTCATCGTAAACGATCAGGGCGTCTTCACCGCGGTCACGGAAGAACTCGCCCATGGTGCAGCCGGCGTAAGGCGCCAGGAACTGCAGTGCGGCGGATTCCGAAGCACTGGCAACAACCACGATGGTGTTGGCCAGGGCGCCGTTTTCTTCCAGCTTGCGAACGATGTTGGCAACGGTGGAACGCTTCTGGCCGACAGCAACATAAACACAGAAAATACCGGAGTCTTTCTGGTTGATGATGGCGTCGATGGCCATGGCGGTCTTGCCGATCTGACGGTCACCGATGATCAGCTCGCGCTGGCCACGGCCGACAGGGATCATGGCGTCGACGGACTTGTAGCCAGTCTGTACAGGCTGGTCTACCGACTTACGCCAGATCACGCCTGGGGCTACTTTTTCGACTGCGTCAGTCTGGGTATTGCCCAGCGGACCTTTGCCGTCGATCGGGTTACCCAGTGCGTCAACGACGCGACCCAGCAGTTCCTTACCAACCGGAACTTCCAGGATGCGGCCGGTGCACTTGGCGCTCATGCCTTCGGCGAGGGTGTCATAGGCACCCAGGATCACTGCACCTACGGAGTCTTGCTCCAGGTTCAGGGCCATGCCGTAGACGCCGCCAGGGAACTCGATCATTTCGCCGTACATGACGTCGGCCAGACCGTGGATCCGCACGATACCGTCGGATACCGAAACAACGGTACCTTCGTTACGGGCTTGGGAGCTCACATCGAGGTTGTCGATGCGGCCCTTGATGATTTCACTAATTTCGGAAGGATTGAGTTGCTGCATTGCTCTGCTGCCCCTTCAAACTCAAGATTTCAATGCTTCGGCCAGTTTCGCGATTTTGCCGCGAACAGAGCCATCGATTACCAGGTCACCAGCGCGGATGACGACGCCACCAATCAGGCTGGCATCCTCCGACGCGTGCAGGCGAACTTCCTGGCCTAGCCGTGCACTGAGAACCTTGGCGAGTTTGTCTTGCTGTTCTTGGTTCAACGCGAAGGCACTGGTGACTTCCACGTCCACGGACTTCTCTTGCTCGGCCTTGTACAGGTCGAACAGATTGGCAATCTCCGGCAGAAGCAGGAGACGGTCGTTTTCCGCGGCAACATGAATGAAATTCTGTGCCTGTGCATTGAACTTGTCACCGCACACGTCAATGATCGTGGCGGCCTTTTCTGCTATCTTCAGTCGCGGGGCCTTGAGCAGGCGCTGCATGGTGTCGTCTTGCGACACCGCAGCAGCCAGGCCGAGCATGGCTGACCAATTGGCCAGTTGCTGATGGGCCTGGGCATGCTCAAAGGCAGCCTTAGCGTAAGGTCGGGCCAACGTGGTCAGTTCTGCCATGATCGCCCTCGCTTAAATTTCAGCGGCCAGTTTGTTAACCAGCTCCGCATGCGCGTTTTGATCGATTGTGGCGCCAAGGATCTTTTCAGCACCGCCAACGGCCAGGGCACCCACTTGGGCACGCAGGGCGTCTTTAGCGCTGTTCAGTTCCTGTTCGATCTCGGCCAGAGCCTGAGCCTTCACACGGTCAGCTTCGACGCGGGCCTGGTCACGGGCTTCCTCGACAAGCTGAGCAGCGCGTTTCTTGCTTTGCTCAATGATTTCGGCTGCCTGTGCTTTAGCTTCACGCAGTTGCTGACCCGCTTTCTCTTGGGCCAGCTCCAGGTCGCGAGCTGCGCGGTTGGCAGCGTCCAAGCCGTCGGCAATCTTCTTTTGACGCTCTTGCAGGGCAGTAATGACCGGAGGCCATACGTACTTCATGCAGAAGAGTACAAAAATCAGGAAGGCAACGGATTGGCCAATCAGGGTTGCATTAATGTTCACGCCAACACCTCGCTCGGTCTTTGGTTCATCACAGCTATCAACTCGTGGTTAACGAGTGATTAGCCGGCGATTTGACCAACGAACGGATTCGCGAAGGTGAAGAACAGAGCGATACCAACACCGATCATGGTTACGGCGTCGAGCAGACCGGCAACGATGAACATTTTAACCTGCAGCATTGGAACCATTTCTGGCTGGCGAGCAGCGCCTTCCAGGAATTTGCCGCCCAGCAGGCCGAAACCAATGGCGGTACCCAGAGCACCCAGGCCGATCAGCAGAGCAACAGCGATAGCGGTCAGACCAACTACAGTTTCCATCTTTCCTCCCGACTTTTACGTCGTATTGGTTAGGTTTTTAAGTTGAAGCGGTAAAACAAATCGTTTGGTACAGCATGCCCTTGCGGACTTTTTAAGCCCTCCCCCCAAACGGGCGGGGAAGGCTATCAGACACGCCAGGCGGTCTTAATGGTTATCTTCGTGGGCCATCGACAGGTAGACGATGGTCAGCATCATGAAGATGAAAGCTTGCAGGGTGATGATCAGGATGTGGAACACAGCCCACGCCCATTGCAGCACCACACCCAGGCCGCTCAGCCAGAGCAGGCCGGAGCCGAACATTACAGCGATCAGGATGAACACCAGCTCACCGGCGTACATGTTGCCGAACAGACGCAGTGCCAGCGAGATCGGCTTGGCGATCAGGGTGACGAATTCCAGCAGGAAGTTGACCGGAATCAGCAGGATCTGCACGAAGATGTTCTTGCTGCCGAACGGGTGCAGGGTCAGCTCACCGATGAAGCCGCCCAGGCCCTTGACCTTGATGCTGTAGAAGATGATCAGGGCGAACACGCAGAAGGCCATGGCCAAGGTCGCGTTCGGGTCGGTGGTCGACACGGCGCGGAATGGAATGTGCGGATCACCGGATATCAGGATGGCCAGCTGAGGAATCCAGTCGACCGGTACCAGGTCGACGGCGTTCATCAGGAATACCCAGACGAAAATGGTCAGCGCCAGCGGTGCAATGACCGGGCTACGGCCGTGGAAGGAGTCCTTCACGCTGCCGTTGACGAAGTCGACCATCACTTCCACGAAGTTCTGCAGACCGCCAGGCTGACCGGAAGTCGCCTTCTTGGCCGCCATGCGGAAGATGAACAGGAAGATCAGACCCAGCGCAACGGACCAGCCCAGGGTGTCCAGGTGGAACGCCCAGAAGCCCATTGCCTTGGCTTCTGCAGCCGAATGGGCGAAGCCCCAGCTGCCGTCTGGTAGTTGACCGTAGGTCAGGTTCTGCAAGTGGTGCTGGATATAGCCCGAAGCGGTTTCTGCTGCCATGGTTGCCTCAAACGCCCTAAGGTCTCGAAAGTCTTTTATTCATTAGCAGTGGCGCGAACCAGCTGACCATGAGGGTCAGCAGGAAGACGCCGAATACTGCTAACGGCGCCAATGGCTTCACTCCTGCGAAGGTCAGTGCAAACAACACTGCCGTCAAAATCATTTTGCCTGCCTCGCCAGCGTAGAACGACTTGACGATGGCCTGCGCTGCCCGGGCTCCGCTGAAGCGAAAAGCCTTCCAGGCGAAGTACAGATTGGGTAGCCAGGCAATCAAACCTCCGCAGAGACCTGAATATCCACTGACCGCCCCTTTCCACTGCCACAACACCAACGTTGCCAGCAGCGCTACAACAAACTGAGTCAGCAGTACCGGAAAAACCGCCCAGCGATGGAAAGGCAGGCGGTTTGGCGTGCGTATTTCCATCACAACTGCTCCTCGGAAGTCGACCAACAAGTCAGCTATGACTTGGCATAATTTGTGCCGACAAAATGCGCGCAGAGTATAGGGGTGGATTAACCCCTATTCAACTCTTCGGTAGTGATTTCCGACTGCGCGCTACAACAGGAATTGTTTCAGCGGATGTGAGCAAGCACGCCTTGCAACTCGTCAAGCGAGTTGTAGCGAATAACCAACTGGCCTTTGCCCTTGTTGCCATGACGGATCTGCACGGCAGAGCCCAGGCGCTCTGCGAGCCGCTGTTCAAGGCGTGCGATATCCGGATCAGGTTTGCTCGGTTCGACCGGATCAGGCTTGTCGCTGAGCCACTGACGGACCAGTGCCTCCGTTTGGCGCACAGTGAGGCCACGTGCGACAACATGACGCGCCCCCTCTTCCTGACGATCTTCGTCCAGGCCGAGCAATGCGCGGGCATGGCCCATTTCCAGATCGCCATGGGCGAGCATGGTCTTGATCGCCTCGGGCAGGGTAATCAGGCGCAGCAGGTTGGCCACGGTCACCCGCGACTTGCCCACGGCGTCAGCCACCTGTTGCTGGGTCAGCTCGAACTCTTGCTGCAGGCGCTGCAGGGCCAGGGCTTCTTCCAGCGGGTTGAGGTCTTCGCGCTGGATGTTCTCGATCAGCGCCATGGCAATGGCGGCTTCGTCGGCCACTTCGCGGACCATGGCCGGGATGGTATCCAGGCCGGCCTGCTGTGTGGCGCGCCAACGGCGCTCACCAGCGATGATCTCGTAGCGGTTATCGCCGATCGGGCGTACCACGATCGGTTGCATCACGCCATGAGTGCGAATCGAGTGCGCGAGCTCTTCCAGCGCCTGCGGGTCCATGTCCCGGCGTGGCTGGTACTTGCCACGCTGGATCAGCTCGACCGGCAGGTGTTGCAGTTCTTTCTGGTCGATCTTCACAGCCTGCTCTTCGAGCGCGCTGACGGAAGGACCACTGAGCAGTGCATCCAACCCACGTCCGAGACCCCGTTTCTTGACGGCCATACGGATTCCTTAAGTTGTTTGTGCAGTGCGTGATTGACGGCGTTGACGGCGAACCAGTTCCCCAGCCAGGGCCAGATAGGCCAGCGCGCCACGCGATTGCTTGTCGTAGGCCAAGGCCGGCATGCCGAAGCTTGGGGCCTCGGCCAGGCGAATGTTGCGCGGGATGACCGTGTCGTACAGCTGCGGGCCGAAGTGCTCCTTCAGCTGCGCCGAAACATCGTTGTTCAGGCTCAGGCGCGGGTCGTACATGGTCCGCAGCAGGCCTTCGATCTTCAGCTCCGGGTTCAACCGGGCAGCGATGCGCTTGATGTTATCCACAAGGTCACTGAGACCTTCCAGCGCGTAGTACTCGCACTGCATGGGGATAATCACGCCATCGGAAGCGACCAGGGCGTTCAGTGTCAGCATGGACAGCGAAGGCGGGCAGTCGATGAGGATGTAGTCGTAGTTCTCGCGGATGGGCGCCAGCGCGTTGCGCAGGCGGCTTTCCTTGACCTGCATTTCCAGCAGCACCACTTCGGCGGCGGTCAGGTCGCGGTTGGCCGGCAGCAGCTGGAAACCACCGTGCTCGGAGTAATGCATGGCCTGGGCCAGGTCGCATTCCCCGATCAGCAGGTCGTAGACCGAGTGCTCGAGCTCGTGTTTGTCCACACCGCTGCCCATGGTGGCGTTGCCCTGCGGATCGAGGTCGATCAGCAGCACACGACGCTTGGTCGCGGCCAGCGAGGCGGCGAGATTGATACAGGTGGTGGTCTTGCCTACACCACCTTTCTGGTTCGCGATTGCGAATACCTTAGCCATTGATGCGCGTGTTCCCAGTCATGCCTTGCGGCGCAGTATCAGCAGATGGCGCTGGCCCTGGCAACCCGGAACGGTCAGGGCCTGTTCGCTTTCCACTGTGAAGTCTGCGGGCAATGCTACCAGTTCATCGGCAGGATGCAGCCCCTTCATTGCAAGCCATTGCGTCCCGGTGTCGCCCAGGTGGCGGGTCCAGTTGGTGAAGTTCTCCATGCTGCTGAAGGCACGAGAGATTATTCCGTCGAACGGTTGCGCTGGCTGGAAGGCTTCGACCCGGCTGTGGATAACCGTCAGGTTGTCCAGCTTGAGCTCCATTTTCACCTGAGTCAGGAAACGCGTTTTCTTGCCATTGGCGTCCAGCACGGTAACGCGTTTGTGCGGATGCAGGATAGCCAACGGGATGCCAGGCATGCCACCGCCGCTGCCCACATCCAGCCAGTTGTCACGCTTGCTGTGGATAAACGACATGACGCTGAGACTGTCGAGCAAGTGCCGCGAAACCATCTCGTCCGGGTCACGCACAGCAGTCAGGTTGTAGGCTTTGTTCCATTTGATCAACAGGGCCAGATAACCAAGCAGCCTCTCGTGCTGATCGGCACTCAGCTCGACGCCTAGCTGGCGCGCGCCTGTGGACAACTCTTCAGCGTGTTGCGGGGTGACCAGGGAACTCAAGCGCTTTGCTCCAATTCGCGGCCAGCGCCGCGTTTTTTCAAGTGAATCAGCAACAGGGAAATCGCCGCCGGGGTCACGCCCGGGATGCGTGAAGCCTGGCCCAAGGTTTCCGGGCGGGTCTGGCCCAGCTTGCCCTGGATCTCCTTGGACAGGCCGGAAATCGTCGTGTAGTCGATATCCACAGGCAGGCGGGTATCTTCGCTGGCGCGCAGGCGGGCGATTTCATCCTGCTGGCGGTCGATGTAGCCGGCGTACTTGGTGCGGATTTCGACCTGCTCGGCAACCTGTGGGTCGACCGCTGCAGCGCCTGTCGCCTCGATCAGGCCGGCATAGTCGATTTCCGGGCGCGCCAGCAGGTTCAGCAGGCTGTACTCGTGGCTGAGTGGGGTGCCGAACTTATCCACAATGGCCTGGCCTTGCGCGGTGTTCGGCCGTACCCAGGTCGATTTCAGGCGCTGTTCTTCGCGCTCGATGCCGTCGCGCTTGGCGCAGAACGCGGCCCAGCGCTGGTCATCGATCAGGCCCAGTTCACGGCCCTTCTCGGTCAGGCGCAGGTCGGCGTTGTCTTCGCGCAGGATCAGGCGGTACTCGGCACGCGAGGTGAACATGCGGTACGGCTCCTGGGTACCCAGGGTGATCAGGTCATCCACCAGCACGCCGATGTAAGCCTCGTCGCGGCGCGGGCACCAGCTTTCACGGCCCTGCGCCCGCAGCGCGGCGTTGGTCCCCGCCAGCAGGCCTTGCGCACCGGCTTCTTCGTAACCGGTGGTGCCGTTGATCTGCCCGGCGAAGAACAGGCCGCCGATGACTTTGGTCTCGAGGCTGTATTTCAGGTCGCGCGGGTCGAAGTAGTCGTACTCGATCGCGTAGCCTGGGCGCACGATGTGTGCGTTTTCCATGCCGCGGATCGACCGCACCAGCTCCAGCTGCACGTCGAACGGCAACGAAGTGGAAATGCCGTTGGGGTATAGCTCATGGGTGGTCAGGCCTTCCGGCTCGATGAACACCTGGTGGCTGTCCTTGTCGGCGAAGCGGTGGATCTTGTCTTCGATCGAGGGGCAGTAGCGCGGGCCAACCCCTTCGATCACACCCGAGTACATGGGCGAGCGATCTAGGTTCGAGGCGATGATCTCGTGGGTGCGCGCGTTGGTGTGGGTAATCCAGCAGCTCACCTGGCGCGGGTGCATGTCGGCATTGCCCATGAACGACATCACCGGGATCGGCGTATCACCTGGTTGCTCGGTCATGACCGAGAAGTCTACCGAGCGGCCATCGATGCGTGGCGGGGTGCCGGTTTTCAGGCGGCCAACGCGCAGCGGCAGTTCACGCATGCGGTGGGCCAGCGCGATCGAAGGCGGGTCGCCGGCACGACCGCCGGAATGGTTTTGCAAACCAATGTGAATAAGCCCGCCGAGGAAGGTCCCGGTGGTCAGTACCACCGATTCGGCGAAGAAACGCAGGCCCATCTGGGTAACCACGCCCTTGACCTGGTCCTGCTCGACGATCAGGTCGTCGCAGGACTGCTGGAATATCCACAGGTTCGGCTGGTTTTCCAGGATTTCACGTACCACTGCCTTGTAAATGGCGCGGTCAGCCTGTGCACGGGTGGCGCGTACGGCCGGGCCCTTGCGGTTGTTCAAAACGCGGAACTGGATGCCGCTCTTGTCAGTGGCCAGCGCCATGGCGCCGCCGAGCGCATCGATCTCTTTCACCAGATGGCTTTTGCCAATACCGCCGATGGCGGGGTTGCAGCTCATGTGACCGAGGGTTTCCACGTTATGGGTCAGCAGCAGGGTTTTCACACCCATGCGTGCAGACGCAAGCGCAGCCTCGGTACCGGCATGGCCGCCGCCGATGACGATCACTTCAAAACGGGAAGGGAAATCCACCACGCACCTCGTGCCTGTTTTGCGAATAGAGAAGGTAAGCCGACAAGTATAGGGACTTCACCCCCCTTAAAGAAACCTTCTGAGCAAATTTTGACCAGTCTGTGGATGAGTGGCAAACAACAGAAATCAAAGAAGAGAAATTTATAAAAGCTTTGTTTTTATGTTTATTCTTATGCACAGACTTATCTGTGGATAAACCGTTACAGCCCATTAATTACGGCATGTACAGAGAAATTAAACCCTGTGATTGGAGTGCCATAAGGGGTATGGATAACGTGGTTTAGCCTGTGGATTAAATGGCTGTTTACCCACAGGGGGATTTTTCCTCAGAAAAAAAGCCTGCTTATCAACCGACCTGAAGGCGGGTTTTCCACAGGGCTCCTGAGAGCAGTTTTGTGTCTGTGTGCAAAAAAGTGCCTGCGATTTGCCCATCGGGGAGGCTGAGTGAGGGCTTCCAGGTGCATGTCTTGGGATTTAGGTTGATGCACAGATCGAGCGCCGCCCGCGCGGCGCTTCGCGGCACAAGGCCGCTCCCACATCTGTTTCGGGCCAGTTGTTCCTGTGCCAGGCGGGTCGCAGCCTTGGTGCATGGCTAAAGATGGATGAAGAGCAACTGCGTCCCCTTCGATATCAAATGGAACAAACAAGGCGGACAGCGGTGACCTTACAGGACTGATTGGCCCGAAACAGACAGTGGGAGCGGGCTTGCCCCGCGAAGCGCCGCGCGGGCGGCGCTCGATCTCAAAGGCGACAAAAATGTTGTGCCAAGCCCCCCTCAGCCAAGATGCTTTATCAGGCAAAAAAAAGCCGCTCCCGAAGGAGCGGCCCATGGCCTTGCCTGCCTGTGGATTACTTACCGATGCAGAAGCTGGAGAAAATCCGCCCCAGCAGATCATCCGAACTGAATGCCCCAGTGATCTCGCCCAACGCGTGCTGTGCCTGGCGCAGGTCTTCTGCCAACAGCTCTCCTGCGCCAGCCAAGGTCAGTTGTGCACGGCCGTGCTCCAAGTGCTCACCGGCCTGGCGCAACGCATCCAGGTGGCGCCGGCGGGCGCTGAAACCGCTCTCGGCAGTCTGTTCATAACCCATGCAGGCCTTCAGGTGGTCGCGTAGCAGCTGCAGGCCTGCGTCATTGCCCTTGGCACTGAGGGTGATGGTGACGTGGCCGTCATCGCATTGTTCCAGCGCTACCCGCTCGCCACTCAGGTCCGCCTTGTTACGGATGAGGGTAACCTTGGCCGGGTCTGGCCGCTGGTCGAGAAACTCTGGCCACAATGCAAACGGGTCGCTGGCCTCGGGCGCGGTGGAGTCGACCACCAGCAACACCCTGTCAGCCTCGCCAATGGCCTTCAACGCGCGTTCCACACCGATCTTTTCCACATGGTCATCGGTATCGCGCAAACCGGCCGTATCAACCACATGCAGCGGCATGCCGTCTATGTGGATATGTTCACGCAGGATATCCCGTGTGGTGCCGGCGATATCGGTAACGATGGCCGCTTCGCGTCCGGCGAGCTGGTTCAGCAGGCTGGATTTGCCAGCGTTCGGCCGGCCAGCGATGACCACGGTCATGCCGTCACGCAGCAAGGCACCCTGCCCGGCTTCACGCTGCACGGTGGATAACTCGCCACGCACCGCATCAAGCATCGACAGCACATGGCCATCAGCAAGGAAATCGATCTCCTCCTCGGGGAAGTCGATGGCTGCCTCGACGTAGATCCGCAGGGCAATCAACGCCTCGGTCAGGCTGTGCACACGCTTGGAGAACTCCCCCTGCAACGAGCGCAGCGCGTTGCGCGCAGCCTGGCTGGAGCTGGCCTCGATCAGGTCGGCGATGGCTTCTGCCTGGGCCAGGTCGAGCTTGTCGTTGAGGAATGCACGCTCGCTGAACTCGCCCGGGCGGGCCAGGCGGCAGCCCACTTGTACACAGCGCTGCAGCAGCATGTCGAGGACCACCGGGCCACCGTGCCCCTGCAGTTCAAGCACATCTTCACCGGTGAACGAATTCGGCCCGGGGAAGAACAACGCGATCCCCTCGTCCAGCACCAGCCCTTCCTCATCACGGAACGGGCCGTAGTGGGCGTGCCGCGGGGTAAGTGTACGACCGGTTATCAACTGGCCAGCCTTGGCAGCCAGAGGGCCGGACAGCCTGACAATACCCACACCACCGCGGCCCTGGGCAGTAGCGATGGCGGCGATGGTTTCACGCACAGTGTTCATGCTCGAAAGCCTCTACGACAAAAACGACAGATAGCAAAAACGCCCCACTAGGGGGCGTTTTTTATTCACAGGCTAGCGTACTAACCCGTCAAGCAGCAGCTTTTTTCGTTGCTGCTTCGATGCGACGGGTGATGTACCACTGCTGCGAAATCGACAGGCAGTTGTTCACAACCCAGTACAGCACCAGACCAGCCGGGAACCACAGGAAGAAGAAGGTGAAGATGATTGGCATCATTTTCATGACCTTGGCCTGCATCGGATCCGGCGGGGTCGGGTTCAGCCGCTGCTGGATGAACATGGTAGCGCCCATGATGATCGGCAGGATGAAGAACGGATCCTTGATCGACAGGTCGGTAATCCACAGCATCCATGGGGCCTGGCGCATTTCTACGCTTTCCAGCAGTACCCAGTACAGGGCCAGGAAGACCGGCATCTGCACCAGGATCGGCAAGCAGCCGCCCAACGGGTTGATCTTCTCTTTCTTGTACAGCTCCATCATCGCCTGGGACATCTTCTGGCGATCGTCACCGAAGCGTTCCTTCAGTGCGGCAAGCTTCGGCGCAACGGCACGCATGCGCGCCATGGAGCGGTAGCTGGCAGCCGACAGCGGGAAGAACAGGCCTTTGATCAGCATGGTCAGGACGATGATCGACCAGCCCCAGTTACCCAACAGGCTGTGGATATGTTGCAGCAGCCAGAAGATTGGCTGAGCGATGAACCACAGGAAGCCGTAGTCGACAGTCAGTTCCAGGCCTGGGGACAACTCTTTCAGCTTGGACTGGATCTTCGGACCGGCGTACAGCATGGCGCTGGTCTCAACCTTGCCACCCGCGGGTACGTTGAGCGCCGGGCCGGTGTAGCCGATGATGTAGTTGCCTTGGCTGTCCTTGCGGGTCTGAACAACGTTGTTGTCCGATTTAGCCGGAATCCAGGCGGTTACGAAGTAGTGCTGCAGCCAGGCAACCCAGCCGCCAGACACATTTTCTTTCAAACTACCTTTGTCGATGTCCTTCATCGAGACCTTTTTGTAAGGCTCGGAAGCTGTCCACAGGGCTGCGCCCAGGTAGGTCGCGGTGCCGGTGGCAGTACTCGACGACGGATCACCGCTGGCGTCACGCTTGAGCTGGGCAAACATGTTGCCGCTCCAGGCCTGACTGCTCTGGTTGTCGATCAGGTAGCTGACATTCAGGTCGTACTCACCGCGCTTGAAGCTGAAGCGCTTGATGTAGTTGACGCCGTTGTCGCTGAACTTCAGGTCGACCACCAGTTGTTGCTGGCCGTCAGCCAGCTGGTAGCTCTTCTGTTCGGCGGCATACAGTGGGCGACCGCTGGCGCGGGCGTCCGGGCCGTTGGCGCCGGTCAGGCCGCTTTGTGCCAGGTAGACACGCTCACCACCGTTGTCGAACAACTGGAATGGAATGTCCGGGTGGTCCTGACGGCGCGGGTACTGCGGCAGGTTCAGCTGGACGATGTCACCACCGACCGGATCGATAGCCAGTTCCAGGACGTCGGTCTTGACTCGGATCAGGTCCTTGCTGAGTGCGACCGGTGCCAGTTCGGCAGGGCTCGATTCGGCGTTGGCGCTCGGTACATCGGCGCTGGCACCGTTGTTACCGGCCGGCACGCCATCGGGCAAGCCCGGAGCAACAGTGCTGGCAGCAGTATTCTGAGTCGGCAGGGCAGCCTGGCCGTAGTCATCGTTCCACTTCAGGACCATGACGTAGGACACGACTGCCAGCGCGGCGATCAGGATCGTGCGTTTAATATCCATGATTACTCGGCTATCGAAGAAGTTCGGGAGGAAGGAGCGGGTGGAACGGGGTCGAAACCGCCGTCATTCCACGGATGACAACGCCCCAGGCGACGAACGGCCAGCCACCCACCACGCCAGAGGCCATGGTTTTCGATGGCTTCATATGCGTAACAGGAGCAGCTGGGGAAGAAACGACAGTGGCTGGCCATCAGAGGACTAATGGCGTAACGGTAAAACTGGATCGGAACGAGCGCCAGTTTACGCATCTTGGCTGTCTACCCCTGCCGAATTGGCGGTGACTGCTGGAGTTGGCCGGCTGCGCGCCAAGCGTTTCCAGAGCTTGCCAAAGTGTTGGTGCAATTCCGGGTTTTCTACCTCACCCAATCCCTTGCGCGCGACGATCACAATGTCCAACCCGGCAAGCATTTGCTGGTTCAGACGAAAGGAATCGCGCATCAAGCGCTTGAGGCGATTGCGTTGAACGGCGAGCTTGACGCTCTTCTTGCCGATCACCAAGCCGAGGCGTGGGTGATCAAGGCCGTTCTCGCGAGCAAGGATCAGCAGGTTTTTCCCTGGAACCTTGCCGGTTGGGGAGTCGAAGACCGCTTTGAAATGTCGGGGTGTAAGCAGTCGCTTTTCCCGACTGAAGTCCTGACTCACCACCTGTGCCGAAAAATCAAATGGCCAGACGCTTACGGCCTTTGGCACGACGACGCGACAGAACAGCGCGGCCGTTCTTGGTAGCCATACGGGCACGGAAACCGTGAGTGCGCGCGCGCTTGATGGTGCTTGGTTGGAAAGTACGTTTCATGGCGTGTTACCTGGTTTGTCGACGACGGGCCGGGATGGCCCCCTTTTTAAGAGACCGGCGATTCTAGAGAAAGCAAGCCCGTAGGTCAATTTCCAACCAGTCTTTCCCTATAGGGCACGTGATGGACGGTGCTTGTTGGTTCATCGCCAGAGGGTGCTTGATCGGACACACGAATCGGGGACAACATGAAAAAAAAGAAGAGACATATAAAAAGCTTTTCTGAAGAATCTATAAATCTTAAGTGGATAAGTTTCTGTGGATAACACGCTGCAGCCTAGGATTCATGCACTGTACAGAGTTTCATAAGGTTGTTCTGAACCCGTGCTGCGCTTGTTTTCTACGTGGTCGAAACCTGTGGATTAAAAAGCCACTTATCAACAGCTGAGTTATCAACAGGCTTGACCTCAGGGTTGTGCATAGCCCTCATGGGCGGTTATCCACAGAGCTTATGCACATGGCTGGCAAGCCGATTTGGTCGATAAATGGCTGTTTTGCCATGGTTCCTAACGTGTCCACATGTGGATAACTGAACGCTCGACCGGTACAATGGCGGTTTGTTTTTGCCTCATCCGGCTTTCAAACTCAGGGGATATCCGTGTCAGTGGAACTTTGGCAGCAGTGCGTGGAGCTTCTGCGCGATGAACTGCCTGCCCAGCAATTCAACACCTGGATCCGTCCGCTACAGGTCGAAGCCGAAGGCGACGAGTTGCGCGTCTATGCGCCTAACCGTTTCGTTCTCGATTGGGTCAATGAAAAGTACCTGGGCCGCTTGCTCGAGCTGTTGGGTGAGAACGGCAGCGGCATTGCACCTGCCCTTTCCTTATTAATAGGTAGCCGCCGCAGTTCGGCGCCACGGGCTGCGCCCAACGCGCCAGTCAGTGCCGCCGTGGCGGCTTCGCTGGCGCAGAGCCAGCCCAAGGCCGCTCCGCCGGCAGCGGCGGCCGAACCGGTTGCCGTGGCTGCAGCCGAACCTGTGCTGGTGGTCGATCAACTCGCCGAGCCGTCTTCACGTGACAGCTTCGATGCCATGGCCGAGCCTGCTGCTGCACCCGCTGCCAGTGGCCGGGCCGAGCAGCGCACCGTGCAGGTTGAAGGCGCGCTCAAGCACACCAGCTACCTGAACCGTACCTTCACCTTCGACACCTTCGTCGAAGGTAAGTCGAACCAGCTGGCACGCGCAGCTGCCTGGCAGGTGGCGGACAACCCCAAGCATGGTTACAACCCGCTGTTCCTTTATGGCGGCGTAGGCCTGGGTAAAACCCACCTTATGCATGCTGTGGGTAACCATTTGCTGAAGAAGAACCCGAACGCCAAGGTGGTGTACCTGCATTCGGAGCGCTTCGTCGCCGACATGGTCAAGGCGTTGCAGCTCAATGCCATCAACGAATTCAAGCGCTTCTACCGCTCGGTGGACGCGCTGCTGATCGACGATATCCAGTTCTTCGCCCGTAAAGAGCGCTCGCAGGAAGAGTTTTTCCACACCTTCAACGCCCTGCTTGAGGGTGGCCAGCAGGTAATTCTGACCTCTGACCGCTATCCCAAGGAGATCGAAGGCCTGGAAGAGCGTCTGAAGTCGCGCTTTGGCTGGGGCCTGACGGTGGCCGTGGAGCCGCCAGAGCTGGAAACCCGCGTAGCGATCCTGATGAAGAAGGCCGACCAGGCCAAGGTCGAGCTGCCGCATGACGCAGCCTTCTTCATTGCCCAGCGTATCCGCTCCAACGTACGTGAGCTGGAAGGTGCACTGAAGCGGGTGATTGCCCACTCGCACTTCATGGGCCGCGACATCACCATCGAGCTGATCCGTGAGTCGCTGAAAGACCTGCTGGCGCTGCAAGACAAACTGGTCAGTGTGGATAACATCCAGCGTACCGTCGCCGAGTACTACAAGATCAAGATCTCCGATCTGTTGTCCAAGCGCCGTTCGCGCTCTGTGGCGCGTCCGCGCCAGGTGGCCATGGCCCTGTCCAAGGAGCTGACCAACCACAGTCTGCCGGAAATCGGCGACATGTTCGGTGGTCGCGACCATACGACCGTGCTGCACGCCTGCCGCAAGATCAACGAACTGAAGGAATCCGACGCGGACATCCGCGAGGACTACAAGAACCTGCTGCGGACGCTGACGACCTGATGGCCGTTTGCGCAGCTAATTGAAGGCAAGGGACTAGACCATGCATTTCACCATTCAACGCGAAGCCCTGTTGAAACCCCTGCAACTGGTCGCCGGTGTCGTCGAGCGCCGTCAGACCTTGCCGGTCCTGTCCAACGTATTGCTGGTCGTACAAGGCCAGCAACTGTCGTTGACCGGTACCGACCTGGAAGTCGAACTGGTAGGCCGCGTGCAACTGGAAGAGCCGGCTGAGCCTGGCGAGATCACTGTACCGGCGCGCAAGCTGATGGACATCTGCAAAAGCCTGCCGAACGACGCCCTGATCGATATCAAGGTCGATGAGCAGAAGTTGTTGGTCAAGGCCGGTCGCAGCCGCTTCACCCTGTCGACCCTGCCAGCAAACGACTTCCCGACCGTGGAAGAAGGCCCGGGCTCGCTGACCTGCAACCTGGAGCAGAGCAAGCTGCGCCGCCTGATCGAGCGTACCAGCTTCGCCATGGCTCAGCAGGACGTGCGTTACTACCTCAACGGCATGCTGCTTGAGGTTTCCCGCAACACCCTGCGTGCAGTATCGACTGATGGCCACCGGCTGGCGCTGTGCTCCATGACTGCGCCGATCGAGCAGGATGATCGCCACCAGGTCATCGTGCCTCGTAAAGGTATCCTGGAACTGGCGCGCCTTCTGACCGACCCGGAAGGTATGGTTAGCATTGTCCTGGGCCAGCATCATATCCGTGCGACCACCGGTGAGTTCACGTTCACCTCCAAGTTGGTGGACGGCAAGTTCCCTGATTACGAGCGCGTATTGCCTAAAGGCGGCGACAAATTGGTGGTCGGTGACCGTCAGGCCCTGCGTGAAGCCTTCAGCCGTACCGCAATTCTCTCCAATGAGAAGTACCGTGGTATTCGCCTGCAACTGGCTGCCGGCCAGTTGAAGATCCAGGCCAACAACCCCGAGCAGGAAGAGGCGGAAGAAGAAATCAGCGTGGACTACGAAGGTAGCTCGCTGGAAATCGGCTTCAACGTCAGCTACCTGCTGGACGTGCTGGGCGTGATGACTACAGAGCAAGTTCGTCTGATCCTGTCTGATTCCAACAGCAGCGCCCTGCTGCAGGAAGCTGGCAACGACGATTCTTCCTACGTTGTCATGCCGATGCGTCTGTAACCGTAGCAGGCGACATGTCCCTTCGACGTATCATGGTCACCGCGGTGCGCAACCTGCACCCGGTGACTCTCTTACCTTCCCCCCGCATCAACATCCTTTACGGCGCCAATGGCAGCGGCAAGACCAGCGTGCTCGAAGCTGTGCATTTGCTTGGGCTGGCGCGGTCTTTCCGTAGCACCCGCTTGAACCCGGTTATCCAGTACGAACAGCCTGCCTGTACCGTGTTTGGTGAAGTGCAGTTGACCGAGGGTGGCACAAGTAACCTGGGTGTTTCTCGCGAGCGCCAGGGGGAATTCACTATCCGCATCGACGGGCAGAATGCGCGCAGCGCTGCCCAGTTGGCAGAGTTGTTGCCGCTTCAGCTCATCAACCCTGACAGTTTCCGGCTGTTGGAAGGTGCCCCAAAAATACGCCGCCAGTTCCTGGATTGGGGGGTGTTCCACGTGGAACCTCGCTTTCTGCCTGCTTGGCAACGGCTGCAGAAGGCACTGCGGCAGCGGAACTCATGGTTGCGGCATGGTACACTTGACCCAGCTTCGCAAGCCGCTTGGGACCGGGAATTGTGCCTGGCCAGCGCGGAAATAGATGAATACCGTCGCAACTACATCAAGGCCTTGAAGCCCGTCTTCGAGCGAACCCTGAGCGAACTGGTCGAGCTGGACGGGTTGACCCTGAGCTACTACCGAGGCTGGGACAAGGATCGGGAACTGCAAGAAGTACTCGCCTCCTCTCTTCTTCGCGATCAGCAGATGGGCCATACCCAGGCCGGTCCGCAGCGCGCTGATCTGCGTCTTCGTCTGGCTGCCAACAATGCAGCCGACATTCTGTCGCGTGGTCAGCAAAAGCTGGTGGTATGCGCATTGCGCATTGCCCAAGGCCACCTCGTTAGCCAGGCTCGCCGCGGTCACTGTATTTATCTCGTGGATGACTTGCCGTCCGAACTGGACGATCAGCATCGCCGCGCACTGTGCCGCTTGCTTGAAGAATTACGCTGCCAGGTGTTCATCACCTGTGTAGATCACGAATTACTGAGGGAAGGCTGGCAGACGGAAACGCCAGTTGCTTTGTTCCACGTGGAACAAGGCCGTATCACCCAGACCCACGACCATCGGGAGTGAAGGCATGAGCGAAAATCAAACGTACGACTCCTCCAGCATCAAGGTGCTGAAAGGTTTGGATGCCGTACGCAAGCGTCCCGGCATGTACATTGGCGACACCGATGATGGTAGCGGCCTGCACCACATGGTCTTCGAAGTGGTCGACAACTCGATCGACGAAGCCCTCGCCGGTCACTGCGATGACATCACCGTCATCATCCACCCGGACGAATCCATCAGCGTGCGCGACAACGGTCGCGGCATTCCGGTCGACGTGCATAAAGAAGAAGGCGTTTCCGCAGCCGAGGTCATCATGACCGTACTGCACGCCGGCGGTAAGTTCGACGACAACTCCTACAAGGTCTCCGGCGGTCTGCACGGCGTAGGTGTATCGGTTGTTAACGCCCTGTCCGAGAAGCTTGTGCTGACCGTTCGCCGCAGCGGCAAGATTTGGGAACAGACCTACGTTCACGGTGTTCCACAAGCGCCGATGGCGGTTGTCGGTGACAGCGAAACGACCGGGACTCACATCCATTTCAAGCCGTCGGCTGAAACTTTCAAGAACATTCACTTCAGCTGGGACATCCTGGCCAAGCGTATCCGTGAGTTGTCGTTCCTCAACTCTGGCGTTGGCATTCTGCTGAAGGATGAGCGCAGCGGTAAGGAAGAGTTCTTCAAGTATGAAGGCGGCCTGCGTGCGTTCGTCGAGTACCTGAACACCAACAAGACCCCGGTCAACTCCCAGGTGTTCCACTTCAACGTCCAGCGTGACGATGGCGTGGGTGTTGAAGTCGCCCTGCAATGGAACGACAGCTTCAACGAAAACCTGCTGTGCTTCACCAACAACATTCCCCAGCGTGACGGTGGTACTCACCTGGTGGGCTTCCGTTCTTCGTTGACCCGTAGCCTGAACAGCTACATCGAGCAGGAAGGCCTGGCCAAGAAGAACAAGGTGGCAACCACTGGCGATGACGCCCGTGAAGGCCTGACCGCGATCATCTCGGTGAAGGTACCGGACCCTAAGTTCAGCTCGCAGACCAAGGACAAGCTGGTCTCCTCGGAAGTGAAAACCGCCGTGGAACAGGAGATGAACAAGTACTTCTCCGACTTCCTGCTGGAAAACCCGAACGAAGCCAAGGCCGTCGTTGGCAAGATGATCGACGCTGCCCGTGCGCGTGAAGCGGCCCGTAAAGCCCGTGAGATGACTCGCCGCAAAGGTGCGCTGGATATCGCGGGCCTGCCGGGCAAACTGGCGGACTGCCAGGAAAAGGACCCTGCCCTTTCCGAACTGTACCTGGTGGAGGGTGACTCCGCAGGTGGTTCGGCCAAGCAAGGCCGTAACCGTCGTACCCAGGCGATCTTGCCGCTGAAGGGTAAAATCCTCAACGTCGAGAAAGCGCGCTTCGACAAAATGATTTCGTCCCAGGAAGTGGGCACGCTGATCACGGCGCTGGGCTGTGGTATTGGCCGCGAAGAGTACAACATCGACAAGCTGCGCTATCACAACATCATCATCATGACCGATGCTGACGTTGACGGTTCGCACATCCGTACCCTGCTGCTGACCTTCTTCTTCCGTCAGCTGCCGGAGTTGGTCGAGCGTGGCTACATCTACATTGCCCAGCCACCGCTGTACAAGGTGAAGAAAGGCAAGCAGGAGCAGTACATCAAGGACGACGAGGCCATGGAAGAGTACATGACCCAGTCGGCCCTGGAAGATGCCAGCCTGCACCTGGACGAGTCGGCGCCAGCAGTTTCTGGCGTGCAGCTGGAGGCTCTGGTCAATGAGTTCCGCAGCGTGATGAAGACGCTCAAGCGTCTGTCTCGCCTGTACCCGGAAGAGTTGACCGAGCACTTCATCTACCTGCCTGAAGTTACGCTGGATCAGTTGGGCGACCATGCTGTCATGCAGTCGTGGCTGAGCAGTTTCCAGGAGCGTTTGAACAACAGCCAGAAGTCTGGCCTGGTGTACAAGGCAAGCCTGCGCGAAGACAAGGAACGCAACGTTTGGCTGCCGGAAGTGGAAGTGACTTCCCACGGTCTGGCCAGCTACGTCACCTTCAACCGCGACTTCTTCGGCAGCAACGACTACCGCACAGTGGTCAACATCGGCTCCAAGCTGTCCAGCTTGCTGGGTGAAGGTGCCTACGTTCAACGTGGGGAACGCCGCAAGGCGATTGTCGAATTCAAGGAAGGCCTGGACTGGCTGATGAACGAGACCACCAAGCGTCACACTATCCAGCGATACAAAGGGCTGGGTGAGATGAACCCTGATCAGCTGTGGGAAACCACCATGGACCCAACCGTCCGCCGTATGCTCAAGGTCACCATCGAAGACGCGATCGCAGCCGACCAGATCTTCAACACTCTGATGGGTGATGCAGTCGAACCGCGCCGTGACTTTATTGAAAGCAACGCGCTGTCGGTTTCGAACCTGGACTTCTGATCACGTGTAGGTTCACAGAAAAGCTGCACGCTTTCACAAATAGATGACCGGCCGGGCTTCAACCATGGCCCCTGTCGGTCACCATCAAGCCCGCCTTCGCGGGCTTTTTTTTGCCTGGAATTCCTGCCGGGGCGCCCTACTCCGCTCATTGGAAAATGATGCAGATGGGGGGATTTGAGGAAGTGATTTGATGGGGCGCTGGAAGTGCTGAGAGGGTCGGCGGGCGGATCTGAGCAGCAGAGAGATTGAGAGGACTTTAAAACTAATATTTGAACACCTTAATAGTTAATTAAGCGTACGTGTTAAGTATTAATTTGAACAATTTAGTATGGAAATGGAATTTGGTGGAAGTTGCCATTTTGGATTTTTTGTAGATTTCGAAGGGATGTTGGAATAAGATCTATGACCAACTTTTCCGCTTTGCACTGAAGATTTTCAGCCAAATCAGCTGTTTGAAGCGAGAGCTTCAGACCTGATCCAAATTGCTCCAGCGATCACGAAGTGGCCGTTTAGAAATAAAGAGAGCAAGCCGATTGCTTTAGATTCTGATCAGTCATGAGAGTCATGACCAATGAGAGAAAAGGAGACCTGAAAATGTAGAAAAACGCGATCAATCCCGAGAGGACTGACCGCGCTTAGCGAAGCAGACTTGCGTCCTCAGAACCCGCAATGTCTGCTTTTTCGAAGCGACTGTCAATCCTCTCCCATTTTTTCGACCTTAGCGAGGTTACTCGACGGCACAGTGTTGCCTGTCGAAAGGCCTCACTTCGCCCGCCCTGCGCCTTGATTTTTTGGCGCAGCGTCGGCGCTCGTTTCGAGATTTTCGGAGGTGTTTCATGACAGTACGAAAGGTGGTCACGCGGCGGTCCAACCATTACCGCGGCTACTTCCCATCGCTCAAAAATAAAAAGCCTGTGCCCTGGGAGTCCCAGCTCGAAGGCGCTCTTTTTCGGCTTCTTGAGCTGTCTCCTGCGGTCATCGGCTACGTCCCGCAGCCCAGTGAGGAACGTGTTCCATCGCTCCAGGGCTACTTCAAATATTACCCAGACGTACAGGTTTTCCTCGCGGATGGGCGCGAGTGGTGGTTTGAAGTGAAGCCTCACGACCGACTGAAGATTGCCAGCGTCAGGCAGCGACTGGATGCCGCTGAGCGCTACTTCAACGCCACTGCCCGTAACTTTTCGGTGATCACTGAAAAGTTAATTGAAGCTGAACCCCTGGCTACCAATCTTAGAAGGCTGATGTATCACCGGCGCGGTCCAGAGCTTTCGCATCAGGCGTTGGAGGAGGTAATGGCGACCTTCAACGAATGGCCGCCTATGACCGTTGCAGATCTGCTCTACGTGGTTGGTGAGGGGAAAGCCTGGCGCTTGTTAGGCCTTGGGGTGGTGGGCATTGACCTTGATAGGTCAATTGACACTGACTCCCCGGTCTTCCTGCAAGGGGGGCACCGTCATGCAAACCTTTTCCCTTAGGGTGAAATTGGTCGTCATCGTTCGTGGCGTACTGATGGTGCTTGAGAAGAGGCTTATTGACCGGAAGCTGCTCTTTTTCGATGAGCTTGGTGAGCCCACGAAGCTATCCGAGAAGGAGTTCTATGAGGCCTACGAGAAGCGCGAGATCGAGATCTCCGCTGATCAGCCATACCTTGGGAAGGTTCCGTATGTGCGGAACGTCCCTCCAGATATTTCATGCTTCCCCAAAAAACATGGAGATGAGGCATTGCGTCGACGCAAGTATCTGGACGACCTAACTAAGCGCGGTAAATACAAGCTACCGGGTGACGAAGACATGATCAAGAAACTTAGAGATATCGCCAAAAAGATTGGGGATGCGTGCGCACCCTCGGTTTCCACTATTCGACGTTGGGCAGCCAAATACATTGGCCAGAACGTAGTAAAGCTTATCCCTCAGCATGCCAAAAAGGGTCGGGCTGCCGCGATACAGGGAGAGCTCGAAGTTATTCTTGAAGGGGTGATTAATAAAACCTACCTGCAGGATACGATTCCAGCGGTCAGCGTGGTCGTTTCAGAATTCGAAGATCAGATAAAAGAGAGGAACAAAAGTCGTTTGCCTTCGGATCAGCTCAAGATCCCAAGCGGAATGACTGTCCGAAGGTACATCGCCAAGCTGGATCCGTACCTTGTGGATAAGGAGAGGCTCGGAAAACACGCAGCAGACAAGAAGCACCGTGTTGCGGCGGGTGTCCTACGTGTCCATGAGATTTTGGAACGTTGGGAAATTGATCACACCTTGTTGGACGTCCAGCTTGTGGATGAAACCTCGGGGCTGTGCATTGGGCGCCCCTATCTGACGATCGTCCTCGACCGCTTCTCTCGAATGGTGATGGGATATTTGCTCCACCTGTCGGCGCCAAATACGGAAACCGTGCTTCGTGTGATCGAACGCTCAATCCGTCCAAAAGCCGAATTGCTGAAGCGCTTTCCGAAAGTGAGAAATGAATGGTGGGCACGTGGGCTGCCGGCTCGAATAGTCCCAGACAACGCAGCGGAATTTCACGCGGGCGATCTCATCATGGGATTCAACGAGTTGGGTATCGAGATCATGTATCCCGCTTCAAGGGCCCCTCAAAGGAAAGGTGCCGTCGAACGCTTTTTCAGCACACAGAACCTGGGGCTTATCCACAACCTCCCGGGTACCACCTTCTCGAATATCCAGCAGCGTGGCGATTACGACTCGGAGAAGAATGCATGTTTCACGCTCCCTCAATTGGAGGCGGTGGTAGTGAAATGGATCGTCGATGGTTACCACCAGACTCCTCATCGGGGGCTGGACAACAGAACACCGGCTCAAGTCTGGGGGACTAGCGAGGCGAACCATGTCATCAGCCTTCCCGTCGACCTGGACTCGTTGGAGTGCATTCTGGCCAAGCGGGCCTCGGTGAAGGTTCACCATTACGGCATCGAGGTTGCCAAAGTGGGCTACCACTCTACGGAACTTGCTGAGCTCCGTATGCGTTTGGCAGACGGAGAAAAGGTAAACGTCCGCTATCGAGACGAAGCCGGGCACGTTTGGGTTCACGACCGCTTCAGAAACTTGTTCTTCAAAGTGCCCGCCAAAGATGAGCGAATGGCCGGTAAGAGCAGGGAGGTGTGGAAGGCTGCCGAGAAAGCGCTGCGAGAAAAATATAATGAGCAGCCTAGCTTCGAGGCTACGCACAGGTGCTACCAGGAAATTATGGAAGATGCAGACGAGGCCCGCCGTTCGCAGACGCTCAGAAAACGACGCGCAGCTGCCATAGCGAAAATCGACAAGGAGGGTCGAGTGACCGAAAGCACGCCTCCACCCAAGGTACTCGCTGAAGTGGAATGGACCGGTGACTCTATTCCTAACATTCCGCCAGCAGCCTTCAAGGTCTCGGTTCGTCGCCCTGCTGGGAGTTCTAAGCCATGAACGCCATCAATCTGTACGAATGCTACGAGCATGGTGAATACAGCTTTACGCTCCGCGATCGTTTTATTCACAGCCCTCAAGTCGAGCGAGCGTTGACGCGACTAGGCGATATCCACGGCGATAGTCGGCGTACCAGAGCAAGTAAAGGGTTGCTGATCCAAGGTCCAAGCGGAGTGGGCAAGAGCACATTGGTCAAGGAGTACATTCGGTCATTGGAGGAATTGGAGAGCCATGACCCACAGAAGCGGACAGTTCTGTTCGTCGAGATGCCTTCGTCTCCAACCAAAAAGAACCTGGCAGCAGCCATTTTGGCAGAGCTGAAGGATCCCTTCGCAGAGGCACGAGGACATTCGGCAGAGGTTAAATTTGCGCGAGTAGTCCTGCTGCTGAAGAACCTTGGCGTGGAGATGTTGGTCCTCGATGAGGCGCAGCACCTGGTCGATTATCGTCGTAATGGTGCGTATGAGGCAGCAGACTGGATCAAGAGTCTGATGAATGAAACCAGTATCGCGTTTGTTCTGATTGGGCTGAAGCGCACCGAAAATCTCCTGCTAGCAAACGAGCAACTGCGACGCAGGTTTTCGGCCACGGTGGCATACGATCGCTTCACCTTCTCCGCTAATACGTCTCTTCATTTCGTGATGTTGTTGCAGGCAATCGAGGGCGAACTGCCTGTTCAAACCATCAGTTTTGTAGAGCCAGCGATGATTAAACGCTTCTACCTGGCTTCCTATGGATTGATCGACTACCTCATCAAGATTGTGGACAGGGCTGTTTGGCTGGTTCAAGTCCAGGACCTTGTCGGGATTGAACTTCCTGTGCTGGCCCAGGCTTTTGAAGACGAGGTTTGGAGCTACGCCACCGAGGATCGAAACCCCTTCAGTGCGAGCTTCAATTTCCAGCCTCTGTTCGGGAAGCGGGAGCCGTTTGAGACGTTCGAAGAGAGCAGTACCTGACGGCCAAGGGCCGGGCTTATCGGCCCGGCTCTACTCCCCTGATTTTTATGTCTTCGATTTCATGGATGTGTAGGAATGTTTGGTCTTTTAATCAACCCACGACCACACCAAGACGAAAGTCTTTTGGGGTACCTGCAGCGCCTGGCGAAAGCCAACGGATTACCCAGAAAGGAACTGCTCACCGCCTTTGCACGAGCCGACGAGACCGATGTTGCGGACTGGCTGCAGATGATGGAAGGACCACTGAGCTGGCCTGCGGTATCTGCTGAGTTTCGTGATCCAAGGCCCAAGGGGGTCAAGTTATGGACGACTCATCACGCTCGTTACTGTCCGATCTGTTTGGGCGAAGCCGGTTATTGGAGAGAAAGCTGGGGCTTGACCCTGGTTACGACGTGTTCTGTCCACGGCACTGAACTCCACGGGCGGTGCCCCAACTGTCTGAAGGAAACCGATCCAAGCGCAATGAGTGCGAATAGTTGCCAAGCGTGTGGCACCTCATTGAGTGGGACCAATTTTGAGATCGCGCCGGCGAGTGATACGGCCGCCTGGCTCACCTCTGGCTTTGAAGATAGGTTTTACGCCGACTCGTTGCCAGCTGACGCGGGATTGGCGGCCCTCACCTACGAACAGTTTCACGAGTTGTCATCGCGTCTCGCTGTCAGAAGTTTGCCTACGGAAAGAACCCAGCCGCTGAAGGTTGCTGATTCGGGTTCGCTAGAGATATCGCGGCTTATGGCAAACGCGGCGGGCGTGGTTCTCATGAACTGGCCTCTCGCATTCAGAGAACTGCTGAGTGGCCTCAAGGCAGTCCATTCCGATAACGAACATTGGACGCTCAGCAGATCGTTCGGCCCGATATACCACGACATCCACCGTGATCTGGATGACTCTTGTTTTGACTTTCTTCGTCGAGAGTTCGAATCATTTCTGCAGCATGCGTGGGAAGCACCGTTAGCGAAGCGAAATCGCAATTTGAGTGAGGAGACGATTGAGAGACATCGTTGGGTGTCGTTCGATTCTGCTGCTGAAGCTTGTGGTCTCGGGGTATCAGTCATAAAACGCCTTCATCAGGAGGGACAAATCGCCTATCGGGAGAAGGTCCATGAAGATCGAGTCTTTACGGTCGTGGACCTGGATCATTTGAAGGCAATCTCGCAGCATCTCCAGGGCGTGGCTGATATGAAAGAAACCTCGACTTTGCTAAGCCTCTGTCGCAATCGGGTTAGGCAGCTGCTAGCTGGTGGTACCCTCCAGTTCTTTGGTGGAGAACCGCGCCCAGGCGAAAGGTGGCTGATTGACTGCCGCTCGATCAACGAATTGATTGATGAGAAGCTGCCTACCAGCTCTGACCAGAGCCTGGTGTCGATCAACTACTTGGCCAAGCATTCTCTGCCCAAGGGGGGTGGGTTGGTCGAGTTGGTTCAGGCAATACGTGCAGGTGAACTTCGCGCTTACGGCCCAGCTGAGAATGGCTCGGTTGCGGTAGGGGCGTGGTTACTCAAGCCGCAAGATTTTGCAGCGTGGCAACAAGCCCGAGCTGAGAACAAGAGTCCGGTCTTTCCCGGCCTGTCGGTAGTCAAGGCTGCTGCGCTGTTAGGCGTCAAAGAACAATGCGCATACGCGTTCGTTCGACTGGGTCTGCTATGGAGCACTGCTGTCGAACGAGGCCGGCGTACGCAATTGATGGTTAAGCCTCAAGCCATCGACAGATTCAGGCGTGGCTATATCTTGGGACCGGAGATTGCGGTGTATTTGGGGAAGTCGACCAGGGAGGCGTTCAAGCACCTTTGGGAGGCCAGGTTTCGCCCCGTTGCGGGGCCATCCATTCCAAACGCGGCTTGCCGGCAGTACGTTTGGGTAAGAAGCAAAAAGCTGATCGATTACCTCGCAAGTGAAGCCGCCCAGATCGACGATCCTGAAGCCATCACGTTTTTATCCACACCGATCGCTCAGCCTCGTGATTGCCGATTCAGGCATGTGGGATCAAGATAGTTAGCACGCTTTCTTTCTTGATTGCTAAAATCATCGAACCCATTTTGGAGAATCTTATGTCCCGTCTCGCTGAATTCCGCCTGCTCGAACAACAGCTCGCAGCCCAACTGGCGGAGCTGGAAGCGCTGAAAAATGACTCTGCCCTGAAGCAGGAAATGGAATTTGAAACGAAGCTGCGCAGTTTGCTCAACGAGTATGGCTACGGCCTGCGCCAAGTGGTGCTGATCCTCGATCCGCAAGCGGTGGCTTCCACTGATATGGCCCCAAAAACCTCTCGGAAACCACGCGAAGTAAAGGTCTACAAGAATCCACACAGCGGAGAGGTTGTTGAGACCAAGGGTGGTAATCAGCGTACGCTTAAGGCCTGGAAAAACGAGTATGGCGCTGAGGTAGTCGAGTCTTGGCTCGCCAATTGATTGCACTGCAGGCGGCTTCTGGCACGAGATGAATCGTGGTGCGCCCCGAATGCAAATTCCCATTCTGGGGCGTGACGAAATTTTCTGCGGGTGGTGGTGACACACAGTTTATGCGCATTAAATAGAGGTCCACTTCAAAAAATGGACTCTCCAAAATGCGGAATGCTCTCGTCTCAATCTCAGTGAACACCATCGCAAGCCTCCTGACTGCGCTTGTGCTTCACTGGATCACCCGTCCTCTTTCCGACCTCTCCATTCAGCCAATCACGGCCTCAAACTCTGGATCCAAGAGCTCTTCGTGCTCTTCGTAGATGAGAAATCTGGACCAGACAGCACGTTTCTGAACCACCCCATCAGAGCAAGCGTTCCCCTGGATTGAGCTATCTGGTGACGATTCGTTGAGTTTCTTCTCACTGCTAGGAAGAGCTCTGATTAAAAATTCGTGCTTCCTCAGAGGCTTAGCGATGGTGTCTGTAGAGGCTTTTCTGGAATGACGAGTAAGCTCCTGATGGAGGCGTTTTCTGCACTCCATCCCTCACGGGGACCGCTTGTCAAATCGAAAGGCCCTGCTATACAGTTCTTGTCAAAGGATTTGTCAAATGATGTAGAATCCGGTCCCTCGTTGGGCGCGGTGGAGGAGTTAACATGTCAGAACGCGAAGGGGTCTTAGCAAGGGCGCCGCTTATCTATGCGTTGAGCGTAATCAGATTTGCCCCGATTCTTAAGCTGCCAAAGCTGATCCCAGACATTCAGCACACGATCCGTCAGAGCCTCCCGGGCTTCTTCCAGATGGTCAAGGGCGTGCCGCCTGGGGTGATGCACAGCGGAGAACCGAATTCTTGGGCGTTCCTTAATCGGGATGCTGACTACGCGTGCGTGCTGGCCATGGATCACATGATCCTGCAAAGCACAAATTATCTTCATTTTGATAACCACTTAGCGCTTTTCCGTGAGTGCATTGAGGCGCTGGTAGGGCAAGCAGGTGCATTGGATATCACCGCTATCGGGATGCGGTACGTCGATAAAATTGAACCAGCTGAAGGTGAGACCCTAGCCGACTACCTTCCGGAAGCCATGCTCCCACTTAAATGCGATGAGCTAGCGGCGCATGGGAAAGTCCCCAAGGAGCAGCTTGGAATCTCTACTACCACCTACCATCTAGATCCGGAGTATCTGCACATCAGATGCTGGCGGCAGACTGGTATGTGGATACCGGAAGATTTGGTCGAGCCGGCCATGGTTTTCGAAATTGCTAAGCAATCGAGGAATTCATCCAAGCATGGTGCTCCTCTGCAAGGTGCATTTGTGCCTGTTAGCGAAAATGGTGCTCTTCTCGATACGGATGCGCATTGGCCGCTGCAGTTAGCCGAACGACTGGGAACCGAGGAGATCTGCACGAGACTCGACGGTTTGCATAAGACTGCTAACTTTGCTTTTAGGACAGTCGCGAAAGATCATGCCTTTGAGGTTTGGGGGAAGGCGAAATGACTACAGCAATGAATGGGCAATGGATTGATCCTACCGGGGCTGCTGTAAGCAGATCTTCTACTTGGGAAAACCCTGAAATTGCTCCGCGTGTAGGTAGCACGACAGCAAACCCTGTATTGGCGATTGCTTTCACAGCGATGCTGGCCGTTTCGGTAGTAGTCGCTCCTGGGACTGCCTCCCTGCCCTATCCACAACTTATCGGCTCAGCAGGCATGAGCTTTCATGGCGTGCATGCTGGTGCCTGGACCGAGGTGGACACCAGCCAGGATGCCAATGTTACCGAAGACGTAGCGCCGGCCTTAATCGAGGAGCTTAGGAGCGACTTCAAGTTGTCAGATAGCTCCATCGCGCAGATCTTCAACGTGTCTCGTCAGACCGTGTACAATTGGCGGACTGGAAAAACCGCCACTGGTTTTCCCGAGAGGCTTGCGGCTTTAACTGAGGCGTTGCGCCAAGTTAACGCCGAAGAAGCGCAGTATCTGCATCGGGTGCTTTTCTATCCAACCGCCGATGGCCGCCTGATTCAGGATGCGCTTTCGGATGAAGCGTGGAATCGAAATGGCGCTAAAGGTGTGTACGGAATGGTTGCGGAGTTGGCTGGCAAGGCGCAGCAGCTACGTGATAGGGACCTCAAAACCATCGCCAGGTTAGAAAAATCGGGCGGTTCGAATTTGGTTTGATTATGGCTGATACACCTGAGCAAGAGATCGTAAGTGCCATTAGCGCTGCTGGTTGGCTGCAAGGAGATACCGTCTCAGGTGACGCCTTGATTGAACACATATCCGAGGAGGTCCTGAAAGGCCAATTCGAGGGGGTGGCTCCAGCTTATTGGATGTTGGCCTCCCATTCCTGCACGGTGCATGCACGCAACCTTTGTGATGCGCCGTGGATAGAGTGGATTGCCGTTAAGGTAAAGAAAAAGGCCTTTGATAAGCAGCTGCACGCCCTCAATCCACGTACGCTGCACCTGCAGCACGCGGAAAAGCAGGTTTTGGAGCTCAAGATTCACAAGCGTGTGTGGACCAAGAGAGCCGTGCTTCCGACGCTCCACCGAAATCCGGTAATCACGCTGAGCGAAGAAAACGGTCAGTATTTCTCATACTGGATGTCCCACCATTACAACCGTATTGCGATGCCGGACGAGTTGGTCAACCGCCTGAAGGCAGACCAAGGTGACGACGGCATGAAGGGCATCGCCGTGCTTGTCGACGATTTCCTCCATCAGAACAACCAATTTTTCGCTAGTGCTTGGGTTTCCTTCAACCCCAAGGGCGAGATTCGCGACCCGGCTGAGCCCTACGAGGTGGTGTTCCGGTTTTTGACCAAACGAGAGCACGCCAGGCGCGCAAATGAGCTGCACGACCAGCTGAATGAATTGCTCGGGGTGGCCAGAAATCTCAACGATGGGCTGTACTTCGGTGGAGCAGACGTCACGGTGCTCCAAGACTTTACCATGCTCGATGCGGAAGACTTCGTGCGGTACAACCTTCACGACTGGCTCAGTGTTGGGGATACCGATGAAGATGAAGAAGGTGCCGATGATGCTGACTGAGCTGCTATCGGCCTCCCCTTTAGGATCTGGGTTTGACCTTAGCTGACCGGCTGCTCTACAAACCAATTGATTTTCTCCGGAGCCGGTGTCACTGTCGCTCCAAGAATAGCCCCCACGCCTCGGGCAGGTCCCAGACCTGTACTGCGCACCAGGGGGTTAGTTGTTTCTAGGGCCCGCCCAGGTCGATCAGGCATGCTTTGGGCGGGCCTCAAACCAGTGGGTGACCACCAAAAGGGTCAGTTAGGCCTACTGCTGCCTATCCTCGCTCGTTACCATCCAGAGACCCTCTATTGATACGGTTTCAGCAAAGATGGATGTCTATAAGGTCCGCATCGAAGACACAGAAAGCAAGATCATCGACAAGGAAGGTTTCGAGGCCGAGACCTTCCGCAGAGATCCATGGTACCAGCCTGGAAGTGCCGGCAAGCTAGCTCAGTTTGCTGTATGCCCGTAAGCGTCCGGCGAACTCACCTTGCGTAAGTCAGGCCGGCACCCACTGATGCGGCAGCAACTGTCCGATCTCACTGGCCCGTTGGGTCGGCAG
>NZ_JBJDNB010000009.1:0-178942 GCF_044900445.1 Pseudomonas sp. NPDC089407
TTGCCGGCGATGGGCTGCACAGCAGCCCCGGCAGTCTTAACTGACTGGCATTAGGGCTTGCCCCGCGAAGCGCCGCGCGGGCGGCGCTCGATCTCCCAGGCGCTAAAAATCCCCCGTCAAACACCTGCAAGCCCTAACGCGCCCCCCACTCCCCCCAAAACCACCGTTAACCTTCATTTAATCAACCCCATCCAGCATGGCCCCATTCCTAGATCTGCCAAGGCGAAGACATGCGCGTCCTCCTGCTCTTCCTCACACTACTTCTGGCCGGCCCGTTGCAGGCCAACCCGTTCGACGTAAAACCCGACTTCCTGCCGGTGAACCAGGCCTTCGTGCTGACCCACGAGCGCCAGGCCGATGGCCAGATGCGCCTGTACTTCCAGATCAAGCCGGGCTACTACCTGTACCAGAAGCGCCTGAAGTTCGACGGGTTGCCGCCCGAGCAGCACCCGCAACTGCCCCCGGCGCTCAACCACCACGACGAATTCTTCGGTGACAGCGCGGTGTACCGCGAGCAGCTCGAACTGCTGCTGCCGGCCAACGCCCAAGGCCAGTTGCGCCTGGGCTGGCAGGGCTGTGCCGATGCCGGCCTGTGCTACCCGCCGCAAACCACCGCGATCGACCTGGGCGGCAGCGTAGCGCCGGCCGCCGAGCAAGCCAGCGACCAGGCCTTGGCCAGCGGCCTGCAACAGGGCCACCTGGCCTGGAGCCTGTTGGCATTCTTCGGCCTGGGCCTGCTGCTGGCCTTTACCCCGTGCTCGCTGCCGATGCTGCCGATCCTTGCCGGGCTGGTGCTGGGCAACGGCGCCAGCGCCCGCCGTGGCTGGCTGCTGGCCGGGGTCTATGTGCTGAGCATGGCCCTGGTGTACGCCGCCCTCGGTGTGGTTGCCGCACTGCTGGGTGCCAGCCTGCAGGCGTGGCTGCAGCAACCCTGGCTGCTGGGCAGCCTGGCGGGGCTGTTCGTGCTGCTGGCACTGCCCATGTTCGGCGCCTTCGAACTGCAACTGCCTGCCGCCCTGCGCGACCGCCTGGACCGCGCCGGGCAAGGCACCCGTGGCGGCAACCTGTATGGCGCGGCGCTGCTCGGCGCGTTGTCCGGCCTGCTGATGGGGCCGTGCATGACCGCGCCGTTGGCCGGCGCGCTGCTGTACATCGCCCAGAGCGGCGACGTGGTGCAAGGTGCGCTGGTCCTGTTCACCCTCGGCCTTGGCATGGGCGTGCCGCTGCTGTTGCTGGTCACCCTGGGCAACCGCTACCTGCCACGCCCGGGCGCCTGGATGAACCGGGTCAAGGCTGTATTCGGCTTCGTGTTCCTGGCCATGGCGCTGTACACCCTGCGCAGCCTGCTGCCCGCCGCGCTGCTGCTCGCGTTAAGCGGCGCCTGGTTGATCGCCTTGGCCTGGGCGTCCTGGCCGGCCCTGCAACGGCTGCCGGCGTTGCGTGCGGTGCCGCTGCTGGGCGCGCTGTGGGGCGGCTTGTTGCTGGTCGGTGCGGCCGCCGGGGGCGACGACCTGTGGCAGCCGCTGCGCCCATTTGCCGGTGGCGCCGGCACGCCGGTCGCCAGCCAGCACGCCGAAGACAGTTTCGTCACCGTCAGCCGCCCCGAAGACCTGCAACGTGAGCTGGATGCAGCCAAGGCCCGTGGCCAGTGGGTGATGCTCGACTACTATGCGGACTGGTGCGTGTCGTGCAAGGTCATGGAAAAACAGGTATTCGCCCGCAGCGACGTGCAAGCCGGCCTGGCCGGCGTGCACCTGCTGCGCCTGGACGTGACCGCCGACAGCCCCGCCAGCAAGGCCCTGCTGCAGCGCTACCAGGTGCCCGGCCCGCCGAGCATGATCTGGATCGGCCCGGAAGGCGAAGAACGCCGCGCGCGGCGCATCACCGGTGAAGTGGATGCGGCCGCGTTCCAGCAACACTGGGCCCAGACCAGGAGCCAAGGCTGATGCTCACCGTTACCCTCGGGCCCCTGACCATGGCCCTCAACCACTTGTTGATGCTCACCGCCCTGGTGATCGCCAGCGTGGTCGGCTGGTGGGTCGCCCGGCGTGGCGGCGAAAGCCCGGAATCGGCACTGTTCAACCTGTTCCTGATCGGCCTGCTGTGCGCCCGCGCAGGCTTCGTGCTGGCCTACTGGCCGATGTACCAGGGCGACCCGCTGCAGATCATCGATATCCGCGATGGCGGCTTTCTGTTCTGGTCGGGCCTGGCTGGCATCGTGCTCGCTGCCCTGTGGCAAGGCTGGCGCCAACCTGGCCTGCGTCGCCCGCTGGGTTGGGCGCTGTTCAGCGGTGCGCTGTTCTGGGGCCTGGCCAGCTTTGGCGGGCACCTGTACAGCAAGGGTACCGAACTGCCCGAACTGAGCCTGCGCAATGCTGGCGGCCAACCGGTAGCGCTGCACAGCTACCGCGGCAAGCCGCTGGTAATCAACATCTGGGCCACCTGGTGCCCGCCGTGCCGCCGCGAAATGCCGGTGCTGCAACAGGCGCAGAGCGATTACCCGCACGTGACCTTCCTGTTCGTCAACCAGGGCGAGACCCCGGAAAACGTCAGCACCTTCCTCGCCACCACCGGCTTGAGCCTGACCCACGTGCTGTTCGACGGCACCGGCCTGCTGGCCCAGCGCGTCGGCTCCATGGCCCTGCCTACCACACTGTTCTACGACGCTGACGGGCGGCTGGTCGGCAGCCACCTCGGCGAGCTGTCCCGGGCCAGCCTGCGCCACGCTCTGGAACCTTTCGACCGGGCCATCGCGCCCGCCCCTGCCGCACAAGGAAACTGACATGCGATTGACTGCACTGCTGCCCCTGTCCCTGGCCCTGCTGGCCGCCCCTGCGCTGCAAGCCGAAGAACTGCCCAAGGCGGTTCAGCAACTGCAGGCCAAAGGTGCCGTGATCAAGGGCAGCTTCGACGCGCCCGACGGCCTGCGCGGCTATGCCGCCGAGTACCAGAACAACGCCCTGGCCCTGTACCTGACCCCCGACGGCAAGCACGTGCTGGTCGGCAGCCTGTTCGATGAACAGGGCAGGGATTTGAGTGCCGAGCCGCTGGAAAAGCTGGTGTATGCGCCGATGAGCAAGGAGATCTGGGCGAAGATGGAGACAACCGCGTGGATCGCCGACGGCAAGGATGACGCGCCGCGCAAGGTGTACCTGTTCAGCGACCCGAACTGCCCGTACTGCAACATGTTCTGGGAACAGGCGCGGCCGTGGGTGGAGTCGGGCAAGGTGCAGTTGCGCCATATCATGGTCGGCATCATCCGCGAGGACAGCCCGGGTAAGTCGGCAGCGCTGCTGGCGGCGAAAGACCCGGCCAAGGCATTGCAGCAACATGAAAAGGCCGGCAAGGCCAGTACCCTGAAGCCGCTGGACAAGGTGCCGGACGCCGTGCAGCAGAAGCTGGCGGCGAACATGGCATTGATGGAAGAGATGGGCTTACAGGCCACCCCGGCGATTTTTTATCAGGATGAGCAAGGCCAGCTGCAGAGCCAGCAAGGGGCACCGCGGCCGGAGATGTTGGGCAAGATTCTGGGCAAGCGCTAGCGCATGTCGTGAGTGTTGCTGTGATGCAAAAATCGAGCGCCGCCCGCGCGGCGCTTCGCGGGGCAAGCCCGCTCCCACATTTGTTTCGGGCCAGTTTTTCCTGCCTCCTCCGCACCCGCGCCCTGGTGCATGGCTGGAGATTGATGGAGAGCAGCGGCGCTGCCGATATCGAAGAGAACAGACAAGGCGGGCAAGGTGCTCTCACAGGAATGATTGGCCCGAAACAAATGTGGGAGCGGGCTTGCCCCGCGAAGCGCCGCGCGGGCGGCGCTCGATTTCCGCCACCCTGCAAACCTCAAGGCAAGCCCTGCAAACCCTCCCCCTACAACCCCTCCAACTCCGCCATCAGGTCACTCAACCGGTCGACCTTGTCGTCATCCAGCGCACTGCCCTGCAACCCCTGCACATACGCGGCCAGTTCCTCCACTGTGCTGCACTCGAACATCGCCCGCAACGGTACGTTCAACTGCAATTGCTTCTGCACCCGCGAGGCGATCTGCGTGGCCAGCAACGAATGCCCGCCCAGCTCGAAGAAGTTGTCGTGCACGCCGACCCGCTCAGCCTTGAGCACATCGGCCCAGATACCCGCCAATACCTCTTCCAGCTCGTTGCGTGGCGCCTGGTAGGCCTGACTGTGCTGGCCGCCAATGTCGATGGCCGGCAGGGCCTTGCGGTCGAGCTTGCCGTTGGCGTTGTGCGGCAGGCTGTCGAACCAGCCCCAGTGCAGCGGCACCATGTACTCCGGCAATTCGGCACGCAGCCGCTGCTTGACCTGCTCCAGCAATGCCGCATCGGCACTGGCGCCCTGGTGCGCCACCAGATAACCGACCAGGTGCTTGCCATTGACGCCCTCTTGCACGCCCACGGCGGCATCGCGAATGTCCGCCTGCTCGTGCAGACGGGCTTCGATTTCACCCAGCTCGATGCGGTAACCGCGAATCTTCACCTGATGGTCGATACGCCCGACGTACTCCAGCACACCGTCCGGGCGCTGCCGCGCCAAGTCGCCAGTGCGGTACAGGCGCTCGCCCGGTGCACCATACGGGTGTGGGATGAACGCCATTGCAGTGCGTACCGGGTCGCCAACGTAGCCACGGCCCACGCCAGTGCCGGCCACGCACAACTCGCCCACCGCGCCCAGCGGCACCAGCCCCTGGTCATCGCCGAACAGGTACAGGCGGTTGTTGTCGGTCGGCGTGCCAATTGGCAGGTAGCTGCCACGGGTCGAGGCGGCATCGACGCGGAAGAACGCCACGTCATCCGAGCACTCCGCCGGGCCATAGGCGTTGACCAGGCCGATCTGCGGGTAACGTTGCAGCCACTGCGCCGCCAGCTCCGGCGGCATGGCTTCGCCGGTCGGTAGCATCCAGCGCAGCCCGTCGAGCGCCTGATGGTCGTTGGCGAGCATGCCCTGGATCAGTGACGGCACGCTTTCCAGCACGGTGATGCCGGTGGCCTGCACATGCGCCAGCAGGCCCTGCGGATCATGGGCGATGGCGTTCGGCACAATCTCCACCTTGGCGCCGAACAGCGGCGCAGCAAGGAATTGCCACACGGAAATGTCGAAGCTCTGCGATGCAGTCTGGGCGATCACGTCCTGCTCGCTGAGCGCCAGGTACGGCACCTTGCTCAGCTGGTTGTTGAGCATGCCGCGCTGCTCGACCATCACCCCTTTCGGCAGGCCGGTGGAGCCTGAGGTGTAGATCACATAGGCAAGGTTATCCGGCCCGCTGTGGATGCCGGGATTGTGGCTGGCAACGGCGCTGGCCTGGATGTCTTCCCAAACCAGCAGCTGCGGCCGTGCCGCCAGTTCCAGCTCACCCAGCAACTGCCGCCCTTGCTCAGCACAGGCCGCACTGCACACCAGCACCGGCGTGCAGCTGAGCTGGATGATGCTTTGCAGGCGCGCTGCCGGCAGGCCCGGGTCCAGCGGCAGGTAGCCGGCGCCGGCCTTGAAGCTGCCGACGATCATACCCAGCAGCGGCAAGCCGCGCTCGGCCAACAGTGCCACCGGCTGGTCCACGCTCACCCCCGCCGCGATCAGCGCATGGCCCAGGCGGTTGGCCGCCAGGTTCAGCCCGGCGTAGTCATAGGCGGCTTCCAGACAGCGGGCCACGGTGCGCTGCGGGTGCGCAGCAACCTGCGCCTCGAACTGCGCGACGTAGCTTTGCTCCAGTGGGTAAGCCCGCGCGGTGCGGTTGCAATCTTCCAGCAGGAAGCGCTGTTCTTCCGCGCCGAGCAACGGTAGTTCGCCCACTTCGCCATCAAAGCCCTGTACCAGCGCCAGCAGCAGGCGCTTGAACTCGGCCAGCAGGCGTTCAACGGTCGGGTAGTCGAAGTAGCGCTGGTCGAACGACAGGTGCAGGCCCAGGTCATCGCCTGGGTAGCACACCGCGGTCAGCGGGAAGTTGGTGTGGGTACGGCCGGAGTCCGAGCTGGCGTTCAGGTGCTGGGCATGGTCGAGCACGGCGGTTTCCACCGGTGCGTTCTCGAACACGAACAGGCTGTCGAACAGCGGCTGGCCCTTGGGCAGCTCACTGCATTCCTGAATCGCCACCAGCGGCAGGTACTCGTACTCGCGCAATTCCATGTTGCTTTGCAGCAGGCCTTGCAGCCACTGGCGCACGCTGCAGCGCTCACCGGCCACCGGCAACTGCACGCGCAGGGCGACGCTGTTGATGAACAGGCCAACGGTGCGCTGCATCTGCGGCATGCTCACCGGGCGCCCGGCCACGGTCACGCCAAAGGCCACGTCACGGTCGCCACTGTAGCGCGCCAGCACCAGCGCCCAGGCCGCCTGGGCAAAGGTGTTGACGGTCAGCTGGTGGGCCTGGGCCAGTTCGCGCAGGCGCACGCCTTCGCTGACCTCCAGGCGCGTGTAGCAATCGCCGACGACCATGCCGCTGCCGGCGTGGTCATGCCGCAATGGGCGGTCGCTGGGGAGCGCCGTGGCGCGCTCGAACCCGGCCAGGTTGGTCTGCCACCAGGCACGCGCATCGTCCAGGCCCTGGCGTTGCAGCCAGCCAATGTAGTCGCGGTAGCGCGGCGGCACCGGCAATTGCGCCTGGCGGCCTTCGCCGAGCGCCTGGTAGACCTCGAAGAAGTCGTTCATCAGCAGCGAGCGGCACCAGGCATCGATCAGGATGTGGTGGTTGCTCATCATGAACCAGTAGCGCTCGTTTGCCACGCGCACCAGGCGCAGGTGGAACGGTGCCTCGCTGAGCAAGGCAAAGCCGGCTTCGCGCTCCTGCTTGTGCAGGGCTTGCAGGCGCTGCTCCTGAGCATCGGCGTCAAGCTCGCGCCAGTCCTGGTAGTCGACCGCCAGGTTGCCCGGTTTGTGGATGATCTGCAGCATCGCTTCGCCGCTGTTCCAGCTGAACGAGGCGCGCAGTGCTTCGTGGCGCGCCACCACCGCCTGCCAGGCCAGGGCGAAGCGCTCGGGGTCGAGCGCGCTGTTGATGCGGTAGCGGTCCTGCATGTAGTACAGGCCGGTGCCCGGCTCCAGCAGGGTGTGCAGCAGCATGCCCTCCTGCATCGGAGTTAGCGGGTAGACATCCTCGATCTGCGCAGCCGGTACCGGCAGTGCGTCGATCTGCTCCTGGGTCAGGTGCGCCAGCGGGAAGTCCGACGGGGTGAAGCTGCCGTTGCCCTCGGCCAGGCAATGCGCGACCAGCGCCAGCAGCTCCTGCCGGTAGGCTTCGGCCAGGTTGGCGATAGTCTGCTCGTCATAGCGTTCGGCGCTGAAGGTCCAGCGCAGTTGCAGGGCACCGCCATACACCTGGCCATCGACGCTCAGCCAGTTGGGCAGCGGTGCATCAAGGTCATGGGCGAGACCGGCCGGCGCATCCAGCGGCTGCAACAAGGCCGCGCTGTCGAACTGCTGATCGAACTGGCCCAGGTAGTTGAAGGTGATGCGTGCCTGCGGCAAGGCCGCCATCTGCTCGCGCCCGGCATCATCGGCCAGATAGCGCAGTACGCCGTAACCCAGGCCTTTGTGCGGCACCTGGCGCAGGTGTTCCTTGATGCGCTTGAGCGAACCGCCCCGCGCCGCATCGTCATCCCCTGGCAACGGGCGCAGGCTCAGTGGATAGGCATTGGTGAACCAGCCAACGCTGCGGGTCAGGTCCATGTCTTCGAACAACCCGTCGCGGCCGTGCCCTTCAAGCTGCACCAGCACGGCTTCGTCACCGCTCCAGCGGCACACCGCCCGCGCGAGCGCGGTCAGCAGCAGGTCGTTGACCTGGGTGTGGTAGGCCGCCGGGGCCTGTTGCAGCAACTGCCGGGTCTGCTCTGTGTCCAGGCCGATGGCCAGAGTGCGGGCATGCCGGTGCAGGTTGCCGCCCTGCGGGTGGTCGCACGGCAGTTCGCGGCGCACACCCCCCAACTGGCCCTGCCACCAGCCCAATTCGTCGCGCAGCGAATCACTGCCGGCATAGCTGGCCAGGCGCGCAGCCCAGTCACCCATGGCGTGGGTCTTGGCCGGCAGTGGCTGGCCACGGTACAGCGCTTGCAGGTCTTCCAGCAGTACTCGCCACGACACGCCATCGACCACCAGGTGGTGAATCGCCAGCAACAAACGCTGGCTGCCCTGCCCGTCAGCCACCAGCAAGGCACGCAACAACGGGCCCTGGTGCAGGTCGAGGCTGCGTTGCACATCGCTGTACAGCGCCTGGCAATCGGCAAAATCGGCGACCGTGGCGGTCCACAGCAGTTGTTCGACGCCGGGCGGGGCATAATCGGCCTGCCAGCGGCCAGCCGCCTCGGCAAAGCGCAGGCGCAGGCTGTCGTGGTGTTGCACCAGCGCCGCCAAGGCGTGTTCAAGCAGCGCTTCATCCAGCGGCTGGCGCGCCTCCAGCAGGACCGCCTGGTTCCAGTGTTGCAGCTGTGGCACTTCGCTGTCGAAGAACCAATGCTGGATCGGCGTCAGGCCGATCTGGCCCTGGCGCAAGCCCTGGTCGATGCTGCTGGCGGCCTCGCTGTGCCGTACCACGGTGGCCAAGGTCTGAATGGTCTGGTGCTGGAACAGGTCACGCGGGGTGAACTGCAAACCGGCCTGACGGGCGCGGCTGACCACCTGGATCGACAGGATCGAGTCGCCGCCCAGCTCGAAGAAATTGTCCTGCACACCGACTTGGGCAACGTTGAGCACGTCGCGCCAGATCTGCGCCAACTGTGCTTCCACCTCGTTGCCAGGTGCCTGGTATTGCTGGCGTGCCTGCTCAAGGTCCGGCAGCGGCAGTGCGCGGCGGTCGAGCTTGCCGTTGCCCATCAGCGGCAGGCTGTCGAGCAACACCAGGTGCGCAGGCACCATGTAGTCCGGCAAGTGCTGGCGGGCATCGGCTTTCACCGCCTCGCGCAACAGGCTTTGCGCCACATTGTCGGCAGCGGCCTGCTTGCACACCAGGTAGCCCACCAGTTGCTTGCCACCGGGCAGATCAAGGGCAAGTACCACGGCTTCGTCGACATCGGCATGCGCCTGCAGGCGGCTTTCGATTTCGCCCAGCTCGATGCGAAAACCTCGAATCTTCACTTGCTGGTCGGCACGGCCAACGTACTCGACCAGGCCATCCGTGCCCAGGCGCACCAGGTCGCCGGTGCGGTACAGGCGCCCGCCTTCGCGGCTGAACGGGTCGGCGACGAAACGCTCGGCGCTGAGGCCCGGGCGATCGTGGTAGCCCTGCGCCAGGCCGGCACCCCCTACATACAGTTCGCCAATCCCACCCTGCGGCAACAAGGCCAGGTCTTCGTCGAGGATGTAGGCCGTGCGGCTGCCGATGACGCGGCCGATCGGCACGCTGCCCAGTTCCGCCGGGAGCACTTCAGGCGCCAGGCAGGCCAGCGGCATGACCACAGTCTCGGTCGGCCCATAAGCGTTGAAGAACTGCTGCGGGGCAAAGGCCTGGCGAATGCGCTGCAGGTGCTCGCCGGTCAATGCTTCACCACCGGTGATCACCAGGCGTACCGGCAGTTGTTCACCCTGCCCGCCCAAATGTTGCGCCAGTTGGCTGCCATAGCTTGGGGTGAAGCCGAGGATGCTCACCTGCTGCTCGCGCACCAGCTGGCAGATTTCTTCGGCTCCCCACTGCCCTTGGGCACGCAGCACCACGCGGGCACCGCACAGCAGCGGTACCCACAGGCGCTCGCTGGCTGCGTCAAAGTTGATCGAATAGAAATGCAGTTCGCAGTCATCGCTGCGCATGCCGAATTCGGCGATCACCGCCCGGCAGTGCATGGCGAACTCACCATGGCTGACCACCACGCCCTTAGGCTTGCCAGTGGAGCCGGAGGTGTAGATCAGGTACGCCTGGTGTTGCGGCAGGTTGAGGTTATCCAGCGGTGCATCGCTGTAAGCCGACAGGCTGGCAGCGTCGTCTTCCAGGCTCCAGCGCGCCACGCCCTCGGGCAGCTCGCCCAGGGTTTGCAGCAACCCGCGCTGGGTCAGCAGCAGGCCGATGCGGCTGTCTTCGATCATGTAGCGCAGGCGGTCGAGCGGGTATTCAGGGTCCAGCGGCACATAGGCGCCGCCAGCCTTGAGGATGGCCAGCAGGCCGACGACCATTTCCAGCGAACGCTCCAGCGCCAGGCCCACCCGCACCTGCGGGCCGACACCGCGCTCGCGCAGGGCACGGGCCAGGCGGTTGGCCTGCTGGTCGAGTTCGGCGTAGGTCATGTGCTGGCCGGCGTAGGTCAGTGCACCCGCCCGCGGCGTGCGTGCGGCCTGGGCCGCGAACAGGCCGTGCAGGGTCTGGCCGAGGTCGAAATCGTGCTCGCCCTGCAACTGGCCGACCAGCACCTGCTGCTCGGCGCTGCCCAGCATCGGCAGCTCGCACAGGCGCTGTTGCGGGTTGTCGAGCAGGCCGACCAGCAGGTGTTGCCAGTGCTCGGCCATGCGCGCGATGCGCGCCTCGTCGAACAGGTCGCGGCTGTAGGTCAGGCAGCAGCCCAGGCGGCCATCAAGGTCGGTCACCTCCAGGTACAGGTCGAACTTGGTGGCACTGGCGTCGTTGACCAGGTAATCCACTTGCATGCCGGCCAGCGTGCGGCTTTGCTGGAAGGCCCAGCGCTGCACGTTGCACATCACCTGGAACAGCGGGTTGTAGGCGCTGCTGCGTGGCGGCTGCAGGGCCTCCACCAGCTGGTCGAACGGCAGGTCCTGGTGCGACTGGCCTTCGATCGCGGCCTGGCGCATCTGCTCCAGCAGCGCGCTGGCGGTCATTTGCCCGTCCAGCTCGCAGCGCAGCACCTGGGTGTTGAGGAAGGCGCCGATCAGGCCTTCGCTTTCCGGGCGAATGCGGTTGGCCACCGGCGCGCCGATGCGCAGGTCGCGCTGGCCGCTGTAGCGGTGCAGCAAAGCGGCCAGGGTGGCAGTCATGGTCATGAACAGGGTCAGGCCACGCTGGCTGTTGAAGGCATGCACGCGCTCGACCAGCGCCGGGTCCAGCTCGAAGCGGTACAGCTCGCCTTGGTGGCTCTGTACTGCCGGGCGCGGGCGGTCGGCGGGCAAGGCCAATACCGGGTGTTCATCACCCAGGCGGCCTTTCCAGTAGGCCAGCTGGCGAGCGCCCTCGCCGCTTTCCAGCCATTGCCGTTGCCACACGCTGTAGTCCAGGTACTGCACCGGCAGCGGCGCCAGCGGCGATTCGCGGTCATCGACGAAGGCTTCGTACAGCTCGCCCAGTTCGCGGGCGAAGATGTCCATGGCCCAGCCTTCGGTGACGATGTGGTGCAGGGTGAGGACGAAGACGTGCTCGCGCTCCTCGGCCTTGACCAGGCAGGCACGCAGCAGCGGGCCGCGCTCCAGGTCGAACGGCTGGTGCGCCTGGTCGTCGGCCAGCTGTTGCAAGCGTTGCTGGCGGGCATCGGCAGGCAATGCACTGAAGTCCTGCCAGTCCAGGTGCAGGCCGCTGTCTGCGGCTACACATTGGTACGGCACACCGTCGATGCTGGGGAAGGTGGTGCGCAGGGTTTCATGGCGCACGATCAGCGCCTGCAACGCGCGCTCGAAGGCGTCCACATGCAGGGTGCCGCGCAGGCGCGCCATGCCGCCGACGTTATAGGCCGGGCTGTCCGGTTCCATTTGCCAGAGGAACCACATGCGCTGCTGCGAGTACGACAGCGGCACCGCCTGGCGCCGGTCGACGCGGGTGATTTCGCCTTGCAGGTTGTGTTCGCCGGCAGCGCGGATACGCGCGATCTCGGCACAGAAGGCGCCCAGCTCGCTGGCTTCGAAAAGCGCCTTGAGCGGCAACTCGACGTCGCAGGCCTGGCGGCTGCGGGAAACGATCTGGGTGGCCAGCAGCGAGTGGCCGCCGAGGGCGAAGAAGTCGTCCTGCAGGCCGACGCGCGGCAGGTTCAGCACTTCGCGCCAGATGGCGGCGACCTGCTGTTGCAGTTCGCTTTGCGGCTCGACGTGTTCACGCTGTTGCCACACCGGCGCCGGCAGCGCCTTGCGGTCGACCTTGCCGCTAGGGCCCAGTGGCATGTGTGCCAGCGGGATGAGTTGCGCCGGCACCATGTACGTCGGCAACTGTTCACCCAGCGGCGCCAACAAGGCTTCGGGCTGGGCACTGCCGCTGTAGTAGCCGACCAGTTGCGCGCCAACGGCGTCCATGTGGATCAGCACCAGTGCCTGTTCGACACCGGCCTGCGCCAGCAGGCACGCCTGCACCTCTTCGGGTTCGACGCGGAAGCCCCGCACCTTCACCTGCTGGTCAAGGCGGCCGAGGTACTCCAGCGCCTCCAGTTGTACCTGCCAACGGGCACGGTCGCCGCTGCGGTACAGGCGCTGGCCATTGCCGTCGGCCTGGGGCACGAAACGCTCGGCGGTAAGGCCAGGGCGGCCCAGGTAGCCACGGGCCAGGCCCGCGCCACCCAGGTATAGCTCGCCCGGCACGCCTGGGGCAGTGAGTTCAAGCTCGTCGTCAAGCACGCGGCACAACACATTGCCCAGCGGGCGGCCGATGGGCGAGCGCTCGCCGTCCGTGGCCTGGCAGTGCCAGTGGGTGACGTTGATGGCGGTTTCGGTCGGGCCGTAGCGGTTGTGCAGTTGCACCTGCGGCAGCAGTTGCAGTACGCGGTTGCGCAGCGCAGCAGACAACGCTTCGCCACCCGAGAACACCCGGCGCAGGCTGCTACAGGCAGCCGCCTGCGGCTCCTGGACGAACACCTGCAACAGCGGCGGCACGAAGTGCAGCGTGGTCACAGCATGGGCCTGGACCAGTTCGGCGATACGCTGCGGGTCGCGGTGTTCGCCAGGGCCGGCCAGCACTAGTTTGCAGCCGGTGACCAATGGCCAGAAGCACTCCCACACCGACACGTCGAAGCTGATCGGCGCCTTCTGCATCAGTACGTCACTGTCGTTCAGCGCATAGGTGGCCTGCATCCATTGCAGGCGCTCGGCCAGCGCCGCGTGGGTATTGCCCACGCCTTTGGGTTGGCCGGTGGAGCCGGAGGTGTAGATCACATAGGCCAGGTTGTCGCCGTGCAGGTGCAGGCCAGGGGCATGGCTGGGCCAGCTGTCCAGGTGCAACTGGTCGAGGGCGATGGCGCTGACGCCGTCGACCTGGGGCAGCTTGCCCAGCAGGCTGCTGTGGCTCAGCAGCAGGCCGGCATTGCAGTCGGCAAGCATGTAGGCCAGGCGTTCGGCGGGGTAATCGACGTCCAGCGGCACATAGGCGCCACCGGCCTTGAGAATGGCCAGCAGGCCGACCAGCAACTGCGGCGAGCGCTCGATGGCAATCGCTACACAGGTGTCGGGACCGACGCCCTTGTCGCGCAGGTAGTGGGCCAGGCGGTTGGCCTGCTGGTGCAGCTCGGCGTAATCCAGGCTGCCGCCCTCCCACGCCAGCGCGGTGCGCTGCGGGGTCAGGCGTGCCTGCTCATTGAGTTGCTCGACCAGCAGCTGCTGTGGCGCAGCGGTCGCTGCCTGGCCCCAACCCAGCAGCTGGGCGCGGCCCGCCTCGTCGAGCAATTGCACTTCGCCCAGCGCCCGTTGCGGCGCAGCGCACACCTGCTCCAGCAGCGCCAGCAAATGCCCGGCCAGGCGCTTGATGGTGCTGGCGTCGAACAGTTCGCTGGCATAGTCAAAGGCCAGGCTCAGGCGGCCCTGGTGGTCTTCTTCGCTGTGGAGCTGCAAGTCGAACTTGGCTTCGCGGCTGTGCCACGGCAGTTCCACGGCCAGCAGGCCCGGCAGGCGGCGCAGCGCCGACAGGTCGCGCTGCTGGTGGTTGAACATGACCTGGAACAGGCCCTGTTCGCGGGCTTCGGGCAGGGCTTCGACCAGTTGTTCAAACGGCAGGTCCTGGTTGGCCTGGGCCTGCAGGGTGGCCTGGCGCACCTGGGCCAGCAACTGGGTGAACGGCAAGCGGCCATCGAGCTGTGCGCGAAGCACCTGGGTGTTGATGAAGAAGCCGACCATGCCCTGGGTTTCCAGGCGCGGGCGGTTGGCGTTGGGCACACCGACGCGGATATCGGCCTGGCCGCTGTAGCGTTGCAGCAATGCCTGCCAACCGGCCAGCAGGACCATGAACAGGCTGGCCTGCTGCTCGCGGGCCAGGCCCTTGAGCGCGTTGCCGAGCTTGGCGGGCACCTTCAGGTTGAAACGCGCAGCGCTGTGCTCGCGCTGGCTGGCACGTGGGTGGTCGGTACACAGGTCGAGCACCGGCAGGTCATCGCCCAGCTGAGCCTTCCAGTAGTCCAGTTGGCGCTCGGCTTCTCCGTCGGCCAGCCACTGGCGCTGCCACTGGCCATAGTCGGCGTAACCCAGGGGCAGCGGTGCCAGGTTCGCCTGCAGGCCTTGGCAGTGGGCCGCGTACAGTTTGGCGAACTCGTCGAGCAGGATGTTCAGCGACCAGCCATCGGCAACGATATGGTGCAAGGTCACCCACAGCTGATGGTCTTCCTCGTCCAGTCGAACCAGGGTCACCCGCAGCAAGGGGCCTTGAGTCAGCTCGAACGGCTGGCGGGCCTCGGCTTCACGTTGGGCGGTGACCTGTTCGGGCGCCTGGCCTTCGAAGTTCAGGCGGGCCAGGTTGAAAGGCTGCTGCGCCAGCACGTGCTGCAGCGCCTGGCCGCCCTCTTCACTGAACACGGTACGCAGTGATTCGTGGCGCGCCACCAATGCCTGGAACGCTGCTTCCAGGGCAGTTTCATCCAGCTCGCCACGCAGGTGCAGGCCGGCCGGAATGTTGTAGGCCGCCGATTGCGGTTGCAGTTGCCACAGCAACCACAGGCGGTTTTGCGCCAGCGACTGGGGCAGCGCCTGGCCGCGTTCAAGGCTGGCGATAGCTGCCGCCTGTGCACCGCCTTCGGCGAGTATCGCGGCCACGGCATTGCTGTAGTCGGCCAGCACCGGTGCTTCGAACAAGGTGCGCAGGCTGAGGTTGATGCCCAGCTCATCGGCCAGGCGCGCAGTGGCCTGGGTGGCGGCGATGGAGTTGCCGCCCAGCAGCAGGAAGTGGTCGTCTGCCGCCACCGCCTCTACCTTCAGGATGTCGCGCCACACAGCGGCGATGCGTGCCTGCAATTCATCGCTTGCTGCCTCAGCGGCAACGGCCTCGCTTGCGTCAGGGAAACGGGCGTAGCAATCCAGGCTGCCATCGTCCATGCGCAGGCGGCAGGCTGAGCGTTGCAGCTTGCCGCTGGAGGTTTTCGGCAGTGCGCCGGGGTTGAGTAGCAGGACCACCGCTGGCGCTTGGCGGCAGGCGTCGGCGATCACTTGGCGCAGGGTCTTGATCAGTTCCTGGGGTTTGATGGCTTTCTGCACGTTGCGGCTGATCTCCACCGCCACGCCGATGCTCTCCTCGCCCTGGTGCTCCACGGCAAACACCGCCACCCGACCTTTGCGCAGCACCTCCACTTCGCGCTCGAGGGTTTTTTCCAGGTCCTGCGGGTAGAGATTCTGCCCGCGTACGATCAGCATGTCTTTCAGGCGCCCGGTGACGAACACCTCGCCGTCACGCATGAAGCCCAGGTCGCCGGTGCGCAGCCAGGTCTGGCCGTCCATCTCGACGAAGGAACGGGCGCTGGCTTCGGGGTTGCGCCAGTAGCCCCGGGCGATGCTCGGGCCACCGGCCCAGATTTCACCGACCTGGTTGTCGCCCAGCACGTGCGCCTGTTGCGGCTCGACGATGCGTACCGCATGCCCCGGTTGCGGGTAGCCGCAGCTCATCAGCACGCTGCCTTTGCCGGGCTCGGCGCGGTTGGCGGCGAGGGCTTCGGCGTCCAGCTCCAGCGCCGCGATACCCTGGCCACGGCGGCTGCCGCTGACAAACAGGGTGGCTTCGGCCAGGCCGTAGCTGGCGAAGAAGCTTTGCCGGTCGAAACCGCAGGCCTGGAACTTGTCGGCGAAGGTGGCCAGGCTGTCCTGGCGGATGGGCTCGGAGCCGGAATAGGCCACGCGCCAGCGGCTCAGGTCGAGCCCGGCCAGCGAAGCCTCGCTGACCCGCTCGCTGCACAAGCGGTAGGCGAAGTCGGGGCCGCCGCTGATGGTGCCGCCGTACTCGCTGATGGCCTGCAACCAGCGCAGCGGCCGGGCCAGGAAGTAACCCGGCGACATCAGCACGCAGGGCACGCCGCTGAAGATCGGCTGCAGCAGGCCGCCGATCAGGCCCATGTCGTGGTACAGCGGCAACCAGCTGACGATCACATCGTCGGGGTTGAGGTCGATGCCGAAGCCACAGCGGATCAGTTGCTCGTTGGCCACCAGGTTGCCATGGCTGACCTGCACGCCTTTGGGCAGTGCGGTGGAGCCGGAGGTGTACTGCAGGAAGGCAATGTCTTCGCCCTTGAGCGCCGGTTCACGCCAGTTCGCGGCCAGCATCGGGGCCAGGCCGTCCACGGCCAGCAGCTCGGGCGCGTTGTCCGCTGCCAGGGCTTCCAGGCCCTGCAGGTTGTCGTGCAACGCCGCCACGGTCAGCAGAAGACGCGGCTCGGCGTCGGCGATGATCGACAGCAAACGCTCCTGATGGTGTTGGCGGGCGGATTCTGGCGGGTAGGCCGGCACCGCGATCACGCCCGCATACAGGCAGCCGAAGAACGCCGCCACGTAGTCTGGCCCGCTGGGGAACAGCAACACGGCACGGTCACCAAAGCTGGCGCGCGCCTGCAAGGCCGCGGCGATGGTGCGCGCACGCTGGTCGAGGTCCCGGTAGCTGAGCACGGCCTGCTCGCCGGGGACGTCGGCGAGAAAGCGCAGGGCGATCTTGTCCGGGGTCTGCGCGGCGCGTTGCGCCAGGGCCTGGACCAGCGAGAGCGGGAGTTCGAAGGCGTCCGTCATGGGGTGTTCCTGCCAGTGTCTGTTGGGGCGTGCCGGCTGCGCCGCGAACGTGGGCGGGCAGCGGTTGGCGGCCGGGGATGTACACAGGGGAACGGATGGGCGGGGGGAGAAATTAGCGGGGTTGGAAAGTGGCTGGCTTGAGCGAGTGTCAGGGCGATAGGTGCCTGCCTTGCAGAGAGTGCTAGGTTGAAGGTGCCTGCCTTGAGGGAGTGTCAGGGCAACAAGGTGCCTGCCATGAGAGGTGTACCGCCTGAGAGATCGAGCGCCGCCCGCGCGGCGCTTCGCGGGGCAAGCCCTAATGCCGGTCAGTTAAGCAATTTGGGGCCGCGTTGCGGCCCATCGCCGGCAAGCCAGGCTCCCACAATATGGCGCATGGCTTGAATCCGATGCGGTCGGTGTGGGAGCTGGCTTGCCGGCGATGGGCTGCACAGCAGCCCCGGCAGTCTTAACTGACTGGCATTAGGGCAAGCCCGCTCCCACATCTGTTTCGGGCCAGTTATTCCTGTGCCAGAGGCGCGCGCACCCTTGGTGCATGACAAGAAATCGAAGAAAAGCAGCGCCGCAGCCGATATCCAAGGGAACAAACAAGGCGGACAGAGGTGGCCCCCACAGGAGGGACTGGCCCGAAACAGATGTGGGAGCGGGCTTGCCCCGCGAAGCGCCGCGCGGGCGGCGCTCGATCTCTCAGGCGGCACACCTCTCATGACAGGCACCTTGTTGCCCTGACACTCTCTCATGACAGGCACCTTGTTGCCCTGACACTCTCTCAAGGCAGGCACCTATCGCCCTGGCACCTCCTCAAGGCAGACACCTTCCAGCCCCCCTAGCCCACCCCCACCACCCAACCCCTTAGAACCGAAAGATGCAGATACTAATTACATTTCGCATTTGACAATCATTATCATTCTGAATAGCTTGTCGCACGTCGTAGGAAGCTTCCCAGCCTTGGGTGCCTCCTTTCCCCTCTGTGACAAGGTGATTTCCATGGCGGAACAACTATCCACAAGTAAGTGCGATTCACCATTACTGCAGGCCTTCGTCGACAACCGCAGCATCCTGGTCAAGATCGCTGCCCGCATTACCGGCTGCCGTTCTCGCGCCGAAGATGTAGTGCAGGACGCCTTCTTCCGGCTCAGCGCCGCGCCGCAGATCACCTCGTCGTTCAAGGCGCAGTTGAGCTACCTGTTCCAGATCGTGCGCAACCTGGCGATCGACCATTACCGCAAACAGGCGATGGAGCTGAAGTACTCCGGCAGCGAGGAGGAAGGCCTGAATGTGGTCATCCAGAACGCCTCGCCCGAAGCCACTCACATCAACCTGGCGGCGCTGGACGACATTGCACAGGCGCTGAACGAGCTGCCGCAGCGTACCCGCTATGCCTTCGAGATGTACCGCCTGCATGGCGTACCGCAGAAGGACATTGCCAAGGAGCTGGGCGTGTCGCCGACCTTGGTCAACTTCATGATCCGCGATGCGCTGGTGCATTGCCGCAAGACCGCCAACCGGCAGGTTTGAAGATAGCTGCAAGCTGCAAGCTGCAAGCAAAAACCAATCGCGTTCTGCCCTTGCTTTTCTTGTAGCTTGTAGCTTGTAGCTCTCGCCATCAGGCGAGCTTGCATCTATCGAAAAACCGCTCCCGCCCCAGAATCATCAGCGCCGCCCGTTTGTGCGGGAAATCGAATTCCTTGTCGCAATGGAAACACTGGTCGTGCATGTAGCCGATCATCTTGCCGTTGTCGGCACGCGGCTCAGCCACCACCCGCTGGGTGCGTGGGTCATCCAGGAACAGGTAATGCACCAGCGCCGATAGCCAGCTGGCCACCTTGTGCGGCCCGCGGTGGCTCTCCTCGCCTACCAGCATGTGGATGCCGCGGTCGTAGTCATCGACCGGGTAGAACGGCGCAATGCGGTCTTCCTTGGCCCAATACGCCTCGAAGTAGGCAAACGGCTGGTCATCAAAGCAACCGATCAAGGTCAGGGTATGCGGGTCGGCTTCAAGCTTGGCCAGGTACTCGCGGTGCTGCGCCAGCGTGCCGCCCTCCTGCCAGAACGCTTCTACCCGTGGGTTGTTCTGCCAGCGGTTGAAGCGCTCCAGGTCATGCTCGATTTCCAGGGTGCGCAGCGACACCCAGCTCCCCAGGCGCGCATCGAAACGCCGGTACACCTCACCACGGGGCTTGGGCGCGCGGCGCGGGTGGCGCTTGCCGTTGCTGATCTGCATTTGCTGTGGGTACACCGCAGCCACCGCATCGCCCAACCACGGCTGTGGCAATTGCCAGAACAGCGCCCGCTCGCACAGGTATTGGCCAGGCTGTTCAGCCACCAGCAAAAGGCCACTGGCCAATGCCTGCGGCAGCGCCTCGGGCAAGTGCCAGGCCAGGCGCTGGCGGGCCGTGTCGCGCGACAGCAGCCAATAGCAGGCAGCCCATAATGCCTGGTAGGGGCGCTCGGGGCAGAGGCTTTCAAGGTGAACATGCACGGTGGCACCCGCCTCCAGGCGCACCTGGATCAGCGGGCGGCCCTCAAGGGTCAGGCTCAGCCAGCTGTCGCCCTCCTCGGCACTGAGGCTGCGCCAGCGTGGCGGTGACTGTGGCTGCGAAGCGGCATCGAAGGGCATGGGCTTGTCTCGCGAAAATGAAGAAAAGGCTCACTGTCGAGAACGATGCCGCCGGGCGGGAATTTAGTCCTTGGGCACACTGACGGTGATGCGGTAAGGCTCGAATATGCGCGCCAGCTCACCACTGTCACGCAGGCCGCGCAGCAGGTCGGCAAATGACTGCTCGCCGATAGGGGCATCGGGGCGCAACAACGCATAGTGGTGGTAAACCTGATCGATACGCTGCGAAGGCACCAACTGCGTGCGGCTGGCCGGATTACGCGCCAGGAAATCGCTGAGGTAGGACCGCGTGACCAGGGCGATGTCGGCACGACCTGCCTGCACCATCAGCAGGTTGCTGTCGTGCGAATAGGTCAGCGTCGCGCTGTAGGCCTTGCGCAGGTAGCCCGGGTCGGAATTGAAGCCGGCGAACGCATAATGGTAGCCATTGAACAGCGCCAGGCGCTTGTCCTTCAGGTCGTCGAAGTAATGCGGGTCACGCCCGTTGGCCTGACGCGCGACAAACACTTCGGCGTCTTCCAGGCCCATGTCCACGCTCTGGTGGGCAATCTGCTGCCAGCCCCATTGCGGGTTTTCGAAAATGGCCATGTCGGTACGGCCCTGCTGGAAATCACCAAAGCGCCGCTGGATGGACGTGGGCACCAGCACGAAGTGGTAAGCCTGCTGCATGCGGTTGAGCGCGTCGATCAGTTGCGGCAACAGGCCGGTGTCGGCGCCCTGCTCGGGGCGCACGGTATACGGCGGAAAATGCGCAGCACCAACCCTGACTTCGATCGCGTCGGCAGCCCATGCCGGCACCGCCAGCCAGTACACGGCCAGCAGCATCAGGGTGGACAGGGCCTTGAGGCCGGGCGCTGGAGTCAAGACGGACACTCATCACGGTTCATGCCTGGGTCCGCTTAAGCTAGGCGTTTTCCCGGGACGGCACAACTGCTGGCGCCTGCTCTTTGCGCCAAAGCAGGCGGCAAAATGCCACGGGGTGCCGTATGCCCCGACTTTGGCTACGCTCTAGCAGGATCTGCAAGGGAGCCTGGTATGGGCCATTGGTTGGTGATCGACCTGGAAGCCACCACCGATGAGGGTGGGTGGCCGGTCACAGAGATGGAAGTCATTGAAATAGGTGCCAGCCTGGCCACCCGCGAGGGCCGTGAGGTCGACCACTTCCAGCGTTTCGTGCGGCCACGGCGGCGACCGCAACTGACCCCGTTCTGCCGCGAGCTGACCCACATCAGCCAGGCCGACGTTGACAGCGCCGCGCCGTTTCGCGAGGTGTGGGCAAGCTTCGAGCGCTGGCTCGGGCACCACCGCGAGCACCTGCAAGCCTGGGTCAGCTGGGGCGACTACGACCGCCAGCAATTGCACCAGGAGTGGCAACAGCACGGGCTCGACAGCCTGCTGCGAACCCTGCCGCACATCAACCTCAAGCAACGCTTCGCCAAGGCCCGCCACCTGCAGCGCCCTGCCGGCCTGAACGGCGCCTTGCAGCTGGCCGGCATGCACTTTTGCGGGCAGCAGCACCGAGCCCTGGAAGATGCGCGCAATACGGCGCGGCTGTTGCCCTTGAGCCTGCCCGCCGACGGTGCCTGAAAGCAGATGACGGGGCTTGTGGGCTTGGGCATACTGGCCAGCCCTTTTTCATCCCCCTTTTTCAGGAGTCGCCCATGTTCCAGGTCAACGAGTACTTCAACGGCACCGTCAAGTCGATCGCGTTCGCGGGCGAAGAAGGCCCCGCCACTGTCGGCGTGATGGCACCGGGCGAATACGAGTTCGGCACTGCCAAGCGTGAAATCATGCACGTGGTGTCGGGTGCGTTGATCGTGAAGCTGCCAGGTAGCGACAACTGGGAAACCTTCAATGCCGGCGACAAGTTCAATGTGCCAGCGGACAGCAAGTTCCAGCTGCAGGTGAAGGTGGATACCGCTTACCTGTGCGAGTACCGCGACTGATTCACTGCTGCGGGCACGCTCGTTGTAGGAGCGGCCTTGTGTCGCGATAGGGCCGCACAGCGGCCCCGGCAGTTCACGCTGCGAAGCTGAAAACCTGGGGCCGCTTCGCAGCCCTTTCGCGACACAAGGCCGCTCCTACACGTCATACGTCTGCCAAGAAACTGGCCACTTCCTGCGCCGCCGCCTGCAAATGCTGCGCATGGCTGAACCCTGAAGCCTTCAGCGGCTTCAGGTCATGGTCCCCCGCCACTAGCCAGCTCACCTCGATCGCCGGCGACAGCGTATAACCCGCCACCGCCTCGCGGTTACCCAGCGCATCGCGCTCACCCTGCACGATCAACGTCGGCGTCTTCAATTCAGCCAGGTGCTCAACCCTCGGCTTCTCTGGCTTGCCCGCCGCATAGAACGGATACCCCAGGCACACCAGCGCGTCCGCGCCCAGTTCGTCGGCCAGCAGGCTGGCCATGCGCCCGCCCATGGACTTGCCGCCCACCGCCAACTTGCCCGCGACCAAAGGTCGCACATGCCGGTACACCTCGCGCCAGCATTCCAGCAATACCTTCTGCGGGTTCGGCGGCCGCCTGCCGCCGCCAACCCTGCGCTCGGCCATGTACGGGAACTCGAAGCGCACCACCGCTACCCCAAGTGCCGCAAGCCTTTGCGCCATTTCGTCCATGAACCCGCTGTCCATCGGCGCCCCTGCGCCATGGGCCAGGATCAGGCAGCCCTTGTAGCCGTCCTTACCTTCAACCTGCGGAAGATCGCAGCGCAAGCCTGGGACATTTCCGACCTTCGCCCATTGATCCCCGTCAATACCGGCACTTTGCCCATTAATCATGCTTGCCTCGCTGTAAAGCCTGCCAAATAACCGTGGATGGGAACCCATACATGAACACAACCAGCAGTACCGCCTATAACTACAAGGTGGTCCGCCAATTCGCCATCATGACGGTGGTGTGGGGAATCGTCGGGATGGGGCTCGGCGTCTTCATTGCCGCCCAGCTCGCCTGGCCTTCCCTCAACTTCGACCTCCCCTGGACCAGCTTCGGCCGCCTGCGCCCCCTGCATACCAATGCGGTGATCTTTGCTTTCGGCGGCTGCGCGCTGTTTGCCACTTCCTATTATTCGGTGCAACGCACCTGCCAGACCACCCTGTTCGCACCGGGCCTGGCCGCGTTCACCTTCTGGGGCTGGCAACTGGTGATCCTGCTGGCGGCCATCAGCCTGCCACTGGGCTACACCAGCTCCAAGGAATACGCCGAGCTGGAATGGCCGATCGACATCCTGATCACCATCGTCTGGGTAAGCTACGCCATCGTGTTCTTCGGCACGCTGATGAAGCGCAACACCAAGCACATCTACGTGGGCAACTGGTTCTTCGGCGGGTTCATCCTCACCGTAGCGATGCTGCACGTGGTCAACAACCTGGAACTGCCGGTCAGCCTGACCAAGTCGTACTCGGTGTATGCCGGCGCCACCGACGCCATGGTGCAGTGGTGGTACGGCCACAACGCGGTGGGCTTCTTCCTGACCGCGGGCTTCCTGGGGATGATGTACTACTACGTGCCCAAGCAGGCCGAACGCCCGGTGTATTCCTATCGCCTGTCGATCGTGCACTTCTGGGCGCTGATTACCCTGTACATCTGGGCCGGCCCGCACCACTTGCACTACACCGCCCTGCCCGACTGGGCACAGTCGCTGGGCATGGTGATGTCGCTGATCCTGCTGGCGCCAAGCTGGGGCGGCATGATCAACGGCATGATGACCCTGTCGGGGGCCTGGCACAAACTGCGCAGCGACCCGATCCTGCGCTTTTTGGTGGTGTCGCTGGCGTTCTACGGCATGTCCACCTTCGAAGGCCCGATGATGGCCATCAAGACCGTCAACGCCCTGTCCCACTACACCGACTGGACCATTGGCCACGTACACGCCGGGGCCCTCGGCTGGGTCGCCATGATCTCGATCGGCGCGCTGTACCACACCATCCCGAAAGTGTTCGGCAAGGCGCGCATGTACAGCATCGGCCTGATCAACGCGCACTTCTGGCTGGCCACCATCGGCACCGTGCTGTACATCGCCTCGATGTGGGTCAACGGCATCGCCCAAGGCCTGATGTGGCGTGCGGTCAACAGCGACGGCACGCTCACCTACTCGTTCGTGGAAACCTTGGTGGCCAGCCACCCAGGCTTCATCGTGCGCTTCGTCGGTGGTGCGATCTTCCTCAGCGGCATGTTCCTGATGGCCTGGAACACCTGGCGCACCGTGCGTTCGCCGGCGCTAGATGTCGCCCCTGCGAACGCCCAGCTGGCTTGAGGAGACCTGCCTGATGAAACATGAAGTCATCGAGAAAAACGTCGGCCTGCTGGCCTTGCTGATGGTGTTTGCCGTCAGCATCGGCGGCCTGACCCAGATCGTCCCGCTGTTCTTCCAGGACGTCACCAACAAGCCGGTCGAAGGCATGAAGCCCTACACCGCGCTGCAGCTGGAAGGCCGCGATATCTACATCCGCGAAGGTTGCGTGGGCTGCCACTCGCAGATGATCCGCCCGTTCCGCGCCGAAACCGAGCGCTACGGCCACTACTCGGTGGCCGGTGAAAGCGTGTGGGACCACCCGTTCCTGTGGGGTTCCAAGCGTACTGGCCCGGACCTGGCCCGGGTTGGCGGGCGCTACTCGGACGACTGGCACCGCGCGCACCTGTACAACCCGCGCAACGTGGTGCCGGAGTCGAAGATGCCGTCGTACCCGTGGCTGGTCGCCGAACAGGTGGACAACAGCCATACCGACGTGAAGATGCGCACCCTGCGCACCCTGGGCGTGCCGTACACCGACGAAGACATTGCCGGCGCCCGCGACGCGGTCAAGGGCAAGACCGAGATGGACGCGCTGGTCGCCTACCTGCAGGTGCTCGGCACCGCGATCAAGAACAAGAGGTGAGTGCGATGGAAATCGACATCGGCATGATCCGCGGCCTGGGCACCCTGGTGGTGATGATCGCCTTCATCGGCCTCTCCCTGTGGGTGTTCAACCGCCGCCGCGACCGTGATTTCGCCGAAGCGCGCCTGCTGCCCTTCGACGACGACCGCCTGCCCGCCGCCGGGCAGGAACCTGCTGCAAAAAGGAGTAACGGGCAATGACCACCTTCTGGAGTACGTACATCTGCGTACTGACCATCGGTAGCCTGATTGGCCTGACCTGGCTGTTGCTCGCCACCCGCAAGGGCCAGAGCCACAACACCACCGACCAGACCATGGGCCACAGCTTCGACGGCATCGAGGAGTACGACAACCCGCTGCCCAAGTGGTGGTTCTGGCTGTTCGTCGGCACCCTGGTGTTCTCGGTCGGCTACCTGATTCTCTACCCGGGCCTGGGCAACTGGAAAGGCATCCTGCCGGGCTATGAAAATGGCTGGACCGGGGTCAATGAATGGCAAAAGGAAATGGACAAGGCCGATGCCAAGTTCGGGCCGATCTTCGCCAAATACGCCGCCATGCCGGTGGAGGAAGTGGCCAAGGACCCGCAGGCGCTGAAAATGGGCGGTCGCCTGTTTGCCTCCAACTGCTCGGTGTGCCACGGCTCGGACGCCAAGGGCTCGTTCGGCTTCCCCAACCTTACCGACAAGGACTGGCGCTGGGGCGGTGAAGCGGAAACCATCAAGGCATCGATCATGAACGGCCGCCACGGCGTGATGCCGGCGTGGGCCGAGGTGATCGGCGAGCAGGGCGTGGCCGATGTGGCCGCGTTCGTGCTGACCAGCATGGACGGCCGTGAATTGCCAGAAGGCGCCAAGGCCGATCCGGCCAAGGGCAAGGAGATCTTTGCCGGCAACTGCGTGGCCTGCCACGGGCCGGAAGGCAAAGGCACCCCGGCCATGGGCGCGCCCGACCTGACCCACCCGCAGGCGTTCATCTACGGCTCGAGCTTTGCCCAGTTGCAGCAGACCATTCGTTATGGTCGCCAAGGGCAGATGCCGGCGCAGGCCGAGATCCAGGGCAACGACAAGGTGCACCTGCTGGCGGCGTATGTGTATAGCCTGTCGCAGGATACGGCTGCTGAGGCTGTGACTGCCCAGTGAGTTCGCCGGGAGAGATTCTGCGCCTGTGAGATCGAGCGCCGCCCGCGCGGCGCTTCGCGGGACAAGCCCGCTCCCACATCTGTTTCGGGCCAGTTATGCCTGTCAGGTCACCTCTGTCCGCCTTGTTTGTATGACGCGATATCGAGCCATGCGCCAAGGGGGCGCGCGAACCTGTCACAGGAGTAATTGGCCCGAAACAGATGTGGGAGCGGGCTTGTCCCGCGAAGCGCCGCGCGGGCGGCGCTCGATATCCGCCTCACCTTAACTCTCAAACCTTACACCCCTCCCCCCCGCTCCATGCCCCTTGCACCCCCTCCGAACAGAACTAAGCTTGTTGCCTCAGTGGGCATCGCTACGAAAGGACCGATGCAGACACGGCGCATGGCCTGTCGCCGTCCCGATAAAAAGCTTGACCGATCGATCAGAAAAAGGTGAAAAACGGTACACATTACAAATATTTATTTGTGTACAATCGTTCGGGCCCGATCACTGCGGGACATCAGTGAACGGGCCCGGACACGGGTCGGCGTACCAAAGTTGCGTTGCGGTAACCCGGGCGGTTATCAATACTGGCGCCGATTTTTCGACCAACAAGAACATCAAAACCGTGGAACCTTAGAATGAGCACAGCAATCAGTCCGACTGCTTATAACTATAAGGTCGTCCGCCAGTTCGCCATCATGACGGTGGTCTGGGGGATCCTTGGCATGGGCCTCGGCGTCTTCATCGCCTCGCAGCTGGTGTGGCCGCAACTGAACCTGGACCTGCCCTGGACCAGCTTCGGCCGCCTGCGCCCGCTGCACACCAACCTGGTGATCTTCGCCTTCGGGGGCTGTGCGCTGTTCGGCACCAGCTACTACGTGGTGCAGCGCACCTGCCAGACCCGGCTGATCTCCGACAGCATGGCCGCCTTCACCTTCTGGGGTTGGCAGGCGGTGATCGTCGGCGCGCTGATCACCCTGCCGATGGGCTACACCACCACCAAGGAATACGCCGAGCTCGAGTGGCCGCTGGCAATCCTGCTGGCCATCGTCTGGGTGACCTACGGGCTGGTGTTCTTCGGCACCATCGTCAAGCGCAAGACCAAGCACATCTACGTCGGCAACTGGTTCTACGGCGCCTTCATCGTGGTGACCGCGATGCTGCACATCGTCAACCACATCTCGCTGCCGGTCAGCCTGTTCAAGTCGTACTCGGCCTACGCCGGTGCCACCGACGCGATGATCCAGTGGTGGTACGGCCACAATGCCGTGGGCTTCTTCCTCACCACCGGTTTCCTGGGGATGATGTACTACTTCGTGCCCAAGCAGGCCGAGCGGCCAATCTACTCGTATCGCCTGTCGATCGTGCACTTCTGGGCGCTGATCACCCTGTACATCTGGGCCGGCCCGCACCACCTGCACTACACCGCCCTGCCTGACTGGGCGCAGTCGCTGGGCATGGTGATGTCGATCATCCTCCTGGCGCCAAGCTGGGGCGGCATGATCAACGGCATGATGACCCTGTCCGGTGCCTGGCACAAACTGCGCACCGACCCGATCCTGCGCTTTTTGGTGGTGTCGCTGGCGTTCTACGGCATGTCCACCTTCGAAGGCCCGATGATGGCCATCAAGACCGTCAACTCGCTGTCGCACTACACCGACTGGACCATCGGCCACGTTCACGCCGGTGCCCTCGGCTGGGTAGCGATGATCTCGATCGGTGCGGTGTACCACATGATCCCGCGCCTGTATGGCCGCGAGCAGATGCACAGCGTCGGCCTGATCAACGCGCACTTCTGGCTGGCCACCATCGGTACCGTGCTGTACATCGCCTCGATGTGGGTCAACGGCATTACCCAGGGCCTGATGTGGCGCGCCATCAACGATGACGGCACCCTCACCTACTCGTTCGTCGAAGCCCTGCAAGCCAGCCACCCTGGCTATATCGTCCGCGCCCTGGGCGGTGCGTTCTTCGCCAGCGGCATGCTGCTGATGGCCTACAACGTGTTCCGTACCGTACGTGCCGCCAACCCGGCACAGGCTGAGGAAGCCGCCAAGATCGTCGTTGTGGGAGCGCACTGATGAAGCATGAAGCCGTCGAGAAGAACATAGGCCTGCTGGCCTTCTTCATGGTCATCGCCGTAAGCATTGGTGGCCTTACCCAGATCGTCCCGCTGTTTTTCCAGGACGTCACCAACAAGCCGGTCGAAGGCATGAAGCCGCGCACCGCACTGGAGCTGGAAGGCCGCGATATCTACATCCGCGAAGGCTGCGTAGGCTGCCACTCGCAAATGATCCGGCCGTTCCGCGCCGAGACCGAGCGCTATGGCCATTACTCGGTGGCCGGCGAGAGCGTGTGGGACCACCCGTTCCTGTGGGGCTCCAAGCGCACCGGGCCGGACCTGGCCCGCGTCGGTGGCCGCTACTCCGATGACTGGCACCGTGCGCACCTGTACAACCCGCGCAACGTGGTACCTGAATCGAAGATGCCGTCCTACCCATGGCTGGTCGAGAACAAGCTCGACGGCAAGGACACCGCGAAGAAGATGGAAGTGTTGCGCACACTCGGCACGCCGTACACCGACGCCGACATCGCCGGCGCCCGTGACGCGGTCAAGGGCAAGACCGAAATGGACGCCATCGTCGCGTACCTGCAGGGTCTTGGCACCATCATCAAGAGCAAACGGTGACGCTGATGGATATCGGGATGATTCGCGGCCTGGGCACCGTTGTGGTGATGGTGGCCTTCGTGGGCCTGGCGCTGTGGGTGTTCAACCCACGGCGTAAAAAGGACTTCGACGAAGCGACCCAACTGCCGTTCGCGGATGACCCCTCCGCCTGCCGCCACGTCGAGCACGAGCACGAGCACGCAAAAGCTTCTGGGAGCAAAAAACAATGACAACCTTCTGGAGTCTGTACGTTACCGTCCTGACCCTGGGCACTATCTTCTCGTTGACCTGGCTGCTGCTGTCGACCCGCAAGGGCCAGCGCGAAGAGGTCACCGACGAAACCGTCGGGCATGCCTTCGATGGTATCGAGGAATACGACAACCCACTGCCGAAATGGTGGTTCTGGCTGTTTGTCGGCACCATCGTCTTCGCCCTCGGCTACCTGGTGTTGTACCCGGGCCTGGGCAACTGGAAAGGCATCCTGCCAGGCTATTCGTACCTGGATAACGACAAGCAGACCGAGTTTTCCAACGGCCAGCCGGGCTGGACCGGCGTGCACGAATGGGAAAAGGAAATGGCCAAGGCCGACGCCCGCTTCGGGCCGATCTTCGCCAAGTTCGCCGCCATGCCTATCGAAGAAGTGGCCAAGGACCCGCAAGCCCTGAAAATGGGCGCGAGGCTGTTCGCCTCGAACTGCTCGGTGTGCCACGGCTCCGACGCCAAGGGTGCGTTCGGCTTCCCCAACCTGACCGACAACGACTGGCGCTGGGGCGGTGAGCCGGACACTATCAAGACCACCATCATGGGCGGCCGCCATGGCGTGATGCCGGCCTGGGCCGAGGTCATCGGTGACCAGGGTGTGGCTGACGTGGCGGCGTTCGTGGTCAGCAAGCTGGAAGGCCGCACGCTGCCGGAAGGCGCCAAGGCCGATGCCGAAAACGGGCAGAAGATCTTCGCCGCCAACTGCGTGGCCTGCCATGGGCCGGAAGGCAAAGGCACGCCGGCCATGGGCGCGCCGAACCTGACCCACCCGCAGGCGTTCATCTACGGCTCGAGCTTTGCCCAGTTGCAGCAGACCATCCGTTATGGCCGCCAAGGGCAGATGCCGGCCCAGGAACAGCTGCAGGGTAATGACAAGGTGCACTTGCTGGCGGCTTATGTTTATAGCCTGTCGCATCAGGAACAGGCGCCGGCCAAGGCTGAGTAAGGCAGGCCCGGCCCTATCGCCGGCAAGCCAGCTCCCACAGGTACAGCACAGGTTTCGACCAAAATGGCGGACCTGTGGGAGCTGGCTTGCCGGCGATGAGGCCGGTACAGCCCTGCATTTCTCACAGGCAAATGACCTGGATCAATTGACACCCGCCATAACACGTTTCACACCCCAAACCCAACGCGACTAAAGGTCGCAGTGCAGCCCCATCCCGCCAACAGCGGCGTATCATGGACCGCAGCGCGCTAGCAGATTGCGCGAGACCGCGGCCGGCACGCACTGGCCGCGGCGTTTCTCCACTGCCGTGGGACTTGATGATGAGCAAGCAAATTCCGGTACATGATGTGACCCCGCCTGCCAACAAAGGGAAGGATTCCGTCGACCTCTACGCCTCCCGCGAAAAAATCTATACCCGCGCCTTCACCGGCCTGTTCCGTCGCCTGCGCATGGTTGGCGGTGCAGTGCTGTTCCTGCTGTACTTCGGCACCGTCTGGCTGAACTGGGGTGGCCACCAGGCCGTATGGTGGAACCTGCCCGAGCGCAAGTTCTACATCTTCGGCGCCACCATCTGGCCGCAGGACTTCATCCTGCTCTCGGGCATCCTCATTGTCGCCGCCTTCGGCCTGTTCTTCGTTACCGTCTATGCCGGCCGGGTCTGGTGCGGCTACACCTGCCCGCAAAGCGTGTGGACGTGGATCTTCATGTGGTGCGAAAAAGTCACCGAGGGTGACCGCAACCAGCGCATGAAACTCGACAAGGCGCCCATGAGTGGCAACAAGTTCCTGCGCAAGTTCGCCAAGCACAGCCTGTGGCTGCTGATCGGCTTCGTCACCGGCATGACCTTTGTCGGCTACTTCTCGCCGATCCGTGAACTGGTCATCGAATTCTTCACCGGCCAGGCCGATGGCTGGGCCTATTTCTGGGTCGGTTTCTTCACCCTCGCTACCTACGGCAACGCCGGCTGGCTGCGCGAGCAGGTGTGCGTGTACATGTGCCCTTACGCCCGCTTCCAGAGCGTGATGTTCGACAAGGACACGCTGATCGTTTCGTACGACCCGCGTCGCGGCGAAACCCGTGGCCCGCGCAAGAAAGACACCGACTACAAGGCCCAGGGCCTGGGTGACTGCATCGACTGCACCATGTGCGTGCAGGTCTGCCCCACCGGCATCGACATCCGCGACGGCCTGCAGATCGAGTGTATCGGCTGCGCCGCCTGCATCGACGCCTGCGATAGCATCATGGACAAGATGAACTACCCCAAGGGGCTGATCAGCTACACCACCGAACACAACCTGTCAGGGCAGAAGACCCACATGCTGCGCCCGCGCCTGATCGGCTATGCCGCCGTGCTGCTGGTGATGATGATCGGCCTGGCCACCGCCTTCGCCACCCGTTCGCTGGTCGGCTTCGACGTCAGCAAGGACCGCGTGCTGTACCGCGAGAACGCCCAGGGCCGGATCGAGAACGTGTACAGCCTGAAGGTCATGAACAAGGACCAGCGCGACCATGTATACGTACTGGACGCCGCCGGCCTGCCGGACCTCAAGCTGGAGGGCCAGCGCGAGATTCGCGTGGCCGCCGGTGATATCGTCAGCCTGCCGGTGCAGCTGTCGGTTGCCCCCGAGAAACTGCCATCGACCACCAACGAAATCACCTTCATCCTCAAAAGCGCCGACGACAGTAACGCCCAGGTTGAAGCCAAGAGCCGTTTCATCGGCCCACAGATCCGCTGAGAGAGATAACGCACAATGCCTGCCACCGCCGCCGACCCCTGGTACAAGCACCTTTGGCCCTGGATCATCATCGGTATCCTCACCACGTCGGTGTGCCTGAGCCTGAGCATGGTCAGCATCGCCGTCAGCAACCCGGACAACCTGGTGAACGACAACTACTACGAGGCCGGCAAGGGCATCAACCGCTCGCTGGACCGTGAACTGCTGGCGCAGAACCTGGGCCTGAAGGCCAGTGTGCACCTGGATGAACTGACCGGCGAAGTGGACCTGCGCCTGGCCGGCAGCAGCGACCCGCAGAACCTGGAACTGAACCTGATTTCGCCCACCCAGCCGGACAAGGACCGCAAGGTGCTGCTGAGCCGGGTTGAGGCCGGGCGTTATGTGGGGCAGCTGGAAGACAAGGTTGACGGACGGCGTTTCGTTGAATTGCTGGGTAGCGAGGGTAGCCAGGTGTGGCGGTTGTTCGAGGAGGAAAAGGTCGAACATGGTGTGACCTTGCAACTGGGTGATGAAGCCATCCAAGGCGCCGAGCACTTGTAGGAGCGGCCTTGTGTCGCGAAAGGGCTGCGCAGCAGCCCCGGCAACCTATGCTGCGAAGCTGAGATCGCGGGGCCGCTTCGCGCCCCTTTCGCGACACAAGGCCGCTCCTACAGGGATGCGCGCCAACCGGCAGATATGTGTAAGGCAATGATGTGATGACCCAACCCACCCCCTGCTACCACTGCGCCCTGCCCGTCCCCGCTGGCGGCCGCTTCACCGCCGTGGTCCTCGGCCAGCCCCGGCAGTTCTGCTGCCCCGGCTGCCAGGCGGTGGCCGAGTCGATCGTTGCCGGCGGCCTGGAGCACTACTATCAGCACCGCAGCGACACCAGCGCCAACCCCGAAGCCCTGCCCAAACAGCTGCAGGACGAACTGGCCCTGTACGACCGCAGCGATGTCCAGCAAACCTTCGTCCGCCATCAGGGCGAGCTGGCCGAGACCACCCTGCTGGTCGAAGGCATCAGTTGCGCCGCCTGCGGCTGGCTGATCGAAAAGCACCTGCGCAACCTGCCCGGCGTCGCCGAGGCACGCCTGAATCTGTCCAACCACCGCCTGCTGCTTAACTGGGACGACAGGCAACTGCCGTTGTCGCGCCTGCTCGCCGAGCTGCGCCAGATCGGCTACGCCGCCCACCCCTACCAGCCGGACCAGGCCGCCGAGCAACTGGCCCGGGAAAACCGCAGCGCCCTGCGCCGCCTGGGTGTGGCCGGGCTGCTGTGGTTCCAGGCCATGATGGCAACCATGGCCACCTGGCCGGAATTCAACATCGACCTGTCGCCCGAGCTGCACACCATCCTGCGCTGGGTGGCGCTGTTCCTGACCATCCCCATCGTGTTCTACAGCTGCGCGCCGTTCTTCAAGGGCGCGGCACGCGACCTGCGCACGCGGCACCTGACCATGGACGTTTCGGTGTCACTGGCCATCGGCCTGGCCTTCGGCGCCGGCATCTGGACCGCGATCACCGGCAGCGGCGAGCTGTATTTCGACACGGTGGGCATGTTCGCCCTGTTCCTGCTCACCGGCCGCTACCTGGAGCGCCGCGCCCGTGAACGCACGGCAGCGGCCACTGCGCAGCTGGTCAACCTGCTGCCGGCCTCGTGCCTGCGCCTGGACGCCATCGGGCGCAGCGAGCGCATTCTGCTCAGCGAACTGCACCGCGGCGACACCGTGCAAGTGCTGCCCGGCGCGGTAATCCCTGCCGACGGGCGCATCGTCGAAGGCCGTTCCAGCGTCGATGAGTCGCTACTGACCGGCGAATACCTGCCACAACCACGGTGGGTGGGCGAACGGGTCACTGGCGGCACGCTGAATGTCGAAAGCACGCTGAATGTGGAAGTTGAAGCCCTCGGCCCGGATTCCCGGCTGTCAGCCATCGTCCGCCTGCTGGAGCGCGCCCAGACCGAAAAACCACGCCTGGCAGAAATCGCCGACCGCGCGTCGCAAGGGTTCCTGCTGTTCTCGCTGCTGGCCGCCGTCGCCATCGGTCTGTGGTGGTGGCACCTGGACCCGACCCGGGCATTCTGGATCGTGCTGGCAATGCTGGTGGCAACTTGCCCCTGTGCGCTGTCGCTGGCGACGCCAACCGCACTGACCGCTGCCACCGGCACCCTGCACAAGCTCGGCCTGCTGGTTACCCGTGGCCATGTGCTGGAAGGCCTGAACCAGATCGACACCGTCATTTTCGACAAGACCGGCACGCTGACCGAAGGCCGCCTGACCTTGCGCAGCATCCGCCCGCTCGGCAGCCAGCCCGCCGACCGCTGCCTGGCCCTGGCCGCAGCACTGGAAAACCGCTCCGAACACCCCATCGCCCGGGCCTTCGGCCGCACCGCCACGCCTGCCGAGGGTGTGCAGACCGTGCCCGGCCTCGGCCTGGAAGGGCTGGTTGACGGCCAGCGCCTGCGCATTGGCCAGGCCACCTTCGTCTGCGCGCTGAGCGGCGCAGAAATCCCTGCCGTGCCCGAGCCTCGCGGCCAGTGGCTGCTGCTGGGCGACCGCCAGGGGCCCATGGCCTGGTTCGGCCTGGACGACCGCCTGCGCGACGACGCCCCGGTCCTGCTTGCCGCCTGCAAGGCGCGCGGCTGGCGTACCCTGCTGCTGTCGGGCGACAGTTCGCCGATGGTGGCTGAAGTGGCCGCGCAACTGGGCATCGACCAGGCCATTGGCGGCCTGCGCCCGGACGACAAGCTGGACCGGCTGAAGGCCCTGCAAGCTGAGGGGCGCAAGGTGCTGATGCTGGGCGACGGGGTCAATGACGTGCCCGTGCTGGCCGCAGCCGACATCAGTATCGCCATGGGCAGCGCCACCGACCTGGCCAAGACCAGCGCCGACGCCGTGCTGCTGTCCAACCGCCTGCAGGCGCTGGTGCAGGCCGTTGAGCTGGCCCGTCGCACCCGCCGCAACATCCTCGAGAACCTGCTGTGGGCAACCCTGTATAATGGCCTGATGTTGCCGTTTGCCGCGCTCGGCTGGATCACCCCGGTGTGGGCCGCCATCGGCATGTCGGTCAGCTCGCTGATCGTGGTGCTCAATGCCCTGCGCCTGACCCGCATGCCGCAGGCCACGGCCCTGGCGAAAACCGAAGCACCCCAGCCCGGGAGGAAGTCACCATGCCCGCCCTCTATGTCATGATCCCCGCAGCCCTGCTGCTGGTCGGCGTGGCCGTGTACATTTTCTTCTGGGCCGTGGACAGCGGCCAGTACGACGACCTTGACGGCCCCGCCCACAGCATCCTGTTCGACGACCAGGACCCGCGCCACCAGGCGGCGGTAAAGCCAGACGACACCCCGGCCGAAGCCGACAAGGAACCCCCGCCCCGTGCCTGACCTGCTTCCCCTGCTGGGCTCGGCACTGATCCTCGGCCTGCTTGGCGGCGGCCACTGCCTGGGCATGTGCGGCGGCCTGATGGGCGCACTGACCCTGGCCATCCCCCCCGAACAACGCGGCAAGCGCCTGCGCCTGCTGCTGGCGTACAACCTCGGGCGCATTTTCAGCTATGCCTGCGCCGGCCTGTTGCTGGGTCTGGCCGGCTGGGCCGTGGCCAGCAGCCCGGCAGCGCTGGCACTGCGGGTTGTGGCGGCGCTGCTGTTGATTGCCATGGGCCTGTACCTGGCCGGCTGGTGGAGCGGGCTGACCCGTATCGAGGCGCTCGGGCGCGGGCTGTGGCGGCATATACAGCCAGTGGCGTCACGCTTGCTGCCGGTGTCCAGCCTGCCCCGCGCGTTGCTGCTGGGGGCCTTGTGGGGGTGGCTGCCGTGCGGGCTGGTGTACAGCACGTTGTTGTGGGCCGCCAGCCAGGGCGATGCCGGGTACAGCGCGGCGTTGATGCTGGCATTCGGGGTGGGGACCTGGCCGGTGCTGCTGGCTACCGGATTGGCGGCGGAACGGGTAAACGCTTTGTTGAGACGGCGCAGTGTGAGGGTGGCTGGTGGGGTGCTGGTAGTGCTCTTTGGCGTGTGGACCCTGCCGGGGCCGCACCAGCACTGGTTGATGGGGCATTGAAAGGGGGGCTGCTGCGCAGCCCAATCGCCGGCAAGCCAGCTCCCACCTCGACCGCGCTAACTTCAAGCCATGCGCCATCCCTGTGGGACCTGGCTTGCCTGTGATGAGGCCAAAGCAGGCAACACAAGTCAGTTGCTTGCACAGGAATGCACAAGGCTGTGGCTTGCACGGTCCCTGTGGGAGCTGGCTTGCCGGCGATTGGGCTGCATAGCAGCCCCAGAATCCACTGCCGGTTCCCCTTGATACAAATCAACACAGTTTCCTACAGACGCCCATAGACTCCGGTGCACTGCTGCTCTTTCCGGGGACCGCCCACATGCTCGACGACATTCGTTGGGATACCGACCTGATCCGCCGCTACGATCTCGCCGGGCCACGCTACACCTCCTACCCGACCGCCGTGCAACTGCACAGCGAGGTGGGCTCGTTCGACCTGCTTCACGCCCTGCGCGACAGCCGTCGGGCGGTGCGCCCGCTGTCGCTGTACGTACATGTGCCGTTCTGCGCCAACATCTGTTACTACTGCGCCTGCAACAAGGTCATCACCAAGGACCGCGCCCGCGCCGCGCCGTATCTGCAGCGCCTGGAGCAGGAAATCCAGCTGGTCGCCTGCCACCTGGACCCTAAACAACGTGTTGAACAGCTGCATTTCGGCGGCGGTACGCCCACCTTCCTCAGCCATGTGGAATTGCGCCAGCTGATGGCCACCCTGCGCCAGCACCTCCACTTGCTGGACGATGATTCCGGCGACTACGGCATCGAGCTCGACCCGCGAGAGGCCGACTGGTCGACCATGGGCCTGTTGCGCGAACTGGGCTTCAACCGCGTCAGCCTGGGCGTGCAGGACCTTGACCCGGCCGTACAGCGCGCGGTCAACCGCCTGCAGAGCCTGGAACAAACCCGCACCCTGATCGAGGCAGCACGCACCTTGCAGTTCCGCTCGGTCAACCTCGACCTGATCTACGGCCTGCCCAAGCAAACCCCGGAAGGCTTTGCCCGCACCGTCGACGAAGTGATCCGCCTGCAACCCGACCGCCTGTCGGTGTTCAATTACGCACACCTGCCCGAACGCTTCATGCCGCAACGGCGCATCGACAGCAACGACCTGCCCAGCGCGGCCACCAAGCTGGAGATGCTGCACGCCACCATCGACCAGCTGACCGCCGCCGGCTACCGCTACATCGGCATGGACCACTTCGCCCTGCCCGACGACGAACTGGCCATCGCCCAGGAAGAAGGCACCCTGCAGCGCAATTTCCAGGGCTACACCACCCACGGGCACTGCGACCTGATTGGCCTGGGCGTGTCGGCGATCAGCCAGATCGGCGACCTCTACTGCCAGAACAGCAGCGACCTCAACACCTACCAGGACAGCCTGTCCAACGCCCAGCTGGCCACCCAGCGCGGCCTGGTCTGCAACCATGACGACCGCATTCGGCGGGCGGTGATACAGCAGCTGATCTGCCATTTCGAGCTGGATTTCGAACCGATCGAACAGGCCTTCACAATTGATTTCCGTGGCTACTTCAACGACCTCTGGCCCGAGCTGCTGACCTTGCAGCGCGACGGCCTGATCAGCCTGGACGACAAGGGCATCCGCATCCTCCCGGCCGGCCGCCTGCTGGCGCGCTCGGTGTGCATGGTGTTCGACGCCTACCTGGCCATGCAGAACCGCCAGCGTTTCTCGCGGGTGATCTGAAAACCGAGGCGTTCAACCGCATGGACAAGCCTCCTTGCCAAGCACACTATGGGCGTACAAGGACTCCCGGCAGGCCGCTTGCCGGGGTTTCGCCAGCGCGCACCATCATCGCGCACACTGGCCTACACCCTGTGTCGTAGGTTACCCTTACGACTTATGTGTGCTTTCCCACAAGGATCGATTCAAATGTCCGAGCCAGTCAAACTGCGCGCCCACAACCAGGCCCATTGCAAGGACTGCAGCCTGGCCCCCCTGTGCCTACCTCTTTCGCTCAACCTGGAAGACATGGATGCACTGGATGAAATCGTCAAACGCGGCCGCCCGCTTAAAAAAGGCGAGTTCCTGTTCCGCCAGGGTGACAATTTCGGCTCGGTCTACGCCGTACGTTCCGGTGCTCTGAAAACCTTCAGCCTCAGCGACAGCGGCGAAGAGCAGATCACCGGCTTCCACCTGCCCAGCGAGCTGGTCGGCCTGTCGGGCATGGACACCGAGGCCTACCCGGTATCGGCCCAGGCGCAGGAAACCACCTCGGTCTGCGAAATCCCCTTCGAGCGCCTGGACGAGCTGTCGGTACAGCTACCACAACTGCGCCGCCAGCTGATGCGGGTAATGAGCCGGGAGATCCGCGACGACCAGCAAATGATGCTGCTGCTGTCGAAGAAGACCGCCGACGAGCGCATTGCCACCTTCCTGGTCAACCTGTCGGCACGCTTCCGCGCCCGTGGCTATTCGGCCAACCAGTTCCGCCTGAGCATGTCGCGCAACGAAATTGGCAATTACCTGGGCCTGGCGGTGGAAACCGTGTCGCGGGTATTCACCCGCTTCCAGCAAAACGGCCTGTTGCGCGCAGAGGGCAAGGAAGTGCACATCCTCGACCCGATCCAGCTGTGTGCGCTGGCCGGTGGTGCAATCGAGGCCTGAGGCCGGCGTTTAGCGGGTATACTTGGGCATTCGTTTCCCCAGGATACCCGCAACAATGCACAGCGACGCCTTCGACCTCAAAGCCTTGATCCGCCCGGTGGTGGACTTCCCCAAACCGGGCGTGATCTTCCGCGATATCACGCCGCTGTTCCAGTCGCCGCGCGGGCTGCGCTATGTGGCCGACCAGTTCATCGAGCGCTATGTCGAGGCGGATTTCAGCCACATTGGTGCGATGGACGCGCGAGGTTTCCTGATCGGCTCGATCATCGCCCACCAGCTGAACAAGCCACTGATCCTGTTCCGCAAGCAAGGCAAGCTGCCGGCTGACGTGTTGAGCGAGGGCTACCAGACCGAATACGGCGAAGCCTTCCTGGAAGTGCATGCCGACAGCCTGTGCGAAGGCGATTCGGTGCTGATCTTCGATGATCTGATTGCGACCGGCGGTACGCTGCTGGCGGCGGCTAACCTGGTGCGCCGCACCGGGGCGCAGGTATTCGAGGCGGCGGCAATCATTGACCTGCCGGAGTTGGACGGGTCGCGTCGGTTGCAGGCGGCTGGGGTGCCTACCTTCTGCCTGACCGAGTTTTCCCTCAGCGAGTACTGAGTTGGCTTTTGGGGCTGCTTTGCAGCCCATCGCCGGCAAGCCAGCTCCCACAAGTGTGCCGCAAGCCCGAAGGCAGCACTGTACCTGTGGGAGCTGGCTTGCCGGCGATGGGCCGCAAAGCGGCCCCAACAACCTTGGATCAGAGCGAAATCGGCCGACGCCCGGCAAAAGCATGGGCCAAAGTCCCACCATCGACCATCTCCAGCTCGCCCCCCAGCGGCACGCCATGGGCAATCCGCGAAGCCACCAGCCCCTTCTCGTTCAGCAACTGCGCAATGTAATGCGCCGTCGCCTCGCCTTCCACCGTCGGGTTGGTCGCCAGGATCACTTCGGTAAAGGTGCCCTGCTCCTCGATCCGCGCCATCAGCTGCGGAATACCGATTGCCTCCGGCCCCAGGCCGTCCAGCGGCGACAGGTGCCCCTTGAGCACGAAGTAACGGCCACGGTAGCCGGTCTGCTCCACGGCATACACATCGGTCGGCCCCTCTACCACACACAGCTGAGCGTCGTCACGACGCGGGTCGGCGCACTGCGGGCACAGTTCCTGCTCGGTAAGGGTGCGGCACTGGCGGCAATGCCCTACCCCTTCCATGGCCTGGGTCAGGGCCTGAGCCAGGCGCAGGCCGCCGCTGCGGTCACGCTCGAGCAACTGCAAGGCCATGCGCTGGGCGGTTTTCTGGCCGACACCCGGCAGGATGCGCAGGCCGTCGATCAGTTGGCGGATGAGGGGGCTGAAGCTCATGGGGAAGGCCTGACAATTCAATAAGAGGCGGTTTATACCCAGCGGGGGCGGTGGCGTCAAATCAGACTCCAGCCCTATGCCGTCCGTGTAGGAGCGGCCTTGTGTCGCGATGGGGCGCGCAGCGGCCCCAGGATCTTAGCTTCGCAGCATGAATTGCCGGGGCTGCTGCGCAGCCCTATCGCGACACAAGGCCGCTCCTACACGGTCCGCGCCGGGTTCAAGAATAAAGACCACGCCGGCTGCGTGAACGCACAAAAAAACCGCCGCTGGTAACAGCGGCGGTTTTCGGTATCGCAATGCCCTTAGAACGGCATCTTGAAGCCCGGCGGCAGTTGCATGCCAGCGGTCATGCCGCCCATTTTTTCCTGGCTGCTCTGCTCGACCTTGCGCACGGCGTCGTTCAACGCAGCGGCGATCAGGTCTTCCAGCACTTCCTTGTCGTCTTCTTCAGTCGACATCAGGCTCTGGTCGATGCTGACGCGCTTGACGTCGTGACGACCGGTCATCACCACACTTACCAGGCCGCCACCGGACTGGCCGGTGACTTCGGCGTTGGCCAGCTCTTCCTGCATCTTGGCCATCTTTTCCTGCATCTGCTGGGCCTGCTTCATCAGGCCGGCCATGCCACCTTTCATCATGGGGGTATACCTCGATTGGGTCATGTGATGCGGCCCGGCACCGGGCCGGCCGCATGGTTATCCGTTACTGGCCCTGATGGGTCAGGGCTTCTACAGGCTCAATAGTATCCTGCCGCACCTTGGCACCGAACAACTTGATCATCTGCTGGATCAACGGATCCTGCTCGATCGAGGTGACGGCGTCCTGTTGGCGCTCGGCACGCTTGCGCGACGCTGCCTGGGCCGGGGTTTCCTGCTCGGGCAAAATCAGCTCGATACGCAGGTTCAGCGTGCGCCCCAGGTGCTGATTGAGTGCATCGTTCAGGCGCCGCTGCTGGGTGGCGTTGAACAGCGCGCCCTGGCCCGGGTCCAGGTGCAGCAGCCAGTCGTCGCCATCGGCGGCAATCAGCGTACAGTTTGCCGCGATGTTGCCTGTCATCCCGGACACAGGCAACTGCGGGAATAATTCCAGCCATTGCAGGGCCAGGCCAGTGGCCGGCTTCGCTGCCGGCAGCGGTTCGGCTGCAGGCTTGGGCGCCTCTTCCTGAACGTGCTCGGCCAGCTCGTCCAGGTAGCTGAAGCCGACCGGGGCGCTTTCAACGTCGTAATAGTCGTCATCCAGCGGCGGCTCGTCGTCGCGGTCCATGCCTACGGCAACGTAAGCGGACGGGTCGAACGGTGGCGCATCATGCATCACAGGCGCAGCTGGAGACGCTGGCTGCGGGGCGGGCTGAGGGGCTGCCGCCGGCTCTGCTACAGGCTCGATGGGCGCAGGTTCGACTGCCGGCACCGGGTCTTCCCATGGCAGGTCGACGACCTCGGCAACTGGCTCGGGTACCGAGATGGCCTCTATTTCGGCCTTCAGCTCGGTGTCGGGCTCCAGCTCAGGCTCATGGTCGACCGTCGCAGGCGGGGGCACCACCAGTTGCGGGGCAGCCACCGCAGGTTCCGGCGCCACAGCCTCGACAGGCAACGGTGCCACGGCAACCGCTGGCGCTGCCACCGGCGTTGCAGGATCAGCTGTGGCCTGGCTGATCCCCACTGGCTTTAGCACCGGTTTCGGCGCGTCATCAGTGTCGGCCGGGCGGAACGCCAGCATGCGCAGCAGGACCATTTCAAAGCCGCCACGCGGGTCCGGCGCCAGGGGCAAATCGCGACGGCCGATCAGGCCCATCTGGTAATAGAACTGCACGTCCTCGGCCGGCAGCGCCTGGGCCAGCGCCAGCACCCGGTCACGATCGCCCTGGCCGTTGTCCACGGCCTCCGGCAGCGCCTGGGCAATGGCCACGCGGTGCAACACGTTGAGCATCTCGGCCAGCACGCCAGCCCAGTCCGGCCCCTGCTCGGCCAGGTTGCGCACGGCCTCCAGCAAGGCCCGGGCGTCACCTTCAAGCAGGGCCTGCAGCACACCATAGACCTGGCCGTGATCAAGGCTGCCAAGCATGGCCCGCACATCGGCGGCCATTACCTTGCCTTCACCAAAGGCGATGGCCTGGTCGGTCAGGCTCATGGCATCACGCATCGAGCCGTCAGCGGCGCGACCCAGCAACCACAGGGCATCCGCCTCGAACGGCACGTTTTCAGCGGCCAACACGTGGCTGAGGTGCTCGACGACCCGCTCCGGGCTCATGTTCTTCAGCGAGAACTGCAAGCAACGCGACAGGATGGTGGCCGGCAGCTTCTGCGGGTCGGTGGTGGCGAGGATGAACTTGACGTAGGGCGGCGGCTCTTCCAGCGTCTTGAGCAAGGCGTTGAACGAGTGGGTCGAGAGCATGTGCACTTCGTCGATCAGGTAGACCTTGAAGCGCCCACGGCTGGGGGCGTACTGCACGTTGTCGAGCAGTTCACGGGTGTCTTCGACCTTGGTGCGGCTGGCGGCGTCGATCTCGATCAGGTCGACAAAGCGCCCCTCGTCAATCTCCCGGCACACCGAACAGGTGCCGCACGGCGTGGAAGTAATGCCGGTTTCGCAGTTCAGGCACTTGGCAATGATACGGGCGATAGTCGTCTTGCCCACGCCACGGGTACCGGTGAACAGGTAGGCGTGGTGCAGGCGCTGGTTGTCCAAGGCATTGATCAAGGCCTTGAGCACATGGGTCTGGCCGACCATTTCGCGGAACGAGCGCGGACGCCATTTACGTGCAAGAACCTGATAACTCATCGAAAAACCATCGTAGCCTGATCGAGCGGAAGATCGCTAATGCTAGCGGAGCGGGGGCAAAATTGCACCCTGCGCGAGTCGTCTAAGCTTTGATACTGGCGCGCTATCCAGGGAGGACTGCCTTTGCGAACACTGCTGGCCCTGTTGCTGCTCTGGACCACCTCCAGCCTGGCTGAGCACCCTGTACTGCGTTTTTCTGTTGCCGAAAGTTGGGGCATGCCACTGGCGCGCATCGAAGGCGACCAGCCGGTGGAAGGCCTGGTGTACGACCTGATGCAAGCCATGGCCAGGGAAGTCGGCGTACGCCCGGAGTTTCACGTAATGGCCCGCCTGCGCTTGCAGGAGGCCATGGACAGCGGCGATATCGATGTGCGCTGCTATGTGAGCACCCAGTGGTTCAACGACCGCCCGGGCGATTTTGTCTGGAGCATCCCGCTGATTCACCAACGTGACCTGCTGGTGGGGCGCGTCGGCGACAGCGCGCCGATGCCACCGGAGCAACTGCCGCCCCAGGCTATCGGCACGGTGCTGGGCTACACCTACGCGACCCTGCAACCGCTGCTGGACCAGGGTCGGCTGCGCCGTGAGGACAGCCGCAGCCAGTTGTTGGTGCTGCAGAAGCTGCAAGCCGGGCGCTATCGACATGCGGTGAGCAACCAGCTGTCGTTGCAGTGGTTCAACCAGGCTCAGCCGGCAGATCGGCAATTGCAGACGCTGGCCGTGCTGGAGGAACAGGACCTCGGTTGCATGGTACGCAATGACCCGGCGATACCGACACAAGGGCTGCTACGGGCGCTGGTGCGGATGAAGCAGTCGGGGGAGATTGAGCGGATTGTGCAGCGGTATGGGGGAACGGGTTATGGCGACAATATATCTGTAGCTCGACCCTGACCCCTGGCTCAAAACCTCAAAGACGGCGCGATCACTGTGGGAGCGGGCAAGCCCTAATGCCAGTCAGTTAAGACTGCCGGGGCTGCTGCGCAGCCCATCGCCGGCAAGCCAGCTCCCACACCGACCGCATTGAATTCAAGCCATGCGCCATATCTGTGGGAGCCTGGCTTGCTGGCGATGGGCCGCAACGCGGCCCCAAATTGCTTAACTGACCGACATCAGGGCAAGCCCGCGGACACCGGCAGAGCCGGTGCCATCGACCGAGTAACCCTCTTCGCGGGCAAGCCCACCCTCATAGAACTGCGCATAACTCATTGAATTAGCAGGGACCCTGTGGGAGCGGCTTTAGCCGCGAACACCGGCGCAGCCGGTGCCATGCACCGCATTGGATTCTTCGCGGCTAAAGCCATACAGGATTGCGCAGAGCTCTGACGTTCTTTATTGCAAGCTCAAGATCACTGACCTTTGCGCTCAAACGCCAGACTGACAGCATCCGCCTGCCCCCAGGCAATCTGCATGGCCCGCAACCCATGCTCCAGCAGCTGCCGCGTCTCTTCGTCCTCGATGCGCTCCAGCGCCCGCCGGCTGTCGCTATAGGCAAACATCAGGTAGTGGGTGACATTCATCAGCGCGAACTCCATCGGCACGATGCCTTCGTGGATGGCGCGGGAAAGGGATTTACCTTGGGGTATATCGAAGACGTGGGGTGGATCGGGGACCAGTTTTTTCATGACAGCTCCGTGTTGGCTGTGTTGTCCCCTTCTGCTTCCACGCATTAGGGTGGCAACTGTACGCGGGGTGGAAGACCAGGCACACGGTAGGCCCGGCAGGTACGAATACCTCCCGCGCACAGCCGCCATAAATGACAACTGTCCCGTGTGACGCCCAGGCTTCCACACCCGATCGCTGAACCGACAGCGACCGCAAAAGCCTAGTGGGCGGGGTTTCCCGGGACAATCAGACGGGAGTCGACAGAGTACGTAGGATATTTCGGCACCCCCTACAGCAAAAGCGGGAAACTGCCCTGAGAGCTGTAGGAAGCATCCTTAAAGACGATCGCGTTGGCGCTACCGATTGTTCGTCTTGAGGAATGTGTTGTTCTCAAGATCGAGCGCCGCACGCGCGGCGCTTCGCGGGACAAGCCCGCTCCCACATCTGTTTCGGGCCAATTACTCCTGTGCCTGTGGCGCGTGCACCCTAGGTGCATGACTGGAAATAGTGAAGGACTGCAGCGCCACTCTAGATATCAAAGGGAACAAAAAAGGCGGATAGAGATGACCTGACAGGAGTAACTGGCCCGAAACAGATGTGGGAGCGGGCTTGTCCCGCGAAGCGCCGCGCGGGCGGCGCTCGATCTTGAGCACGACACATCCTTCAAGCCGTACACCTCGCCGCCCTCACACAACTGCAACCAACCCCGCACTCAAGAACAACCCCATACCAAACACGAAATGCGTAGCCAGGCTCTTCAGGCAGTTACGCGCAGGCGTAGGCGTCTTCGACGCAAAGAACCCCGCCCCCATCACCGGCTGCATGAAGCACAGCGGCGCCACGACCGTCCCCACACCGACAACTACCGCAGGCAGCAAAGTAGGTGCCAGCAACCACCCCTCCCCTACGACCGCAACCAGCAGCATCGAGAACAGCACGCCGGTGGCGTAATGAATCCCCCACCCCAACGCCAGCTCATGGCGCACCGGCTCCGCCCTGGCAATCGCCTGATGCAGCACACGCCCATCCAGCAGATGCCCGGCCCAACGCCCGACCATGGCAAAGTTCAGCGTCGCAACACCACAGCGCCTCAGCAGCAATCCCCACAGGTCCATCACCACCGTGGCACCGATACCAATCGGCAAGGCCGCTGAAAACATCGCAATAAACGTCATTGAAATACCCCTTGTAGATTGACTGTCACCACCATGCCGCGCAGCATAGAAGTTGAAGTCAACTTCAAGTCAAGGCCTCCAAATGGACATTGCCGACGTCGCCAAACGCACAGGCGTACCCGCCTCGACGCTGCGTTACTACGAAAAGAAAGGGTTGCTCAAATCACTCGCCGGGCACGGCCAGCGGAGGCAGTTTGCGGCCGATGTGGCAGACCGCCTGGCGCTGATCGCCCTGGGCCAGGCTGCGGGGTTCTCGTTGGATGAGGTGGGGGCGATGCTGGTGGACCTGCAGGTCGACCGGCAGATGCTGATTGCCAAGGCAGATGAGCTGGATGCACGAATCAGGCGCTTGCAGGCGATGAGCAAAGGCTTGCGACATGCGGCGCAATGCCCTGAGGAAGATCATCTGGCCTGCCCGAAATTCCAGCGGCTGATGAAGCTGTCGGCGGCGGGGGCATTTAGCAACAAAATAGCAGGGGCAAAGCATTGATTGAGAAGCGCCAAGGCACCGCAAGCGAACGCCCCTCGCTGAAGCCGCTAATTCAGCGCCGCAACCCTGCATTGTTTTATGCATGATTTTACGTATACTCAGCTATGCAATGCGACGTGAGCGACTCAGGCATCGATACTGATACTGATTGCTCACACCAACCTACTGATAAGTCGAGGCAAAAGCGCATGAGTGCACTCCTAGACCGAGCTGAACAGGCAGTGTCCGCCACAGCAATGGTCCGAGGCTTCAGTGCGAAACTGAAGGAGGTTACCAGCGGCGACGTAAGCCATCTGGTAATTTTCAAGGACAACGAACCAGCAGCTGTACTGGTAGGCGTCGAAGCCTACCAAGCGCTGCAGGACGAACTTGAGGACCTACGCGCTGAACTCTTGGCCATTGAACGTCTGGCCACATTAGACGATAAGACCACCGTGAGCCTTGAGGACATGGAGGCTCGCTTCAAGTAGGCAAGTACCCATGATTTGGAGCGTCCGGTTTCACCCAGATGTCGAGCAAGATCTTGTTCTGTTAGGCAAGGCCGAGGCAAAACGGGTCCTGAAAGTTATACGCGAGCGCATCGTAGAAGAAGAGCCGGACAAGATCGGCAAACCGCTTCGGGGAGCACTCGCAGGGCATCGTCGCATTCGGACCGGCGATATCCGTATCGTCTACAGAATCGAAGGCAACGAGATAGTGCTGGTTCTATGCCTGGGGGCTCGACAAAATGATGAAGTCTATGAGACTGCAAACAGGCGAGTTTGAGCTTTGGCCAATGCTTGAGGTGGATTGCGACGGAGAAGATGAGCAAGGAACGTTGCTACACCGTTAGGCCTTCAGAATTCAAGTACCTGAAATGGAGGCAGCCCCACCAGCCACACCCCGGCACTCGATGTTCCCGCTATGGCTGCTCCCTTCCGGGCCTGACCAGGTTAACGGGTAATCAATGCGGGGGGACCGATGGGGCCACCACTACATGCCTCGCTGAACAGCGAGTGGCGCTATTGTACCGGTCTTGGGGGCAGATACAACCTCTGAAGTAGAAAAAGTCATCATTTCTCAATGACTTGTCCGGGTTGGGGTGGCAGGACTGGCCTATTCGCGGGTCAACCCGCTCCAGGGGGTAGCGTCATGTCGAAGTCAGCACAGCACCTGTGGGAGCGGGCGTGCCCGCGAAACAGGCAACACAGTACATGGCACCGGCTTTGCCGGTGATCGCCGGCAAGCCAGCTCCCACAAGGGCCGTGCAGGCCCCGGGATCTGGCTTCAGCTTTTAGACGGTGACGCCTTGATCGGCCAGGAAGGTGACGAAGGCATCTTCATCGAGCACCTTCACCCCCAGTTCGCTGGCTTTGGCCAGCTTCGAACCCGCCCCCGGCCCGGCCACTACGCAGTGGGTCTTGCCAGAAACAGAACCGGCCACCTTGGCCCCCAGGCTCTCCAGCTTGTCCTTGGCAATGTCGCGGCTCATGCGCTCCAGGGTACCGGTCAGCACCCAGGTCTGGCCGGCCAGCGGCAGGCCTTCGGCAACCTTCTTCTCGCTGCTCCAGTGCATGCCGAACGCCAGCAACTGCGCTTCGATGTCCCGCGCCAGTTTCTGGTTGGCTTCATCCTTGAAGAACTCGCGCACCGCATCGGCCTGCTTGGCCGCCAAGGCCTGGCGCAGGTCGATGCCGTCGGCGGCGATGATCTTGTCCAGGCTGTCGAGCTTGGCCACCAGCTTCTCGGCGCCGGTCGGGCCGACCGAGGCGATGTCGAGCTTGGCGATCATGCCGGCCAGGGTGGTGCTGGCGGCGAATTCGGCAGCCAGCTCGCCTTCGTCCTGCAACTGCATGCCGCTGTCGAGCAGTTGCTGAATCACCTTCTGGTTGTGCTCGTCTTCGAAGAAGTTGTGGATCTCGTAGGCAACTTCCAGGCCGATGTCGGGCAGGTAAGTCAGCACCTGCGGCAATGCCCGCTGCACGCGCGCCAAGCTGCCCAGCGAGCGGGCCAGTACCTTGGCGGTTTCTTCGCCTACGTCGGGGATGCCCAAGGCGTAGATGAAGCGCGCCAGGCTCGGGCGCTTGCTGGCTTCGATGGCATCGAGCAGCTTCTGGGTAGACACCTCGGCGAAGCCTTCCAGGCCAACAACCTGCTCGAACTCAAGCTTGTACAGGTCAGCCGGCGAGCCTATAAGGCCTTCGTCCACCAGTTGCTCGACGCTTTTTTCACCCAGGCCATCGATATCCATGGCACGCCGCGATACATAGTGGATGATCGCCTGCTTGAGCTGAGCGCCACAGGCCAGGCGACCGACGCAGCGGTACACCGCACCTTCGCTGGTGGTTTCCTTGCCTTTGCTGCGTTTGACCAGCTGGGTGCGCTCGACCTGCGAGCCGCACACCGGGCACTCGCTGGGCACTTGTACCGGGCGGGCATCTTCCGGGCGACGTTCAAGCACCACCTGCATCACCTGCGGGATCACGTCACCGGCGCGACGAATGATCACCGTGTCGCCAATGCGCAGGCCCAGACGGGCGATTTCGTCCATGTTGTGCAGGGTGGCGTTGGACACGGTCACACCCGCCACCTTGACCGGCTTCAGGCGCGCCACGGGGGTTACCGCGCCGGTGCGGCCGACCTGGAACTCGACGTCCAGCACCTCGGTCAACTCTTCCATTGCCGGGAACTTGTGGGCAATCGCCCAGCGCGGTTCACGGGCGCGGAAGCCCAGCTCACGCTGGGCGGCCAGGCTGTTGACCTTGAACACTACGCCATCGATTTCATACGGCAGGCTGTTACGCCGCTCGCCAATGTCGCGGTAGTAGTCCAGGCATTCTTCGATCCCCGCCGCATGCTTGAGCTCACGGCTGATCGGCATGCCCCAGGCCTTGAGCTGCTCAAGGATGCCGATGTGGCTGTCGCCGATGCTCTCGGACAGCTGGCCGACGCCATAGCAGCAGAACTCCAGCGGGCGGCTGGCAGTGATCTTCGAGTCCAGCTGGCGCAGGCTGCCGGCGGCAGCATTGCGCGGGTTGGCGAAGGTCTTGCCGCCGGCTTCGGCCTGGGCAGCATTGAGCCGGTCGAAACCGGCCTTGCTCATGTAGACCTCGCCGCGCACTTCCAGCACCGCCGGCCAGCCCTCGCCCTGCAGCTTGAGCGGGATGTTGCGCACCGTGCGCACGTTGGCGCTGATGTCTTCGCCGGTAGTGCCGTCGCCACGGGTGGCGCCCTGCACCAGCTGGCCGTCGCGGTACAGCAAGCTCACGGCCAAGCCGTCGAGCTTGGGTTCGCAGCTGTAGTCGACCGCACCCGGCTGGTCGAGGCCTTCCACAACGCGGCGACCGAATTCGCGCAGGTCCGCTTCTTCGAAAGCGTTGCCCAGGCTAAGCATGGGCACTTCGTGGCGCACTTGACTGAATGCGGCCAGCGCCGTACCGCCAACGCGCTGTGTGGGCGAGTCGGGGGTTACCAGGTGCGGGTGTTCGGCTTCAAGCGCCTTGAGCTCGTTGAACAGGCGGTCGTATTCGGCATCGGGCACGCTCGGCTCGTCGAGCACGTAATAGCGGTAGTTGTGCTGATCGAGCTCGTGGCGCAGTTCGTGGATACGGGTTTCGGCGGTCATGGGTTTTTTCTTCTCTTGCAAAGCAAAAGAGCAGCCTGTGGGTGGTGCATGGGGTCTGGATTAGCCATTGCCTGTCCTGGCCCTATCGCCGGCAAGCCAGCTCCCAGAGGTACACCAAAGGCCTGGAAGGCAGTGGTAGCCCTGTGGGAGCTGGCTTGCCGGCGATAGGGCCGGAACAGGCGATAACAACACCCGAACCGACCAGCACGCCCTCAGGCTGCTCTTTCGTCTGGATCTGTCAGCGCTTCTGGGTCAGCGCGCGGCGCTCGAACTCGACGATGCGCTGGCGGTAGTGCTCGATGGTCTGGGCGGTCAAAACGCTGCGCTGGTCGTCCTTGAGTTCACCGTTCAGTTCATGCGCCAGCTTGCGCGCCGCTGCCACCATCACGTCAAAGGCCTGTTTCGGATGACGCGGGCCCGGCAGGCCCAGGAAGAAGCTCACCGCACGGGTGCTGAAGTGGTCGATGTCGTCCAGGTCGAACACGCCAGGCTTGACCGCGTTGGCCATGGAGAACAGCACTTCGCCGTGGCCGGCCATGCTCTCGTGGCGATGGAAGATGTCCATTTCGCCGAAACGCAGGCCGCTTTCAAGGATGTTCTGCAGCAACGCCGGGCCCTTGAAGCCGCCTTCGTCGCGGGAGATCACGCTGATCACCAGCACTTCCTCGGCCGGCGGCAGGTCCTTGACGCTGCTGCTGGCAGACGGCGCAGCATTGCTACGGGTATTGTCGGCGGCAAAATCGTCGTCGCTGTCGGCAAACAGGTCAGGCTCACGCGCCTCGGCGCTCAGGCTCAGGTCGCCCTGCTGCACATCGGCAGCCGCGGTGGCACGCTTGGCACGTTTGCTGGCCTTGGCCGGCTTCGCCTCGCGCTCGCGATCACGCGCAGAAGCGCTGAGCGACGGCAGGTCGCTTTCGTCCAGCTCAGGCTCCTTGTGGTTATCCAGCACCCGCGACGGGCCGAGCACTTCGGCACTGCCGCCCTCTTCGTCCGGCAGATTGGAATAACTGCGGTCCAGACGGAATTTCAACTTGCCTTTGCCGCCGCGCATGCGGCGCCAGCCGTCGAAAAGAATACCGGCAATGACAATGATGCCGATGACGATCAGCCACTCGCGCAGACCGATTTCCATGTAATCCCGTGCCTCTATAAAAATATGCTTGAAAACAAAGGGTTCAAAGCCCTTTAACACGTGGCGCCAACTCTATGTTCTGACAGGCGTTTTACCCACGCAAAAAACGAGTGACATTAAGCTAGCACGACCAAAGACAACTTTACACCGTCTGTCGCACATGACGGGGGCATTTCGCTACAGAATGTGCCCCATCGTCGCGTATCAGGCGTCGACCATGGCCATGGCGGCCTCCACATCAACTGCAACAAGACGTGAACAACCGGGTTCATGCATGGTGACCCCCATCAATTGGTCCGCCATTTCCATGGCAATCTTGTTATGGGTGATGTAGATGAACTGCACGCTTTCACTCATTTCCTTGACCAGGCGCGCGTAGCGCCCGACGTTGGCATCGTCCAGCGGTGCATCGACCTCGTCGAGCATGCAGAACGGTGCGGGGTTCAACTTGAAGATGGCAAACACCAGCGCCAACGCGGTCAGTGCCTTCTCGCCGCCGGACAGCAGATGGATGGTGCTGTTCTTCTTGCCCGGTGGTCGCGCCATGATCGTCACCCCTGTATCGAGTAGATCTTCGCCCGTCAGTTCCAGATAAGCGCTGCCACCACCGAAAACTTTTGGGAAAAGTGCCTGTAATCCGGCATTTATCTGATCAAAGGTATCCTTGAAGCGGTTGCGGGTTTCCTTGTCGATCTTGCGAATGACGTTTTCCAGGGTCTCCAGCGCCTCGACCAGGTCGGCGTTCTGGGCATCCAGGTAGCGTTTGCGCTCGGACTGCTGCTCGTACTCTTCGATGGCGGCGAGGTTGATCGCCCCCAGGCACTGGATGCGCGCTTCAAGCTGTTCCAGCGCTTGTTCGGTGCCCTGTTCGCTGGCGTCGGCCTCCAGTGTGGCGAGAACCGCTTGCAGGTCGTAGCCATCGGCCAGCAACTGCTCCTGCAGGGTCTTGCGCCGCACATCCAGGCCCTGGCACTCCAGCCGTAGCTGCTCCAGTTGCCCGCGTAGCAACTGCGCCTGCTGCTCGGCCTGGGTGCGGCGCTTTTCGGCGTCGCGCAACTCGCGGTCGGCTTCGTCCATGTGCAGACGGGCCAGGCGCATTTCCTCGTCGACGCTCATGCGCAGCTCCAGCAGCCCTTCCAGCTTCAGTCGCAGCTCTTCCTGGGGGGCCTCGCCCTCCTCCAGGTTCAGGCTCAGTTGCTCCTGACGCTCGCTTAGCCGTGCCGCCTGCTGCTCCAGGCGCTCCAGGGCCTGGCGGGTGGAGTCGTGCTGGGCACGCAGCGAGCCCAGGCGCACGGCCAGCTGATGGGCGTGGTCCTTGTGCTGGCGGGCTTCCTGGCGCACCCGGTCGAGGCTTTCGCGCAGGGTGTCGCGGCGGGCCATCAACTGCTCGCGCTGCTCGGTGTCCTGGGCCATCAGCTCCAGGGCCTCTTGCAGCAACAAGCGGGCTTCGCCCAGTTGTTCATGTTCAAGGGCGCGCTGTTCTTCCAGTTCGGTCAGTTCTTCCTGCAAACGCCGGCGGCGCAGCTCGACCTGCTCGGCGCGCGCGCGGCTGGCCGACAGGTTGGCTTTCAGTTCGCCGTGCAGGCGGTTTTCCTCCTGGCTGCGGCGGCGCAGCTGCTCGCGCTGCTCTTCCAGGTCCAGCTGCTGCTCGCGCAGGGCTTGCAGTTGCTGCTCCAGTTGCTCCAGCGCCGCTTCCTGTTCCAGTTGCTCCTGGCTCAGGCGTTCGATTTCCTGGCCACGCGCCAGCACACCACCTTCGGCCTCACTGCCCCGGCGCACCCGCAGGAAGTGCCGGCCAACCCAGTAGCCATCGCGGCTGACCAGGCTCTGGCCTTCGCCAAGCGACGCATGTTGCGCCAGCGCCTGGGCCAGGTCTTCCACCGGCTTGACCTGGCCCAGCCAGGGCGCCAGATCAACGCGGCCTTCAACCTTTTCCAGCAGGCTGCCGGGTAACGACTCGCCGGCATCACTGGCCAGCAGCAAGCGCAACTCGCCCAGCTCCAGGCCAGCAAAATCGAGGCCGGTGAAATCGTCCACGAGCACAGCCTGCAGATCAGCGCCGAGCACGGTTTCTACTGCAAGCTCCCAGCCCGGTTCTACCCGCAAGCCTTCGGCCAGGCGTGGCTGTTGCGCCAGGCCCTGGCCATGCAGCCAGTCTGCAGCGCCCGCCCCCGGTTCCAGGGCAGCCTGCTGCAAGGCTTCCAGCGAGGCCAGGCGGCCGCCCAGACGCTGCAGGTCGCCCTGTGCCTGCTGCTGGGCCTGGGTAGCCTGCTGCAGCTGCCCGCGCGCGCCTTCCAGGCGCTCGACCACCTGCTCTTCGGACAGCTGCAGTTCTTCCAGCAACATTTCGCTGCCGGCCAACTGCTCGGCCAGTTCCAGCAGGGTAGCGTCCTGCGGATCGCTACCCTGCTGCTCGCGCTCTTCGCCGAGCTTGCGCTGGCGCTCGGCCTGGCGCTCCAGGCTGGTTTCCAGCTGTTGCAAACGCGCTTGCTGCACTTCGGCCTGGCGGCGCGGCTCGGCGGAACGGCTGTTGAAGCTGTCCCATTGTTCCTGCCAGCCGTGCATGCCCAGCTCGGCCTCTTCAAGGGCGGCGGCAGCCTCTTCGGCGGCAGCAAGGGTCATTTCCTGCTCGGGCTCGAGCATCGCCAGTTCTTCGCCCAAGGTGGCCAGCAAGGTGCGGTCGTGGCCCAGGTGCGATTCGGTTTCCAGCCGTGTGCGCTCGGCTTCCTTGAAGTCGTCCTGCAACTGGCGCAGGCGCTGCTGGCCGTGCTGGATGCTTTGCTCGACCCGGGCGATGTCGCCGGCTACAGAGTAGAAGCGCCCCTGCACCTGGTTGAAGCGTTCGGACAATTCGTGATGGCCGTCGCGCAGGCGCTCGATGCTGGCATCGGCATTGCGCTGCTCGGCCACCAGCGCCTCGTGGGACACGTCCTGGTCGCCGATCACCGACTCGCGCTGGCGCACGCGTTCGTCCAGGTCGCGCCAGCGCAGGGCCGACAGGCGCGCTTTCATCTGCCGTTCCTGGGCCTTGTACTCACGGTACTTCTCGGCCGCCTGGGCTTGCCGGTGCAAGCGCTCCAGCTGGCGTTCCAGCTCTTCGCGCAGGTCGGTCAGGCGTGCCAGGTTTTCCTGGGTGCGGCGGATGCGGTTCTCGGTTTCGCGGCGGCGTTCCTTGTATTTGGAGATGCCGGCGGCTTCTTCGATAAAGTTGCGCAGCTCTTCGGGCTTGGCCTCGATCAGCTTGGAGATCATGCCCTGCTCGATGATCGAATAGCTGCGCGGCCCCAGGCCGGTACCGAGGAAAATGTCGGTAATGTCGCGTCGGCGGCACTTGGTGCCGTTGAGGTAATAGCTGTTCTGCCCGTCGCGGGTGACCTTGCGGCGGATGGAGATTTCGGCGTACGCGGCGTATTCGCCGACCAGGGTGGTTTCGCTGTTGTCAAACACCAGCTCGATGCTGGCCTGGCTGACCGGCTTACGGCCACTGGAGCCGTTGAAAATGACGTCGGTCATCGACTCGCCGCGCAGGTTCTTCGCCGAACTTTCGCCCATCACCCAGCGCACCGCGTCGATGATGTTGGACTTGCCGCAACCGTTGGGGCCAACCACCGCCGCCATATTGCTGGGGAAATTGACCGTGGTCGGGTCGACGAACGACTTGAAGCCGGCCAGGCGAATGCACTTCAGGCGCATCGGTCAGCCCCGGGCCAGCGCCGCCAGCACCAGTTCGCAGCTGCGCTGGCCATAGGCGGTAAGCACCTCGCGAATACGCGGCAGGTCACGGGCGACCACGGCTTCGAGCAGGCGGGCGAACAGGTCGAGGTAGTCGATCATGTTGGCTTGGCGCTGGTCCAGCGACAGGTAGTAGGCACGGCTCATGGCGGGCTGCAGGTTCTCTACGGTTTCCTGCAGGTACGGGTTGTCGGCGAACGGGAAGGCCGCGCGCATGACCGCGAAACTTTCGGCGACAAAGGTCTTGATGTCCAACTGGTCATGGGCGCGCTGCAGACGCTGCTGGATCTCCAGAAACGGGCGCAGGTCGGCTTCGGTGCGCCATTTTTGCGCAACCGCATTACCCAGCAGGATATAGAACTCACCCATCAATGAGCACAGGCTGCGCACGCTGCGCTCGTCCAGTTCGGTTACGTGGGCCCCGCGACGCGGCAGGATCGCCACCAAATGCCGGCGCTCGAGGATCAGCAGCGCTTCGCGCACCGAGCCGCGGCTGACGTTGAGCGCCTGGGTAACCTTCTGCTCCTGGATACGCTCGCCTGGCGCCAGTTCGCCGCGGATGATGCGTTCGGCCAGGTAATCGGCAATCTGCTCGGAGAGGCTGTCCGGGGCCTTGAACGTCATGGTTTTCCTTCAAAATCATTGAACTGGGCACAAGTGGCGGATTGTAGCGTACTTGGGCGGTAATCGCGCAGAGGGGCCAGGCGGTTTATTTGACCCTGCAGACAGCCACGCGCCCGGCGCGATCTATGCTTGGTAGATGGGCAATGCGTTCGGCCGGGCGTGGACATGCGTATTTTCTTGACCTTTGAGTCAGAAAAATATTGACCTGCTGGACAGGTGTTGCTTAGAGTCCGCCCAACAACAATAAAAATCATTGCGAGGCCATCCCCGTGATCCAGTTTCTCGTCAACCAGGAGCTGCGTAGTGAGCACGCCCTGGACCCGAACATGACGGTGCTGCAGTACCTGCGCGAGCACCTGGGCAAACCCGGTACCAAGGAGGGCTGCGCCAGTGGTGACTGCGGCGCCTGCACCGTGGTGGTCGGTGAACTGACCCTGGACGACCAGGGCCACGACAGCCTGCGCTACCGCAGCCTGAACGCGTGCCTGACCTTTGTTTCGTCGCTGCATGGCAAGCAACTGATCAGCGTCGAAGGCCTCAAGCACCAGGGCCAGTTGCACAGCGTGCAGCAGGCCATGGCCGATTGCCATGGTTCGCAATGCGGCTTCTGCACCCCCGGCTTTGTCATGTCGCTGTTCGCCCTGCAGAAGAACAGCAGCGGCCCCGACCTGCACCAGGCCCAGGAAGCCCTGGCCGGCAACCTGTGCCGCTGCACCGGCTACCGGCCGATCCTCGACGCTGCCGAGCAGAGCTGCCGCCAGCCCTGCCGCGACCAGTTCGATGCCCAGCAGGCGCAGACCATCAGCCGCCTCAAGGCCATCACCCCGACCCAGACCGGCGAGCTGAACAGCGGCGACAAGCGCTGCCTGGTGCCGCTGACCGTTTCCGACCTGGCCGACCTGTACAGCTCACACCCCGAAGCGCGCCTGCTGGCCGGCGGTACTGACCTGGCGCTGGAAGTGACCCAGTTCCACAAGACCCTGCCCGTGATGATCTACGTCGGCCATGTGGCCGAGCTCAAGCGCATCGAGAAAACCGCCAGCCACCTGGAAATCGGCGCCGCCACCCCGCTCACCGACTGCTATGGCGCGCTGAACGAAGAATACCCCGACTTCGGCGCCCTGCTGCACCGCTTTGCCTCGCTGCAGATTCGCAACCAGGGCACTCTGGGCGGCAACATCGGCAACGCCTCGCCGATTGGCGACTCGCCGCCCTTGCTGATCGCGCTGGATGCCCAGGTGGTGCTGCGCCAGGGCGAGCGCCAGCGGGTGATGCCGCTGGAAGACTACTTCATCGACTACCGCATCACCGCCCGCCAGGACAGCGAGTTCATCGAGAAGATCATCGTGCCGCGCGCCAGCAATGACTGGTCGTTCCGAGCTTATAAAGTGTCCAAGCGCCTGGACGATGACATTTCCGCCGTGTGCGCAGCGTTCAACCTCAGCATCGAAGACGGCGTGGTCAGCGGTGTGCGCATCGCCTTTGGCGGCATGGCGGCGATCCCCAAGCGCGCCGGTGCCTGCGAGGCCGCACTGCGCGGCAAGCCGTGGGACCAGGCCGCCATCGAGCGCGCCTGCCAGGCGCTGACCGAAGACTTCACCCCGCTCAGCGACTTCCGCGCCAGCAAGGAATACCGCCTGCTGACCGCACAGAACCTGCTGCGCAAGTACTTCATCGAACAGCAAACACCGCACATCGAAACCCGGGTGACCGCTTATGTCTAACCATCACGTAGCCAAGAGCCAGGCCGAGATGGCCGAGCTGTTCAGCCAGGACCTGACCACCGGGGTCGGCCGCAGCGTCAAGCACGACAGCGCCGACAAGCATGTGTCCGGCGAGGCGCTGTACATCGACGACCGCCTGGAATTCCCCAACCAGCTGCACGTCTATGCACGCACTGCCGACCGCGCCCACGCTCGCATCCTGCGCATCGATACCACGCCATGCTACGCCTTCGAGGGCGTGCGCATCGCCATCACCCACGAGGACATCCCGGGCCTGAAGGACATCGGCCCGGTGGTAGCCGGCGACCCGCTGCTGGCCATCGACAAGGTCGAGTTCTTCGGCCAGCCGGTACTCGCCGTTGCCGCCCGTGACCTGGAAACCGCGCGCCGCGCCGCCATGGCCGCGATCGTCGAGTACGAAGACCTGGAACCGGTACTGGACGTGGTCGAGGCAGTGCGCAAAAAGCACTTCGTGCTCGATAGCCACACCCACCAGCGCGGCGACTCCGCTGCAGCACTGGCCACTGCCCCGCACCGCATCCAGGGCACCCTGCACATCGGCGGCCAGGAGCATTTCTACCTGGAAACGCAGATTTCTTCGGTGATGCCCACCGAAGACGGCGGCATGATCGTTTACTGCTCCACGCAAAACCCCACCGAAGTGCAGAAGCTGGTCGCCGAAGTGCTCGACGTGCCGATGAACAAGGTGGTGCTGGACATGCGCCGTATGGGTGGCGGTTTTGGCGGCAAGGAAACCCAGGCTGCCAGCCCGGCGTGCCTGTGCGCCGTGGTGGCACGCCTGACCGGCCAGCCGACCAAGATGCGCCTGCCAAGGGTCGAGGACATGACCATGACCGGCAAGCGCCACCCGTTCTACGTCGAGTACGAGGTGGGCTTCGACGACACCGGCCGCCTGCACGGCATCAACTTCGACCTGGCGGGCAACTGCGGCTATTCGCCCGACCTGTCCGGCTCCATCGTCGACCGCGCCATGTTCCACTCCGACAACGCCTATTACCTGGGCGATGCCACCGTGCATGGCCACCGCTGCAAGACCAACACCGCCTCCAATACCGCTTACCGCGGCTTTGGCGGCCCACAGGGCATGGTCGCCATCGAGCAGGTGATGGACCACATTGCCCGCCACCTGGGCCGCGACCCGCTGGCAGTGCGCAAGGCCAACTACTACGGCAAGACCGAACGCAACGTCACCCATTACTACCAGACCGTCGAGCACAACATGCTCGAAGAGATGACCGCCGAGCTGGAAGCCAGCAGCGACTACGCCGAACGCCGCGAGTCGATCCGCCGCTTCAACGCCAACAGCCCGGTACTGAAGAAAGGCCTGGCGCTGACCCCGGTCAAGTTCGGCATCTCGTTCACTGCCACCTTCCTCAACCAGGCCGGTGCGCTGATCCACATCTACACCGACGGCAGCATCCACCTGAACCACGGCGGCACCGAGATGGGTCAGGGCCTGAACACCAAGGTGGCGCAAGTGGTGGCGCAGATCTTCCAGGTGGATTTCAGCCGCATTCAGATCACCGCCACCAACACCGACAAGGTGCCCAACACATCGCCGACTGCAGCGTCCAGCGGTGCAGACCTGAATGGCAAGGCAGCGCAGAACGCCGCCGAGATCCTCAAGCGGCGCCTGGTCGAGTTTGCCGCGCGGCACTACCAGGTGACCGAGGAAGACGTCGAGTTCCGCAACGGCCATGTGCGCATGCGCGACCAGATCGTCAGCTTCGAGCAGTTGGTGCAGCAGGCCTACTTTGCCCAGGTGTCACTGTCCAGTACCGGTTTCTACCGCACACCGAAGATCTTCTACGACCGCAGCCAGGCGCGCGGCCGGCCGTTCTACTACTACGCCTTTGGCGCCGCGTGCGTGGAAGTGATCGTCGACACCCTGACCGGCGAGTACAAGATGTTGCGTGCCGACATCCTGCACGACGTTGGCGACTCGCTGAACCCGGCGATCGACATCGGCCAGGTGGAAGGTGGCTTCATCCAGGGCATGGGCTGGCTGACCACCGAAGAACTGGTGTGGAACGCCAAGGGCAAGCTGATGACCAACGGCCCGGCCAGCTACAAGATCCCGGCGGTGGCTGACATGCCGCTGGACCTGCGGGTAAAGCTGGTGGAAAACCGCAAAAACCCGGAAGACACCGTGTTCCATTCCAAGGCCGTGGGCGAGCCGCCGTTCATGCTTGGCATTGCCGCTTGGTGCGCAATCAAGGACGCCGTGGCCAGCCTCGCCGACTACCGCGTGCAGCCACAGGTGGATGCGCCGGCAACGCCGGAGCGGGTGTTGTGGGGGTGTGAGCAGATGCGCAAGGCGGTGGCTGCCGCGCAGCCCGTCGAGCAGGAACTGGAAACCGTCACTCACTGAGGTTGGATGGGCGCCTGTCCCGGCCCTATCGCCGGCAAGCCGGGCTCCCACAGGTACTGCACCGCTGGCAAGCCCTGTGTTGTACCTGTGGGAGCCTGACTTGCCAGCGATAGGGCCTGAACAGGCCACCCGGAATGAGGAACTGCATCATGCACCAATGGATCAACGCCCTCGCCGACCACCAGTCCCGTGGCGAAGCCTGCGTACTGGTGACCATCATCGAGGAGCGCGGCTCGACCCCGCGCAATGCCGGCTCGAAGATGGTGGTCAGCGCCAGCGGCCTGTTCGACACCATCGGCGGTGGCCACCTGGAATACAAGGCCCTGCACATCGCCCGGCAGATGCTTGAAGAACAACGCACCACCCCGCACCTGGAGCGCTTCAGCCTCGGTGCCAGCCTGGGCCAGTGCTGCGGCGGCGTCACCGTGCTGCTGTTCGAACCCATGGCCGCCGTGCAGGCGCAGATCGCCGTGTTCGGCGCGGGCCATGTCGGCCGGGCTCTGGTACCCTTGCTCGCCGCCCTGCCCTGCCGGGTGCGCTGGATCGATTCGCGTGAACAGGAATTCCCCGAACTCATCCCCCACGGGGTGACCAAGGTCGTCAGTGAGGAACCGGTCGACGAAATCGCAAAACTGCCGCCAGGCTGCTATTGCATCGTCATGACCCACAACCACCAGCTCGACCTGGAACTGACCGCCGCCATTCTCAAGCGCAACGACTTCACCTGGTTCGGCCTGATCGGCTCGAAGACCAAACGGGTCAAGTTCGAGCACCGCCTGCGTGAGCGCGGCTTCGACGACGCGCTGCTGGCGCGCATGCGCTGCCCGATGGGCCTGGCCGAGGTCAAAGGCAAGCTGCCCATCGAGATTGCCGTGTCCATCGCCGGTGAAATCATCGCCACCTACAACGCCTGCTTCGGCCAGCACGATGCTGCCGCCAATGCCGGCCCCATTGCCCAGTTGCTGCCGCCCTCCCGGCGCAGCCAAGCCATTTGACGAGTGTGTTATGACCGTTACCCGCAAAGCCTACCGTGCCGCCATTCTGCACAGCATCGCCGACCCGGCCGAGGTGGGCCTGGAGGCTTCCCATGAATACTTCGAGGACGGCCTGCTGGTGGTCGACGATGGCCGTATCAGCGCCGTTGGCCACGCCAGCGAGCTGCTGCCAACGCTGGATGCCGGCATCCCGGTCGAGCATTACCAGGACGCCCTGATTACCCCCGGGTTCATCGACACCCATATCCACTTCCCGCAGACCGGCATGATCGGCTCGTACGGCGAGCAGTTGCTGGACTGGCTGAACACCTACACCTTCCCGTGCGAAAAGCAGTTCGCCGATAAAAGCCACGCCGACCAGGTGGCGAAGATCTTCCTCAAGGAACTGCTGCGCAATGGCACTACCACGGCACTGGTGTTCGGCAGCGTGCACCCGGAGTCGGTGAATGCCCTGTTCGAAGAGGCCGAGCGCCTGGACCTGCGCCTGATCGCCGGGAAGGTGATGATGGACCGCAACGCCCCGGACTACCTGACCGACACCGCCGAATCCGGCTACGCCGAAAGCAAGGCGCTGATCGAACGCTGGCACGGCAAGGGCCGCCTGCACTATGCCGTTACCCCGCGTTTTGCCCCGACCAGCACACCTGAACAGCTGACCCTGGCCGGCCAGTTGCTCAAGCAACACCCGGGTGTGTACATGCACACGCACCTGTCGGAGAACCTGAAGGAAATCGACTGGGTCAAGTCGCTGTTCCCCGAGCAGAAGGGCTACCTGGACGTGTACGACCACTTCGAGCTGCTGGGCGAGCGCTCGGTGTTCGCCCATGGCGTGCACCTGTGCGACGACGAGTGCCAACGCCTGGCCGAAACCGGCTCGGCCGTGGCGTTCTGCCCCACGTCCAACCTGTTCCTCGGCAGCGGCCTGTTCAACCTGCCGCAGGCCGAACGCTTCAAGGTCAACGTGGGCCTGGGCACCGACGTCGGCGCCGGCACCAGTTTTTCGCTGCTCAACACCCTGAACGAGGCATACAAGGTGATGCAGCTGCAGGGCGCGCGCCTGCACCCGTACAAATCACTGTACCTGGCCACCCTCGGCGGCGCCCGCGCCTTGCGCCTGGACGACCGCATCGGCAGCCTGCGCCCAGGCAACGACGCCGACTTCGTGGTGCTGGACTACAAGGCCACGCCGCTGCTGGACTACCGCATTCAGCAGTCCAACAGCATTGAAGAAACCCTGTTCGTGCTCACCACCCTGGGCGACGATCGCACGGTGCGTGAAACCTATGCTGCCGGGCGTTGCGTGCACCAGCGTTAAGGCCTGCTGGCCAGCCCGCAGTACAAGAAGACACCGCAGTGTATGGCACGGGCTTCGCCCGTGTTCGCGGGCAAGCCCTAATGCCAGTCAGTTAAGAAAAGGCGAGGTGTTCGTCGGGCTTCCAGCATCGCTTATGCGATCGAGCGCCGCCCGCGCGGCGCTTCGCGGCACAAGGCCGCTCCCACATCTGTTTCGGGCCAGTTTCTTCTGTGAGATCACCCGCGCCCGCCTTGTTTGCTCCATTTGATATCGGCTGCGCCACTGCTCTTCATCGATCTCAAGCCATGCACCCAAGGGGCGCGCGCCAAAGGCACAGGAATAATTGGCCCGAAACAGATGTGGGAGCGGCCTTGTGCCGCGAAGCGCCGCGCGGGCGGCGCTCGATCTCACAGGCAACCCATATCTCAAGGCATGCACCTGTCAGCCCATACTGCTTAACTGACCGGCATTAGGGCAAGCCGGCTCCCACAGGGATCGCGCCTGCTTCTGGAAATTGAGCGAGACAGTTGATCCCACAGGGATGGCGAAGGACTGGGGGTCGGTGTGGGAGCTGGCTTGCCGGCGATGGGCGCAAAGCGGCCCCCTTCAATCACCCTGGCAAACGATCAACCCTTGGCGGAAACCTTGGGCTTTTTCAGCAAATGCGAGAACACTGCATGCAGGTCGTCCGACGCGCTTTCCTCGTCCAGGTTCAGCTTGCTGTCGATGTGGTCCATGTGGTGCATCATCAGGCTTACCGCCTGCTCGGCGTCGCGCGCTTCAATGGCGTCGATCAACTGCATGTGCTCGTCATACGAGCAGTGCGAGCGGGTGCCGGTTTCGTACTGGGCAATGATCAGCGACGTCTGCGACACCAGGCTGCGCTGGAAGCTCACCAGCGGGGCATTGCCCGCCGCTTCGGCCAGTTTGAGGTGGAACTCGCCGGACAGGCGGATACCGGCGCCGCGATCACCCCGCGAGAAGCTGTCGCGCTCTTCACGCACCATCTGGCGCAGCTCGTTCAACTGGTCCAGCGTGGCGTGCTGAACGGCCAGTTCGGTAATGGCGCGTTCGACCATGCGCCGCGAGAAGAACACCTGGCGCGCCTCTTCCACCGTCGGGCTGGCCACCACCGCACCGCGGTTCGGCCGCAGCAGCACCACGCTCTCGTGGGCCAGGCGCGACAAGGCGCGGCGGATGATGGTGCGGCTGACGCCGAAGATTTCGCCCAGCGCTTCCTCGCTCAACTTGGTGCCCGGGGCCAGACGCTGCTCGAGGATCGCCTCGAAAATGTGCGCGTAGACGATGTCGTCCTGGGTACCGCTGCGGCCGGCCTTGCCGACACGTGCAGGTTTCTTCAGAGGTTGCAGCTGTTCGTTCATGGGCTCTCGAGGCACGAAGAGAAAGTATGGCGCCATTGTACACAGGCTGAGGCGATTCCGCAGGGGGCGTTTTACCTATATAGCCGTTGTACGACGCATTGCGCACCCAAAACATAAAACATTATTTGCATTCTTTGTACACAAAAGCATAATCCACCGAGCAACTTCTTGACCCATGAGTCAACAAAACGGTCAGACGCTGCCTTCCCTCGTGGGGCCACCAAGTGCATTGCTCAGGAACTGGCCCCAACAACAACAAGAAAGACTTGAGGAGTACTCGCTGTGGAAAGCCGCAAATCCGAAGCCTCTGCGCTGGATCTTGCTCCACCGCTCGAAACGAGCTGGCTGGAGCGGATTTTCAAACTCAAGCAACACGGCAGCACCGTCAAGACCGAGCTGATTGCCGGGGTGACCACCTTCATCACCATGGCCTACATCATCTTCGTCAACCCCAACATCATGGCCGACGCCGGCATCGACCATGGTGCCGCCTTCGTCGCCACCTGCATCGCCGCCGCGCTGGGCTGCCTGCTGATGGGCCTGTACGCCAACTGGCCGGTGGGCCTGGCGCCGGGCATGGGCCTGAATGCGTTCTTCACCTACACCGTGGTCGGCACCATGGGCTACAACTGGGAAACCGCGCTAGGGGCCGTGTTCGTCTCGGGCGTGCTGTTCATGTTCCTGACCTTGTCTAAAGTGCGCGAATGGTTGCTCAACAGCATCCCGGTCAGCCTGCGCCATGCCATGGGGGCCGGCGTCGGATTGTTTCTCGGGCTGATCGGCCTGAAAACCGCCGGCATCATCGTCGACAGCCCGGCCACCCTGATCAAGCTGGGCTCGCTGCATGAGCCGGGGCCGCTGCTGGCGGCGGTGTGCTTCCTGCTGATCGCCATCCTCAGCTACAAGCGGGTGTTCGGTGCGATCCTGATCAGCATCATCGGCGTCACCCTGGCCGGCTGGGGCCTGGGCCTGGTGAAGTTTGGCGGGGTGATGTCGATGCCGCCGAGCCTGGCACCGACCTGGATGGCCATGGACGTGGCCGGCGTGTTCAACGTCAGCATGATCAGCGTGGTGCTGGCGTTCCTGTTCGTGCACATGTTCGACACCGCCGGCACGCTGATGGGCGTGGCCCAGCGGGCCAACCTGGTGGCGCCGGACGGGCGAATCGAAGGCCTGTCACGCGCATTGAAGGCAGACAGTGCCTCCAGCGTGTTCGGTGCCGTGGTCGGCGTGCCGCCCGTTACCAGCTATGTAGAAAGCGCGGCGGGTGTGGCCGCCGGTGGGCGTACCGGTCTCACGGCGGTGGTGGTCGGCCTGCTGTTCGTCGCGGCGATGTTCTTCGCCCCGCTGGCCGGGATGATTCCTGCCTACGCAACGGCGGGTGCGCTGATTTATGTGGCGATGCTGATGATGGGCAGCATGGCGCACATTCATTGGGACGAAGCCACCGACAGCATTCCGGCGATCGTCACGGTGATCATGATGCCGCTGACCTTCTCGGTCGCCGATGGTATTGCCCTGGGCTTTATCAGCTATGTGGCCTTGAAGGCCGGTACCGGCAAGTACAAAGAAATCTCGGCCAGCCTGTGGGTGCTGTGCGCGATCTTCATTGCCAAGTTCGTGTTCCTCTGAACCCTGCTGCACCAAACAAGGGCGCCTCGGCGCCCTTTCTTTGTTTCTACAGCCTGTGCCGGCCTCTTCGCGGGTGAACCCGCGAAGAGGCCGGCACAGGCATTACAAAAACACCAGACGAAAAAAAGCCCGCCAGTGTGAGAGCGGGCCAAAGGACCTACGAAGATTCTTCTAGCGACCAACTAGCTTCCGCGGTAGGTCGAATAGCTGTACGGCGAGATCAGCAGCGGCACGTGGTAGTGCTCCTGCTGTTCATCGATGCCGAAACGCAGCACGACAACATCCAAAAATGCAGTGTCCGGCAGCTGCACGCCGCGGGCACGGTAATAGGCGCCAGCGCTGAACTGCAGCTGATAGACGCCGGTACGGTAATCGTCACCTTGCAGCAGCGGCGCATCAACGCGGCCATCGCTGTTGGTCAGAGCGGTGTTCACCAGCTCCAGTTGCTGGCCTTCGACACGGTACAGCTCGACCTTGATCGAGCTGCCCGGGCAGCCATGCGCGGCATCCAGTACGTGTGTGGTCAAACGTCCCATTGCTTGTCGCCTCTTGTTCAATCTGTGGGCAAAAAATACACGGCCATCAACACGGCATGGGGCCTGCGATGTGCGGGAATGACGCCATTAAGACATTCCATCGCAAAATTGTACACAATTTTTTGACCCCTTCCATCGCACCCGAGGATTCTTGCTCAGAAACGACCCATCGGTCGCAAATACAAGGCCGGTGCTGAACCCTATGTCATTAGCTGACCAATCAGGCAGGTTTCTTGCACTGTTTTTCCAGGCCGCTGCAAGGCGATAAAAGGGAAGAAATGCGGAAAAACAGGCTTACAAAAGATTTCAGAAGTTGTATACAATCAGCCCATCCGGTGGTGCGACATACCGACGCGGCCCGCCCACCCCCCGCACTAACGCACAAGAAGGAAGACTGCAGTGAGCGCTGACTACCCTCGCGACCTGATCGGTTACGGCAACAACCCTCCTCACCCGCAATGGCCGGGCAACGCTCGCATCGCGCTGTCTTTCGTCCTCAACTACGAAGAAGGTGGCGAACGCAACATCCTGCACGGTGACAAGGAATCCGAAGCCTTCCTGTCCGAGATGGTCGCTGCCCAGCCGCTGCAGGGCGCACGCAACATGAGCATGGAGTCGCTGTACGAATACGGCAGCCGTGCCGGCGTGTGGCGCCTGCTGAAGCTGTTCAAGGACAGCGGCGTACCGCTGACCATTTTCGCCGTGGCCATGGCTGCCCAGCGCCACCCCGACGTGATCCGCGCCATGGCCGAAGCCGGCCACGAGATCTGCAGCCACGGCTACCGCTGGATCGACTACCAGAACATGGACGAGGCCCAGGAGCGCGAGCACATGCTCGAGGCCATCCGCATCCTCACCGAACTCACCGGCGAACGCCCGCTGGGCTGGTACACCGGTCGCACCGGCCCGAACACCCGCCGCCTGGTGATGGAAGAAGGTGGTTTCCTGTACGACAGCGACACCTATGACGACGACCTGCCCTACTGGGAGCCGAACAACCCCACCGGCAAGCCGCACCTCGTGATCCCGTACACCCTCGACACCAATGACATGCGCTTCACCCAGGTACAGGGCTTCAACTGCGGCGAGCAGTTCTTCCAGTACCTGAAGGACGCCTTCGACGTGCTGTACGAAGAAGGTGCCGAGGCGCCGAAGATGCTGTCGATCGGCCTGCACTGCCGCCTGGTGGGCCGCCCTGCACGCCTGGCTGCCCTGAAGCGCTTCATCGATTACGCCAAAAGCCATGACCAGGTCTGGTTCGCCCGTCGTGTGGACATCGCCCGCCACTGGCACACCACCCACCCGTACAAGAAAGAGAACGCCTGATGACCGCCTTCAACACCCTCAAGCCATCCGCCCTGGACCGTGACGCCTTCGTCAAGGCCTTCGCCGACATCTACGAGCATTCGCCGTGGGTTGCCGAAAAGGCCTACGACCTGGGCCAACTGGGCGAGCTGGACGAGATCGAGGCGCTGCACCAGCGCATGAGCGACATCCTGCTCAGCGCCAACCCTGCTTCCCAGCTGGCGCTGATCAACGCTCACCCGGACCTGGCAGGCAAGGCCGCCGTGCAGGGCGAGCTGACCGAATCGAGCACCAACGAACAGGCTGGCGCCGGCATTCACCAATGCACCGCCGAAGAGTTCGCACGCTTCACCGAACTGAACGACGCCTACAAGGCCAAGTTCCAGTTCCCGTTCATCATGGCGGTCAAGGGCAGCAATCGGCACCAGATCCTCGCCTCCTTCGAAAAACGCATCCACAACGATACCGATGCCGAATTCAAGGAAGCTCTGGCGCAGATCAACCTGATCGCCCTGTTCCGTCTGCTGCAACTGTAAGCGACAGCAGAACCTCATTCAGTACAACGAACATATAAGAGAGACCCGCATGCGCACCCTAGTGATCGAGCCCCTGACCAAAGAAGCCTTCGCCCCATTCGGAGACGTGATCGAAACCGACGGCAGCGATCACTTCATGATCAACAACGGCTCGACCATGCGCTTCCACAAGCTCGCCGCGGTGGAAACCGCCGAGCCGGAAGACAAGGCGATCATCAGCATCTTCCGCGCCGACGCGCAGGACATGCCGCTGACCGTACGCATGCTGGAACGCCATCCGCTGGGCAGCCAGGCTTTCATCCCGCTGCTCGGCAACCCCTTTCTGATCGTGGTCGCGCCCGTTGGCGATGCACCTGTATCAGGCTTGGTCCGTGCCTTCCGTAGTAACGGCAGGCAGGGCGTTAATTACCATCGCGGCGTCTGGCACCACCCGGTGCTGACGATCGAAAAGCGGGATGACTTCCTGGTGGTTGATCGCAGTGGTTCTGGCAACAACTGCGATGAGCATTATTTCACCGAGGAACAGATGCTGATCCTCAATCCCCACCAATAAGAAAAGGTCGGTCATCGTTTGCGGTGATCGGCAGAGGTACATACTGTGGAAGCACACCTTCACGAATGGCTGAACCTGAGCATTCGCTGGGTTCACATGATCACCGGGGTCGCCTGGATCGGTGCATCGTTCTACTTCGTCTGGCTGGAGAACCACCTGAACCGAAGCAACCCGCGCGATGGGTTGTCGGGTGATCTCTGGGCAATTCACGGCGGTGGTATCTACCACCTGGAGAAATACAAGCTCGCACCCCCGAAAATGCCCGAGAACCTGCACTGGTTCAAATGGGAAGCCTACTTCACCTGGATGTCCGGTATCGCCCTGCTGTGCGTGGTGTTCTACTGGAACCCGGCGCTGTACCTGCTGGCCCCTGGCAGCACCCTGAGCGGTGCCGAAGGCGTGGCCATCGGTATCGGCTCGCTGATCGCCGGCTGGTTCATCTACGACTTCCTGTGCGACTCGCCCCTGGGCAAGAAGCCAGCGCTGCTCGGTGGTGTACTGTTCGTGCTGATCATCGCCGCCTGCTGGGGCTTCAGCCTGGTGTTCAGCGGCCGTGGCGCTTACCTGCACACCGGCGCGATCATCGGCACCATCATGGTGGGTAACGTGTTCCGCATCATCATGCCGGCCCAGCGCCAGCTGGTGGCAGCGATCGAGAACAACCAGACACCCGACCCGGTATTGCCGGCCAAGGGCCTGCTGCGCTCGCGTCACAACAACTATTTCACCCTGCCGGTGCTGTTCATCATGATCAGCAACCATTTCCCGAGCACCTACGGTAGCCAGTACAACTGGCTGATCCTGGCCGGTATCGCAGTAGCCGCGGTTCTGATCCGCCACTACTTCAACACCCGCCACGACAGCAACAAGTACGCCTGGACCCTGCCTGTCGGCGCCCTGGCAATGATCTGCCTGGCCTACGTCACCGGCCCCAAGCCGATGGCCGTCAGCCCAGAGCAGGCCGCCGCGAAGGTCGAGTACCAGCCGCTGCCGGCTACCGCTGTAGGTGGCAAGACCGCTGCCGAGCTGCGCGCCGAAGAGGCTGCCAAGCCTGCTGAAGCGCCGGCAGCTGCCCCGGCAACCGCGCAGGCCGGCGGTGAGGCTTTTGACAAGATCCACAATGTCATCCAGGAACGCTGCACCGTGTGCCACTCGTCGAAACCGACCAGCCCACTGTTCAGCGCCGCCCCTGCCGGCGTGATGTTCGACACCCCGCAGCAGATCCAGGCCCAGGCCGCGCGCATTCAGGCGCAAGCGGTCGCCAGCCAGATCATGCCGCTGGGCAACATCACCCAGATGACCACCGAAGAGCGCAAGCTCGTCGGTGACTGGATCGCCAAAGGCGCCCAGGTCAACTGATCGAGCTGCAAGCTGCAAGCTGCAAGCAGTTACGTTACACGCAAGCATCGAGCGCTAGTACCAAGCGCAGGTTTCAAGCGGGATTCATGAGCTTTTTCTTGAAGCTTGCCGCTTGAAGCTTGCCGCTTACCACCTGCCGCTTGGATCCGAGAATAAAAACAAAACTCGAGGTGCTGCATGTCCGAGTCACGCAAGGCGTATATCCCTATTGCGCCGCCGCGCGAACCTTTGCCCTTGTTCCAACTGATCCTGGTTGGCCTGCAACACGTTCTGCTGATGTACGGTGGCGCCATCGCCGTGCCGCTCATTATCGGCCAGGCTGCCGGATTGTCCCGTGAAGAAGTCGCTTTCCTGATCAACGCCGACCTGCTGGTCGCTGGCGTCGCTACCATCATCCAGTCGTTCGGTATCGGCCCGGTGGGCATCCGCATGCCGGTGATGATGGGTGCCAGTTTCGCTGCCGTTGGCAGCATGGTGGCCATGGCCGGCATGCCCGGCGTGGGCCTGCAGGGGATCTTCGGCGCAACCATCGCTGCCGGGTTCTTCGGCATGCTGATCGCGCCGTTCATGTCCAAGGTCGTACGTTTCTTCCCGCCACTGGTCACCGGTACGGTGATCACCTCGATTGGCCTGTCACTGTTCCCGGTGGCGGTCAACTGGGCCGGTGGCGGGGAAGCCGCGGAACACTTCGGTGCGCCTATCTACCTGCTGGTGGCCAGCCTGGTGCTGGCCGTGATTCTGTTGATCAACCGCTTCATGCGCGGTTTCTGGGTCAACGTGTCGGTACTGGTGGGCATGGGCCTGGGCTACATCCTGGCCGGCTCCATCGGCATGGTCGACCTGACAGGCCTGAATGAGGCGCCATGGCTGCAAGTGGTCACCCCACTGCACTTCGGCATGCCAACGTTCAGCCTGGCGCCGATCCTGTCCATGTGCCTGGTGGTGGTGATCATCTTCGTCGAGTCCACCGGCATGTTCCTGGCCCTGGGCAAGGTCACCGATCGCGAAGTCACCCCAGGGATGCTGCGCCGCGGCCTGCTGTGCGATGCCGGTGCGTCGTTCATCGCCGGCTTCTTCAACACCTTCACCCACTCCTCGTTCGCCCAGAACATCGGCCTGGTGCAGATGACCGGGGTGCGCTGCCGCTTTGTCACCATCGTGGCCGGTGCACTGTTGATTCTGCTCAGCCTGTTGCCCAAGGCGGCCTTCCTGATTGCCTCGATCCCGCCTGCAGTACTGGGCGGCGCGTCCATCGCCATGTTCGGCATGGTCACCGCCACCGGGATCAAGATTCTCCAGGAAGCGGACATCGGCGACCGCCGCAACCAGCTGCTGGTTGCCGTGAGCGTCGGCTTCGGGTTGATTCCCGTGGTTCGTCCGGAGTTCTTTGCCCAGATGCCACAGTGGATGGAACCCATCACCCACAGTGGTATCGCCATGGCCACGGTCAGTGCCCTGGTGTTGAACGTGCTGTTCAACATCCTCGGGGGTGCCGACCGCGCGGTGCACAACGACGCCTGTCACCAGCACTGAGCAAAAGGGGGCGGCGCACTGCCGCCCCTGCCTCGACTTAGCCGTAACGCTTCACCGTCGGCCTGCCGGAATGGGCCGCCCGGGGCGCCTGCGCGCCGAAAAAACCCAAAAAAAACAATAAGTCCGGGAAACACAACATGAAACGCATCACCACGTCCCTCTTGCTGGGCAGCAGCCTGCTGGCCACCGTCCCCGCCCACGCTGGCGAATGGCTGCAGTGGCACGGCGAAAGCCTGACTTACCTGTACGGCAAGGACTTCAAGGTCAACCCCAGCATCCAGCAGACGGTGACCTTCGAGCACGCCAACAAATGGAAGTACGGCGACACCTTCATGTTCGTCGACAAAATCTTCTACAACGGCAAACCCGACGCCAGCAAAGGCGGCACCACCTATTACGGTGAATTCAGCCCGCGCCTGTCGTTCGGCAAGATCTTCGATCAGAAGCTGGCCTTCGGCCCGATCAAGGACGTGCTGCTGGCCATGACCTACGAGCGTGGCGAAGGCGACAACGCGGCCTACCTGATCGGCCCTGGCTTCGACCTGAACATCCCAGGCTTCAACTACTTCACCCTCAACTTCTACGTGCGCAACACCGAAGGCAGCCGCCCTGGCGACAAAGTGTGGCAGATCACCCCCGGCTGGTCGTACACCATCCCGGTGGGCCGCTCCGACATTCTGATCGACGGTTACATGGACTGGGTCACTGATAATGACCAGACCCGCCGCGGCACCTACCACGCCAACCTGCACTTCAACCCACAGGTCAAGTACGACTTGGGCAAGGCGCTGAATCTAGGCGCCAAACAGCTGTATGTGGGCTTTGAGTACAGCTACTGGAAGGACAAGTACGGCATCGACAGCCGCGGCAACCTGGACAGCAACCAGAGCGTTGCCAGTGCGCTGATCAAGGTACACTTCTAATAAGTTGACCAAACGCACAAGTTTGATTCACCCCGCTCCAGGAAGGAGCACTTGAGGCGCGGCGCGCAAGCCAGTAATCTGCGCGCCCCCTCGATCAGGGCAGAATGGATTCTGCCTGCGTTTACTGACCGCTCAGTCAATGAATACGGGCGGTTGGCCAACGTGTTGCCAGCCTGAAAGACCCTTTTCATCCGTTCAGAACGAAGTCGAGCAGGAAGGTTTTGCCAACCCGGAAAAGTTGGCCCAACCCTTGCCAAACAGCTGTGGCCTATCGAAAAAAGCTGACTCGCAAGACAAAAAAAGCGCCACCAACGAGCGCTGACAACAGATCAATCAAGGGAGCGACACTCGCAATGCGTACCATCAACAGCCTGATCCTCGCCGGCGGCCTGCTGGCCTGCGGCGCCACCCACGCCGACGACCTGCTGCAGTGGCAGAACAACAGCCTGACCTACCTGTGGGGCAAGAACTTCAAGGTCAACCCGTCGATCCAGCAAACCGTTACCTTCGAACACGCCGATGGCTGGAAGTACGGCGACAACTTCATCTTCGTCGACAAGATTTTCTACCAGGGGCAGAAAGACGCCGGTAATGGCCCGAACACTTACTACGGTGAAATCAGCCCGCGCCTGTCGTTCGGCAAGATCTTCGACCAAAAGCTGGAGTTCGGCCCGGTCAAGGACGTGCTGCTGGCGATGACCTACGAGTTTGGCGAGGGTGACACCGAGTCGTACCTGATCGGCCCCGGCTTCGACCTGGCCATCCCCGGCTTCGACTACTTCCAGCTGAACTTCTATAACCGCACCACCGACGGCAGCCGTGCGGGCGACAACGTCTGGCAGATTACCCCGGTGTGGTCGTACACCATTCCGGTGGGTGATTCCGATGTGCTGATCGACGGCTTCATGGACTGGGTGGTGGACAACGACGAGAACCGCCGTGGCACCTACCAGGCCAACCTGCACTTCAACCCGCAGATCAAGTACGACCTGGGCAAGGCGCTGCACCTGGGCGAGAAACAACTGTACGTGGGTGTCGAGTACGATTACTGGAAGAACAAGTACGGCATCAAGGACAGCGATGCCTTTACCACTGACCAGAACACCATGAGTTTCCTGGTGAAAGTGCATTTCTGATCTGAGAATCAGCACTGTGGGAGCGGGCTTGCCCTAATGCCAGTCAGTTAAGACTGTCGGGGCTGCTGTGCAGCCCATCGCCGGCAAGCCAGCTCCCACACCGACCGCATCGGATTCAAGCCATGCGCCATATTGTGGGAGCCTGGCTTGCCGGCGATGGGCCGCAACGCGGCCCCAAATTGCTTAACTGACCGGCATTAGGGCTTGCCCCGCGAACACCGGCGCAGCCGGTGCCATGCACCGCGTGAGCTCTTCGCGGGACAAGCCCGCTCCCACAATGATCAACCCCCGGCCATGCAGCTTTATGTGGCAGGCCGGATCGCCCGCCACAATTTGCCGGCCACCGCCACCACCGCCAGCACCACGGCACCAGCAACCACCCCGACCCCAGCGTTTAGTAGCGCCCCAGTCAGCGCACCACCACGCCCTTCGCTGAACGCCTCGATGGCATGATGCAGCGGCGCGATGCCGTGTACCAGAATCCCGCCGCCGACCAGAAACATCGCCGCCGTGCCAATCACCGAGAGGCTCTTCATCATGTACGGCGCTGCGCGCAGGATGGCGTTGCCAATGGCCTGCGCTACCGTGGAAGCCTTTTTGGTCAGCCAGAAGCCAAGGTCGTCAAGCTTGACGATGCCACCGACCAACCCGTACACGCCAATGGTCATGACCACCGCGATGCCAGACAAAACGATGATCTGCTGCGTCAGCGGCGAATCGGCAACGATGCCCAAGGTAATGGCAATGATCTCTGCCGACAGAATGAAGTCGGTACGCACTGCGCCTTTGATCTTGGCTTTCTCGTACGCCACCAGGTCGACGTTCGCGTCCGCCACCGCCTCCTTGCGCGCCGCGTGTTGGGCGTCGTCCTCCTCCTTGCTGTGCAAGAATTTGTGCGCCAGCTTCTCGAAGCCCTCAAAACACAGGTAGGCGCCGCCCAGCATCAACAGCGGCGTCACCGCCCAAGGGATGAAGGCACTGATCAGCAGCGCCGCCGGCACCAGAATCGCCTTGTTCAGCAACGACCCTTTGGCCACCGCCCATACCACCGGCAACTCGCGGTCGGCGCGCACGCCGGTGACCTGCTGGGCATTGAGCGCCAGGTCGTCACCCAACACGCCGGCGGTTTTTTTTGCCGCGACTTTGGTCATCAAAGAGACGTCGTCCAGCAGCGTGGCGATGTCGTCGATCAGTACCAGTAGACTGCTTCCTGCCATATTGGGATGTTTCCAGATGTGTGAATGAGCCGGAGTCTAGCCCAAAGCCGCTGCCTTGAGCGCCCGTCGAGCGCGGTGCTACCATGCCCGATCCCTCTTAGAGGTGGCCAGACACGAGGAAGATCCCTGACCATGAGCACCATTCGCGAGCGCAACAAGGAACTGATCCTGCGCGCGGCCAGCGAGGAATTCGCCGACAAGGGCTTCGCCGCCACCAAGACCAGCGATATCGCGGCCAAGGCCGGCCTGCCCAAACCGAACGTGTATTACTACTTCAAGTCCAAGGACAACCTCTATCGCGAGGTCCTGGAAAGCATCATTGCGCCGATCATGCAGGCTTCTACGCCGTTCAATGCCGACGGTGATCCGAAAGAAGTGCTGAGTGCGTACATTCGTTCGAAGATCCGCATTTCGCGTGACCTCCCGCATGCCTCCAAGGTATTCGCCAGCGAGATCATGCACGGTGCCCCGCACCTGTCGCCGAACCAGGTGGAGCAGTTGAACGAACAGGCCCGGCACAACATCGAGTGCATCCAGCGCTGGATCGACCGCGGGCAGATCGCCCATGTGGATGCGCATCACCTGATGTTCAGCATCTGGGCGGCGACCCAGACCTATGCCGATTTCGACTGGCAGATTTCTGCGGTGACCGGCAAGGCCAAGCTGGCCGACAGCGATTATGACGCGGCGGCCGAGACCATCATCCGCATGGTTTTAAAAGGTTGTGAGCCAGAGGCAGCCTGACAGGGCCAGTGGGGCTGCTTTGCAGCCCATCGCGACACAAGGCCGCTCCTACAGGGGATCGCGTTTGATCTGCGATCGCGGTCCCCTGTAGGAGCGGCCTTGTGTCGCGATGGGCCGCAAAGCGGCCCCGGCTATCTTGAGCCTTACGCAGCTACCCCGGCATCCGCTCGCAACCCCACCTCCTCGATAGCACTGATCGCGCACTGCTCATCGATATCCGACGTATCCCCGCTGATTCCGACAGCACCCAACACCTTGCCGTCCTGATCACGAATCAGCACGCCCCCCGGCGCCGGCACCACCGGCCGTTCACCCATCCCGTTCAGTGCGGCAAAAAACGCCGGCCGCTGCTGCGCATCCAGCGCCAGCAGCCGCGAGCCCTTGCCCAGGGCAATCGCACCCCAGGCTTTGCCCGTGGCCACTTCAGGGCGAATCAGGCTGGCGCCATCCTCGCGCTGCAACGCCAGCAGGTGCCCGCCGGCATCCAGCACCGCCACGGTCAACGGCGCGGCATTGATCTTGCGGCCCGCCGCCAACGCGGCGTTCACCAGGCTGACAGCGATTTTCAGGTTTAAAACGTTCATGGAAAGGTCCTCTTCTTGTTGTGAGAAGCCCTGAGGGCAGTTGAAAACCGATAGCGTAAATAGAACACAACGAAAGGGGTTTTTGTATACAATATTTTGAAACGATCGTATGCGATGGCGCAAACCCCTGTTTTCACGGGCGCTCTGACGAAATCCGGCTCAGCCGATGAAAACCCATTGACCTGAGCCGTCAGGCGTGAATACACTCTGTCGCAAAGCAAGTTGTATACAATTACAAAATCGATGAGGCACAACCCATGAGCAAAATGAGAGCAATCGATGCAGCCGTTCTGGTCATGCGCCGTGAAGGTGTAGATACCGCGTTCGGCATCCCAGGGGCTGCCATCAACCCGTTGTACTCGGCCCTGAAGAAAGTCGGTGGCATCGATCACGTCCTCGCTCGCCACGTCGAAGGTGCCTCGCACATGGCCGAGGGCTACACCCGTGCCAACCCGGGCAACATCGGTGTGTGCATCGGCACCTCCGGCCCAGCCGGTACCGACATGGTCACCGGCCTGTACAGCGCCTCGGCCGACTCCATCCCGATTCTCTGCATCACCGGCCAGGCCCCGCGTGCGCGCTTGCACAAAGAAGACTTCCAGGCTGTCGACATCACCAGCATCGTCAAGCCAGTGACCAAATGGGCAACCACCGTTCTGGAGCCAGGGCAGGTGCCTTACGCCTTCCAGAAGGCCTTCTATGAAATGCGTACCGGCCGCCCAGGCCCGGTCCTGATCGACCTGCCGTTCGACGTGCAGATGGCCGAAATCGAATTCGATATCGACGCCTACGAGCCACTGGCAATCAACAAGCCGTCCGCCACCCGCGTACAGGCCGAAAAAGCCCTGGCCCTGCTCAATGACGCCGAACGCCCACTGCTGGTAGCCGGTGGCGGCATCATCAACGCCGACGCCAGTGACAAGCTGGTCGAGTTCGCCGAACTGACCGGCGTACCGGTGATCCCGACCCTGATGGGCTGGGGCACCATCCCGGACGACCACGCACAGATGGTCGGTATGGTCGGCCTGCAGACTTCGCACCGCTACGGCAACGCCACCCTGCTGAAATCCGACCTGGTGTTCGGTATCGGTAACCGCTGGGCCAACCGCCACACCGGTTCCGTCGACGTCTACACCGAAGGCCGCAAGTTCGTCCACGTAGACATCGAACCGACCCAGATCGGCCGTGTGTTCACCCCGGACCTGGGCATCGTTTCCGACGCTGGCAAGGCGCTGGACGTGTTCCTCGAAGTCGCCCGCGAGTGGAAAGCCGCCGGCAAGCTGAAAGACCGTGCTGCCTGGCTGGAAGACTGCCAACAGCGCAAGGCCAGCCTGCAGCGCAAGACCCACTTCGACAACGTGCCGGTCAAGCCGCAGCGCGTGTACGAAGAAATGAACCAGGTATTCGGCAAGGACACCTGCTACGTCAGCACCATCGGCCTGTCGCAGATCGCTGGCGCGCAGTTCCTGCACGTGTACAAGCCACGCCACTGGATCAACTGCGGCCAGGCCGGCCCGCTGGGCTGGACCATCCCTGCTGCCCTGGGCGTGGTCAAGGCCGATCCAAAGCGCAAGGTTGTCGCGCTGTCGGGTGACTACGACTTCCAGTTCATGATCGAAGAGCTGGCAGTGGGTGCGCAGTTCAACCTGCCGTACGTCCACGTGCTGGTGAACAACGCCTACCTGGGCCTGATCCGTCAGGCGCAACGTGGCTTCGACATGGATTACTGTGTACAACTGGCGTTCGAGAACATCAACTCGACCGATGCTGCCACCTACGGTGTCGACCACGTTGCCGTGGTTGAAGGCCTGGGCTGCAAGGCCATCCGCGTCTTCGAGCCGGCAGAAATCGCCCCTGCCCTGATCAAGGCGCAGAAAATGGCCGAAGAGTTCCGCGTGCCGGTGGTGGTCGAAGTGATCCTCGAGCGTGTGACCAACATTTCCATGGGCACCGAGATCAACGCGGTCAACGAGTTCGAAGACCTGGCGCTGGTCGGCAACGACGCGCCAACCGCCATCTCGATGCTGGACTGATCGCCTGACGCCCCCAGGCTTGCCCTGGGGGCCTTCATCGCAAGGAGACAACTCATGCCTCGCTTCGCTGCCAACCTGTCCATGCTGTTCACCGAACAGGACTTCCTGGCCCGCTTCAAGGCTGCCGCCGATGCTGGTTTCAGCGGTGTCGAATACCTCTTCCCGTATGACTTCAGCGCTGCCGAAATCAAGCAGCAGCTGGACGCCAACGGCCTGACCCAGGTGCTGTTCAACCTGCCGGCGGGCGACTGGGCCAAGGGTGAGCGCGGGATCACCTGCCACCCTGACCGCATCGAAGAGTTTCGCGCCGGGGTCGACAAGGCCATCGAATACGCCAAGGTGCTGGGCAACACCCAGGTCAACGCCCTGGCCGGCATTCGCCCGCAAGGCCTGCAGTGCGCCGACGTGCGCAAGACCTTTGTCGACAACCTCAAGTATGCCGCTGACAAGCTGAAAGCCGCCGGGATCCGCCTGGTCATGGAAATGATCAACACCCGCGACATCCCCGGCTTCTATCTGAACACCACCCAGCAGGCCCTGGAAATTCAGGCCGAAGTGGGCAGCGACAACCTGTTCCTGCAGTACGACATCTACCACATGCAGATCATGGAAGGTGACCTGGCTCGTACCATGGAAACCAACCTGAAGCTGATCAACCACATCCAGCTGGCCGACAACCCCGGCCGCAACGAGCCAGGCACCGGCGAGATCAACTACCGCTTCCTGTTCGAGCACCTGGACCGCATCGGCTACCAGGGCTGGGTGGGCGCGGAGTACAAGCCGCTGACCACCACCGAAGCAGGCCTGGGCTGGCTGAAGACCCATGTGGGAGCGGGCTTGCCCCGCGAAAGCGCCCGCAAAGACACCTCCATTGCCTGATCTACCGCATTCGCGGGACAAGCCCGCTCCCACAGGGTATGGGCAGGCCCGCGATCAGGATAAACAAATACAAAGAGGCACATTGTCATGGCTAAAATCGGTTTCATCGGCACCGGCATCATGGGCAAGCCCATGGCCCAGAACCTGCAAAAAGCAGGTCACAGCCTGTTCGTTTCCACTCACCACGACGCCGCCCCGGCCGAGTTGGTAGCCGCCGGTGCAGTGGCCCTGGCCAACCCGAAGGAAGTGGCCCAGGAAGCCGAGTTCATCATCGTCATGGTCCCGGACACCCCGCAGGTCGAAGCCGTCCTGTTCGGTGAAAACGGCGTGGCCGAAGGCGTTGGCCCGAACAAGGTAGTGATCGACATGAGTTCGATCTCGCCAACCGCGACCAAAGCCTTCGCCGAAAAAATCAAGGCCACCGGTGCTGCTTACCTGGACGCCCCGGTATCTGGCGGCGAAGTCGGTGCCAAGGCCGCGACCCTGAGCATCATGGTCGGCGGCTGCCCGAAAGCCTTCGAGCGCGCCCTGCCGCTGTTCGAAGCCATGGGCAAGAACATCACCCGCGTGGGTGGCAACGGTGACGGCCAGACTGCCAAGGTCGCCAACCAGATCATCGTCGCCCTGAACATCCAGGCCGTCAGCGAAGCACTGCTGTTCGCCGCCAAGAACGGCGCGGATCCTGCCAAGGTGCGTGAAGCGCTGATGGGCGGTTTCGCTTCGTCGAAAATCCTCGAAGTGCACGCCGAGCGCATGATCAAGGGCACCTTCGACCCGGGCTTCCGCATCAACCTGCACCAGAAAGACCTGAACCTGGCCCTGCAAGGCGCCAAGGAACTGGGCATCAACCTGCCCAACACCTCCAATGCCCAGCAAGTGTTCAACACCTGCCAGGCCCTGGGCGGCGGCAACTGGGACCACTCGGCGCTGATCAAAGGCCTGGAGCACATGGCCAACTTCTCGATCCGCGACGAGAAATAAGCTTCAAGCTGTAAGTCTCAAGCGGCAAGTAAAAGCAGCTTTGCTTTTGCTTGCGGCTTGTAGCTTGAAGCTTGCAGCTGTGGGGACCGCCCCTGGTTCGGCCTGCACGGAGGCAGTTCCAGGGGCGTTTTTGATTCTGCAGAACAACAATAATTGGGAGCCTGCCATGTCGGTCGATCCGCAAAAAATTCTCCGCGACCTGTTCGACACAGCCATCGCCGCCGCCCACCCCCGTCAAGTCCTCGAACCCTACCTGCCCGCCGACCGTAGCGGCCGGGTCATCGTCATCGGCGCCGGCAAGGCCGCAGCCGCCATGGCCGAAGTGGTCGAGAAAAGCTGGCAGGGCGAAGTCTCCGGCCTGGTCGTCACCCGTTACGGCCACGGCGCCAACTGCCAGAAGATCGAGGTGGTCGAAGCCGCCCACCCGGTCCCTGACGCCGCCGGCCTGGCCGTGGCCAAGCGCGTGCTGGAGCTGGTCAGCAACCTCAATGAAGACGACCGCGTCATCTTCCTGCTCTCCGGCGGTGGCTCTGCCCTGCTGGCCCTGCCGGCCGAGGGCCTGACCCTGGCCGACAAGCAGCACATCAACAAGGCGCTGCTCAAATCCGGCGCCACCATCGGCGAGATGAACTGCGTGCGCAAGCACCTCTCGGCGATCAAGGGCGGCCGCCTGGCCAAGGCCTGCTGGCCAGCCACGGTCTACACCTATGCTATCTCCGATGTACCCGGCGACCTCGCCACGGTGATCGCTTCCGGCCCCACCGTGGCCGACCCGAGCACCTCGGCCGATGCCTTGGCCATTCTCAAGCGCTACAACATCGAAGCGCCAAAAGCGGTGATCGACTGGCTCAACAACCCAGCCTCGGAAACCGTCAAGGCCGACGACCCGGCTCTCGCCCGCAGCCACTTCCAGCTGATCGCCAAGCCCCAGCAGTCGCTCGAAGCCGCCGCAGTCAAAGCCCGCCAGGCAGGCTTCAGCCCGCTGATCCTCGGCGACCTGGAAGGCGAATCGCGCGAAGTGGCCAAGGTGCATGCCGGCATCGCCCGACAAATCGTGCTGCACGGCCAGCCGCTGAAGGCGCCCTGCGTGATCCTGTCCGGTGGCGAAACCACCGTGACCGTGCGCGGCAATGGCCGTGGCGGGCGCAACGCCGAGTTCCTGCTCAGCCTCACCGAAAGCCTCAAGGGCCTGCCTGGCGTGTACGCCCTGGCGGGTGACACCGACGGCATTGACGGTTCGGAAGAAAACGCCGGCGCCTTCATGACCCCGGCCAGCTACGCCCGCGCCGAAGCCCTGGGCCTGTCGGCCAGCGACGAGCTGGACAACAACAACGGCTATGGCTACTTCGCTGCGCTGGATGCGCTGATCGTCACCGAGCCGACCCGCACCAACGTCAACGACTTCCGCGCCATCCTGATCCTCGAGACTGCCCCATCATGACGCCTGATAAAAAAGTCAAAATCCTCGCCACCCTTGGCCCTGCGATCAACGGCATCGACGACATCCGCCAACTGGTCGAAGCCGGGGTGAACATCTTCCGCCTCAACTTCAGCCACGGCGAACACGCTGACCACGCCCTGCGCTACCAGTGGATCCGCGAAGTCGAGCAGCAGCTGAACTACCCGCTGGGCATCCTCATGGACCTGCAGGGGCCGAAGCTGCGCGTCGGCCGCTTTGCCGAAGGCAAGGTGCAGCTGCAACGCGGGCAGGCCCTGCGCCTGGACCTGGACAAGACCCCGGGTGATAGCCAGCGGGTCAACCTGCCGCACCCGGAAATCATCGCCGCACTGGAGCCCGGCATGGACCTGCTGCTCGACGACGGCAAGCTGCGCCTGCGGGTAACCGCCAAGCACAGCGACGCGATCGACACTGAAGTGCTGAACGGTGGCGAGCTGTCCGACCGCAAGGGCGTCAACGTGCCGCAAGCGGTGCTCGACCTGTCCCCACTCACCGAAAAAGACCGCCGCGACCTGGCCTTTGGCCTGGAGCTGGGCGTGGACTGGGTGGCACTGTCGTTCGTGCAGCGGCCGGAAGACATCGTTGAGGCGCGCCAGCTGATCGGCGACCGCGCCTACCTGATGGCCAAGATCGAGAAGCCCTCGGCAGTCGAACAGTTGCAAGCCATCGCGGAACTTGCAGACGCGATCATGGTGGCCCGTGGCGACCTGGGCGTGGAAGTGCCGGCCGAAAGCGTGCCGCAGATCCAGAAGCGCATCATCGGCACCTGCCGCCAGCTGGGCAAGCCGGTGGTGGTGGCCACGCAGATGCTCGAATCGATGCGCTTCTCGCCAGCGCCAACCCGCGCCGAAGTCACCGACGTGGCCAACGCCGTGGCCGAAGGTGCCGATGCGGTGATGCTGTCGGCCGAGACTGCCTCGGGTGACTACCCGCTTGAAGCCGTGCAGATGATGAGCAAGATCATCCGCCAGGTAGAGAACGGCCCGGACTACCAGGCCCAGCTCGACGTTGGCCGGCCAAAAGCCGAAGCCACCGTGTCGGATGCCATCAGCTGCGCGATCCGCCGTATCAGCGGCATCCTGCCGGTGGCCGTGCTGGTCAACTACAGCGAGTCGGGCGCCTCGACCCTGCGCGCAGCGCGCGAGCGGCCACGGGCACCGATCCTCAACCTGACGCCGAACCTGAACACCGCACGCCGCCTGAGCGTGGCCTGGGGTGTGCACTCGGTGGTCAACGACCGCCTGCGTCAGGTTGATGAAGTGGTGTCGACCGCCCTGGAAATCGCCCAGGCACAAGGCATGGCCAGCCGTGGCGACACGCTGCTGATTACTGCCGGTGTGCCTTTCGGCAAGCCGGGGTCGACTAACACGCTGCGGATCGAGACTTTGATCTGAGATTTTGGGGGCGCTTTGCGCCCCATCGCGACACAAGGCCGCTCAGGGACCGCGATACCTTCAGGCTAACGCGATCTATTTGTAGGAGCGGCCTTGTGTCGCGATCGGAGGGCGTAGCCCTCCCCGAACACCGATCTACCAGACCTGCGGAAAACCGAGGCCCAAAGAGGCCCACCGCTCACATCAACCTCACTGACTGCCCCATGTACACCAAAAATTTCGTCAACCCGTGCCCCGACTGGGCCACGGCGTTACTCAACGGCTTCAGCCAGGTGCTGCTGCTGCGCAACCCCCTGTGCGGCCTGTGCTGCCTGCTGGCCATCCTGCTGACCGCCCCCGGCCTGGTCGGCGGCGCCCTGCTCGGCGCCCTCGCCGGCCTGCTCACTGCCCAGCGCCGCGGCTACGACCGCGCCGACCGCCAGGCCGGGCTTTACTGCTACAACGGCGTACTCATCGGCATCCTGATCAGCGCCGTGCTGCCCTGGTCAGCCATCCTGCCACCACTGATCATCGCCGCCGGTGGCCTGTCCAGCATCATCACCCACCAGTGGCGCAAACGCGGCGGCAAGCTGCTGATCGCCTACACCGCACCGTTCGTGCTGCTGGGTTGGGCCACCCTGCTGATGGCCAGCCCCGTACCCAGCGGCCTCGTCGAAGCCGACCCGCTGTTTGCACTGGCGCGTGGTGTAGGGCAGATCTTCCTGCTCGACCAGCCATTGGCCGGCTTGCTGATCATCGTCGGCATGTTCATCGCCAACCCGTATGCGGCCATGTGGGCCGTGATCGGCTCGGCCATCGGTGGTGGCGTGGCGTTGCTCGCCGATCAGGCCCAAGACGCCTGGCTGGGCCTGTGCGGCTTCAATGCCGCACTGGCGGCATTGGCGTTCAGCCGACAAGGTGAGAAGCCGTGGGTGACGCTATTGGCGATTGCCTTGGCATTGCTGCTGCAACCGCTGTTCAAGCTGTTACCGCTGCCCGGCCTGACCGCACCCTTCGTCGCCGCCTGCTGGCTGATGCATGTAGGCAGCCACCTGGCTCAGCCCAGGCAGCGCAACGCCAGCCGCTTGCACAGCTGAAACGCAGCCCCTAGGCTCAGCCCATCGCAATTCGGATTGAGCCAATGAACAACCCTGCAAGCCTGCGTGAGCGGCTTTACATCATGGTCTTCCAGACCGACACCGTAGCCGGCCGCCGCTTCGACAAGATCCTCCTGCTGATCATCCTCGCCAGCCTGGTCACGGTAATCCTCGACAGCATCGACGAGGTACACCAAGGCTACGCCGGCCTGCTGGCCGGCATCGAATGGGGCTTCACCGCGATCTTCCTTGCCGAGTACATCACCCGCCTGTACTGCTCGCCCAAGCCGCTGCGCTATGCCTTCAGTTTCTACGGCCTGGTCGACTTGCTGGCGATCGTGCCGGGGATCATCGCGTTGTACTACAGCGACGCCCAGTACCTGCTGATCATCCGGGTGATCCGGATGCTGCGGATCTTCCGCGTGCTCAAGCTCAGCCCGTACCTGAAGCAGGCCCATTACCTGATGGAGGCGCTGCGCGGCAGCAAGCAGAAGATCATCGTGTTTCTGGTGACGGTATCCACCCTGGTGACGGTGTTCGGCACGCTGATGTATGTGATTGAAGGCCCGGAGCATGGCTTTACCAGTATCCCCAAGGGCATCTACTGGGCCATCGTTACCCTGACCACCGTGGGCTTTGGCGACATCGTGCCGAAGACGCCGCTGGGGCAGGTGCTGTCGTCGCTGGTGATGATTACCGGTTATTCGATCATTGCAGTGCCGACCGGGATCTTTACCGCAGAGCTGGCCAATGCCATGCGCGGGGAACAGCTGCAGCATGATTGCCCGACCTGCCACAAGAAGACCCATGAGCATGGGGCGGCGTTCTGTTCCCGGTGTGGGAATGGGTTGTTTCCCAAGCTTTGATGTTGCCTGTGCTGGCCTCTTCGCGGGTGAACCCGCTCCTACAATGGCTGGCGATACGCTGGCAATGTAGGAGCGGGTTTACCCGCGAAGAGGCCGGCACTGCCAACGATATAACCAAAGTCATTTTTGTTCTTTAACCCGCACAAACCCACCCGCTATAGTCGCTGGCAATCTGCCCCAACAACCTTCAAGAACAAGGAAGCAACGTGAAAAAACTCTTCACCGCCTCGCTGCTCGCCGCAGGCCTGGCCCTGGGCAACCTCGCCCAGGCCGCCCCTACCCTGCTCAACGTTTCCTACGACGTGATGCGCGACTTCTACAAGGATTACAACCCGGCCTTCCAGAAGCACTGGGAGGCCGAACACAAAGAGAAGGTCAACCTGCAGATGTCCTTCGGCGGCTCGAGCAAGCAGGCGCGGGCGGTGATCGATGGCCTGCCGGCCGATGTCATCACCATGAACATGGCCACCGACATCAACGCCCTGGTCGACAATGGCAAGCTGGTGCCGGACAACTGGGTGACCCGCCTGCCGAACAACAGCGCGCCGTTCACTTCGGCCACTGTGTTCATCGTGCGCAAGGGCAACCCGAAAGCCCTGAAAGACTGGCCCGACCTGCTCAAGGACGGCGTGCAGGTAATCGTGCCCAACCCGAAAACCTCGGGCAACGGCCGCTACACCTACTTGTCGGCGTGGGGTTATGTGCTCAAGCAAGGCGGTGACGAAGCCAAGGCCAAGGACTTTGTCGGCAAGCTGTTCAAGCAGGCCCCGGTGCTGGACACCGGCGGCCGTGCCGCGACCACCACCTTCATGACCAACCAGATCGGCGACGTGCTGGTGACCTTCGAGAACGAAGCCGAAATGATCGCCCGCGAGTTCGGCCGCGACCAGTTCGAAGTGGTCTACCCGAGCGTATCGGCCGAAGCCGAGCCGCCGGTGAGCGTGGTGGACAAGGTGGTGGCCAAGAAAGGCACCCAGGCCGTGGCCGAGGAATACCTGAAGTACCTGTGGTCGCCAGAAGCCCAGGAGATCGCCGCCAACAACTACCTGCGCCCACGTGACGCGACGGTGCTGGCCAAGTACACCGACCGCTTCCCGAAAGTCGACTTCCTGTCGGTGGAGAAGACCTTTGGTGACTGGCGCACCGTGCAGAAGACCCACTTCAATGATGGTGGGGTGTTTGACCAGATCTATACCAATCAATAACCGTGAGGGGCATCTGACCCTAATGCCCGTCAGTTAAGCGGTATGAGCGTCAGGTGCTTGCCTTGAGACCTTTGGTACCTACGCGATCGAGCGCCGAATGGGCGGCGCTCAATCGCACAGGCGCTGCAAATAAGACAAACCTGTTCAGCTTCTTAACTGACTGGCATTTGGCTTCTGGCCCCCTTTTTTTTCGCCCCCTTCCATACCCCTTTCGCTATTCCTGCTAGTCAAGAAACTATTTGAAATAGCACACCCCAACACCAGACCTATAACTTACAAACTAGTAAGAAAATTCTGACATATAGAAACATCTCGTACACACCTGCCTTTCAAGCTACCTTGCCGAGAAAATCACAAAGCGCTAAGGTACCGTCGATAATTTGAAAAGGATCAACCCAATGATAAATGGACGTATCAATTGGTTGATAAAGCCGCTCGGCTATCAGCCAATTACCAAACGATGCCCTTCGTGCGAAGTCAAAAAACTGTTTCTACCCGCCGGCACTTTCAGGGTCAACGCCCGGAAAAAAACTCTTGATATCTGGAACATCTACAAATGCGAGAAGTGCGACTACACATGGAACATTGACATCCACGCCCGCATCAACACCAACAAGCTTGACCCTGAACTTCATCAACGCTTTCTGCATAATGACCTTGATGAAGTTCGTCGTTACGCCTACAACTACAGCTTATTGAAACGCAACCATGCCGAACTCGGCCCGACCCCACGCTATGAGATACAGGGGCCATCACCGTATGCGCTCACTGACACCGAACAGGTGACCATCACCCTTGACTTCGAGCAACCCATTCCTGTACGCCTGATCAATATCCTCACCCGCAAGCTCTGCCTTTCCCGCGGCCAGGTCGCTCGCCTGATCGACGAGGGCGTGTTGCTCGACTTGTCGCCAAGCGACCTCAATCGCAAGTTCAAGCAGAGCATGACGCTGCGCATGAACCTGGCACGCCTCTACCAGCTCGATCCACCGTTCGTGGAAAGCACAGCCAATGTGGAAGTCTCCTGACATCAATGCTTTTTCTAGGAGGAGGACACTGTCATGCTGTTTGCAAAACCCGCCCATCCCGACAAACTCAATCTGCTGTGCTTTCCCTTTCCCGATGCCTCGGCCGCCGTTTTCGAGCAAGCGCCAGAACGCGAGGCTGTCGTCGGCCCCAGGAAAACGGCAGGCAAGGCCCGTGATCGCCACCGCCTGTCGGTGATCTGCAAGCCTTGATCCCTGCGGTTCGGCACGCTCGCCTTCGTCACCGCACAGGTGCCGACTCAACTGCGCGGGGGTCGCAAAGCGCCAGAACAAGGTGGGTTCCAGATCCCTTTCCAGCTGTGTTTCCAAGGCAGCCAGCAGGCCGGTCACGGCGATCGAATCCAGGCCTAGACTACCCAGCCGGGTGTCCTCCTCTACCCGCTCCCCATCACTTGCCGACGCCAGTTGCGTCAGCACCACCGCCAGTAATTGCTGGTATCCAGCACTCATGCAGATGTCCTTTTAGGTTTAGCCATGGCTTCCTGTCATGGCGGTGAGTCGGTCGTGCTCAACCTTCAACCATTGCGATCGGCCGCATGCCCTCGAACAATCGGTGGGCCAATGCCTCGATGGGGAGCACACGGGCCATCTCAGGGGCCACCAGCACGGTAAGGCGCAAGCGTTGCTCGTACAGTTCGGCCTCGAAACTCAATGACAGGTCGGCCACCTGCCGAGGATCGCGCGCGATGTGCAGTTGCTCCGGGGCAAGCCGGTAACCAATCAGGCTGCCGCCCGGCTTGTGCGCCGAGATAAAGTTGAAACCGATGGCAGGCAAGTCAGGCACCGGCGCGCCCGCGACACCGCTGAAATACCGGATCGCGAAGGCGTGTGCCTGCGCCATGGCCTGTTCTACCTCGACACTGACCGACCGCGCGGTTTCTCGCAGGCAGCGTCCGGCCTGAAGCGTCAAGCGCACCGGGAGCGGGAACGACACAGACCCCACCAGCTCGGTGACGGGTGTCTGCCATTGGCCAACGAAATGCGGGCTAACCCACATCAGCAGCGCTACCGAGCCGTGAGCCTGGATTTGGCTCAGCACTTGCAGCCAGCAACCAAGCAGGTAGTCGCTAAAGCTCACCTGCCACTCGGCCGCGCATCGACGCAGCTCATCCACGGCCTCAGGCTCCAACTGCAGGCTGTGCCGCACGAGGGTATGCTCCAGGACCTTGCCAGCCTGTTCCCCTGCCGCCTGGTCGAGTACCCCGACAAGTGCCGGGGCGCCGAGCGCTGGCGACACCTCGGCGGGCAGTGCCCGGTAGCACTGGGCAAGTTCCTGTGCGAAAGCCGGATAACTGTCGCAGGCCTCGTCGTCGAGCGGGCAGCCCTGCATCGAGGCGCGATAGGCCTTGGAAAGGTCCCGCCAGAGTATCCGGCTAGAGATGCCATCGCAGACCAGGTGATGGAAGATAAGCACCAGGCGCTGGTCCTCGGCCTGGTCGGCATCATGCAGGATGTACCTCAGCAAGGGAGGGACCAGGGTCGAGGTCGCGAGCAGTGCGTCGACGCTGGCCTGGGCCTGTGCACCAGGTAACACCCCGGGTGCGGCGGCAACTACCTGTAACGCCTGATCCACGGGAAATGCGTCCACAGCAAGAACGTCCATGCGCCATTCGCCTTCGCTGCGCGTGAAACAGCCGCGAAGTGCCGGATACTTCTTCACGACAAACCGAACGGCCTCACGCAAATGATCAGCATAAAGATGCTCCTGCGGTATCAGCACGTCACCAACATAACGCTGCTCCAGATGCAAGGCCGCACGCTGATCATACAATTGCCCCAATAGTAGGCGCATGCCATCTCTCCAAATTTAAAGCAGCACAAATCCGGGCCTGGAACTATTCAACCGAACAGTTCCGAGCCAAGCATTATTTGACTGAATTAGGAAGAAACTTGCTGTTCGGCAGAAGCTGTCGAATACCTTCGAAAGTTTACAAACACCAACAGTGCGATCACCACCAGCACCCCAACGGTGGCCATCATTACCGATGACACCGCCTGGTCGAACGCCAATCGCGCATTCACCGCGACTTCCTGCCCCAGCGGTGCGGGCATCTGCGCGGCAGCAGCCAGCGCGCTGTCGATCCCGTCCTGCAGGCGTACCGCGTCGGCGGCCTGCTCGGGCACTACCAGGGAGCGGCTGTATACCACCGACATCAGGCTACCCATGAAGGCAATGCCCAACCCCCCTCCCAACTCGTAGGAGATTTCCTCGGCCGACGCGGCCATGCCCGCTCGCTCCGGCGGCGCGCTGACCATGATGGTGGTGGACGCCCCGGTCATGCTCGCCCCTACGCAAGCGCCCATGACGAACAGCAGTAGCAGTTGCAGGGCGACCGAATGGCTGAAACTGTACATGAACAGGCCAATGGCACCGGCGTAGATCAACAGTGCGAGCACCAGGAACCGGTCACAGCGAACCTTGGGCAGCATCCAACCGCTCAACGGACCTGCCACGATCGCACCCACAGAAAGGGGCAGGAAATACAGGCCGGTCTCGAGCGGGGATAGCCCGACCACCAGTTGCAAGCGCTGGCTCAGTACCAGGTTGATGCCCATCAGGCAGCCGGCCGCGGCCAGGCTGGCGATGACCGCAGAGGAGAACGCGGGACTGCGGAAAATCTGCAGGTCGATCAACGGAAAACCGCGCTTGCGCTGCCCGCGCACGAACAACCAGCCGAAGCCCGCGCAGAGGACCAACGCCCCTAGCGCCGCGGCCAGCGAGGGCTCAGGCTTGGCGAACTCCTTGATGAGGTACGCCAGGCTGATGAGCCCCACCATTGCCTGCAGGGAACCAAGCAGGTCCCATGGGCCGGCGTTGGCCTGCGGCATGTTCCTGATCAGGAGCAAGGACAACACCAAGGCCACCAGCACAATGGGCACGTTGATCAGGAATACCGAGCCCCACCAGAAATGCTCGAGCAGCGCCCCCCCTATCAGCGGACCTATCGCTGCACCACCGGAAGCCACGGCCGTCCAGACGCCAATGGCCAAACCGCGCTCACGCTCATCCTCGAAGGTGAGGCTGATGGTCGCCAGCGTGGCCGGCATCATGGCCGCCGCACCGACGCCCAGTGCCCCCCTGGCCAGGATGAGCAGCGCGGAAGATGGCGCGAATGCAGCCAGAAGCGACGCCACTCCGAACAGCACAAGGCCGATCACGAACAAGCGCTGGTGACCGATACGATCACCCAAAGTGCCGGCGCCCAGTAACAGGCCAGCAACTACCAAGGGATACATATTTATGATCCACAGCTTTTCGGAGGTAGATGCCCCGAGCGCATGGGTAAGTGTGGGCAAGGCGATATAAAGGACCGTCATGTCGATCGCAACCAATAGCAAGGCGAAGGACAGAACGACCAACACTAGCCATCGCTGGTAACCATTGAACATTGGCATTCTCCCTGCCTTGATCAAGCCGATCACTGATTGTCGGCACCGCATCTAAATGGAAACCGGATCCTAGTAGGCGCCCAACTACATTGCAAAAACTCAAATATTAAAAATTGTAAAACCATTAATCTTCACGCAACAAAATATAAACAAACAAGTTATATCCGTAAGATAAATCCTACATTAACAGCGTGCCGTTCATCTCGGCTCCTGCAAAGGATGCGCCGACATTTCATCGAACTTTTCCCTGTCCAATCAGATCCTTGAGTAACCAAACCCCGCTCACCCCGGCCCAAGGAGTACTCCAGTGCTGCGCTACCTCTCTACCCTGCTGCTTGGCTGCCTGCTGAGCACCCACCTGTTGGCTGCCGACCCCGCCCCCACCGAAGAACAACCCGCCGAGCCCGAACCGGTGCTGCAAGGCGGCCTGCTGGGCGCCCTGGCCGATGGCCTGGACAGCGCCGCCCAGGAGCTGGACCTGGACGCCCACCTGGTCGACGCCTGGCGCTTGCGCACCGACCGCGCCGCCAAAGAGGTCGAACGCCTGGTCGACCGCCATTCGGCCAGCGACTCGCTGCAACTGGCCGGCAACTTCCTGCTGCTCACCCTCACTTGGGCCGCCGCTTTCGCCGTGCTTACCAGCCTGGGCCGCTGGGTGGCCCGGCGCACGTCAGGCACCCCCTGGCTGCGCGAGCGCAAACGCGCCAGCAGCCTGCTCGGCTACCTGCTGCCCTACACCCTGCCAGCGCTGGCCAGCCTGCCACTGACGTTGTACGTCAGCCGCTTCCTCGACCCGTCGGTGGCCCGCGCACTGGGCCTGAGCCTGGCCTATGCCACCAGCAGCGGCCTGTTCTCGACCTCAATCATCCTCTGCCTGGTCACCCTGTTCGACGCCGGCCATAAGCGCCCGGCCGTCGCCGTAATCAAGCGCCTGGCGCCACGCCCGCTGTTCCTCATCGGTTTTCTCGCGGCCTGGAGCGACGCCCTGACCAGCCCACAGATCGCCCGCCAGCTGGGCGGCAACATCACCGCCAGCGTCGCCGTGATTACCGGGCTTACCGCCACCTTCATCTTCGCCAGCCTGGTCATCCGCTTGCGCCGCCCGGTCGCCCACCTGATCCGCAACCGCGCGTTCAAGGACCGCGTGCAACACCGGGCCGTGCAGGAAACACTGCGGATCTTCTCGGCGCTGTGGTACCTGCCGATCCTGCTGATGATCCTGGTCTCGGCGGTTCACCTGGTCGGCGCCGGTGCAGAAAGCCAGAAGGCCTTGCAGAAAGCTTTGCTGACCACCGTGCTGCTGGTCTCGACCGTGTTCCTCAGCACCTTGCTGCAACACCTGCTGGCCCCGCGTGAGAGCGACCCCGCACAGCGCGTGCGGCCCTACAAGGAACTGCTGCGCAGCCTCGCCCACGCCTTGCTGCGCATTGCCATGGCCGTAGCCTTCATCGAGCTGCTGGGGCGCATCTGGGGCTTCTCGGTGATCGGCTTCGCCCTCAGCAACAGCCTGGGCCAGGCGATCAGCAACTCGCTGTCGAGCATCGGCCTGATCCTGCTGGTCACCTGGCTGTTGTGGGTGGTGCTGGATACCGCCATCCAGGAAGCGCTCAAACCAGCCGTCGGCCGGCGCAGTGCGCGTCAGCCGAGTACCCGCGTGCGGACCATCCTGCCGATGCTGCGCAACGCCATCAAAGTGATCCTGATCGTCATCTGCACCATCACCACCATGGCCAACCTGGGCATCAACGTCGCGCCGCTGCTGGCCGGTGCCGGGGTGATCGGCCTGGCCATCGGTTTCGGTTCGCAGCAACTGGTGCAGGATGTGATTACCGGCTTGTTCATCCTGATCGAGGACACCATCTCGATTGGCGACTGGGTGGTACTCGACTCCGGCCATGCTGGCACCGTCGAAAGCCTGACCATCCGCACCCTGCGCCTGCGTGATGGCAAGGGCTTCGTGCACTCGGTACCGTTTGGCCAGATCAAGGCGGTTACCAACCAGTCACGGCAGTTTGCCTATGCGTTCTTCTCGGTACAGTTCACGTACGACAGTGATGTGGATGCGTCACTCGCGCTGATTCATGAAGTGGGCAAGTCGATCAGCGAAGACCCGCTACTGCGCATCAACCTGCAAGGCCCGCTGCAAGTGTTCGGGGTTGACCGTATGGACTTGAACGGGTTTGTGCTGACGGCGCAGTTCCGCACCATTTCCGGCGGGCAGTATGCGGTGAGCCGGGCGTTCAATGAGCGGCTGAAGAAACGGGTGGACCAGACTGAGAATGTGAGTTTTGCCCAGGTGTATCCGTTGCCGGTGCAGGCCCTTGGGGCTTGATGTTGCCTGTGCCGGCCCTTTCGCGGCTAAAGCCGCTCCTACACAGGGACCTCGCAACATTCGAGCCTGAGGATCCCTGGTAGGAGCGGGTTTACCCGCGAAAGGGCCAGCAATGGCAACATCAAACCTGCCGGAATACCAAGGCCTTGAGCCCCCCCGCCGGGTCCACATCCGGAAACTCCGGCGGGTTCTCCAGCCGCTCGACAAACACCAACGAAGGCGCCTGCTCAGCCATCCCCTCGATCAAAAACTCCGGCCCGATTCCCGGGTCGTTCACACACGCCAGTACCGTCCCACCCGCGCTCAACAACTCCGGCAAACGCCGCAGGATCTTCGCGTAATCCTGAGTCAGCACAAAGCTGCCGCGCTGGAAGGTCGGCGGGTCGATGATGATCAGGTCGTATGGCCCGTACTTGCGCACCTTGCCCCACGACTTGAACAGCTCATGCCCCAGGTAGGCCACCCGCGAAGCATCATGGCCATTCAGGCGATGGTTGTCCCGGCCCCGCGACAGGGCCGACTTGGCCATGTCCAGGTTCACCACCTGCTCGGCGCCGCCGGCAATGGCTGCCACCGAGAACCCGCAGGTGTAGGCAAACAGGTTCAGCACACGCTTGCCCGCCGCCTGCTCACGCACCCAACGGCGGCCATAGCGCATGTCGAGGAACAGGCCGTTGTTCTGCCTCACGCCCAGGTCCAGCAGGTAGGTCAGGCCGTCCTCGACCACTTCGCGTTGCTGGCACGGTTCGCCCAGCAGCCACTGGCCCGGGCTGTCGGGCAGGTAGCGGTGCTGGATGATGATGGCCTGGCCGGCCCACTGCGGGCGCTCGGCCACCCTGCGCAACATGGCTTCCAGCTCGGCCAGCTGGCCCTCGGGCGGTTCGCGGAACAGGGCCACCGACAGCACGCCTTGCAGCCAGTCGACGGTGACCTGCTCCAGGCCCGCCCAGCAGCGGCCGCGGCCGTGGAACAGGCGGCGGGTTTCCTGTGGGGCAGGGTCAAGGGCGGCGAGCAGGTGTTGCTCGAGGGTGGCGATTGGCGAAGTCATGATGGGTCGCAGGCTGGCAAAAGCCGCATTCTACCCGCTGAGGCCGCTTCGCGCCCTATCGCCGGCAAGCCAGCTCCCACAGGGATCGCGCAAGCTTCTGGAAATTGATGCAGGCAGTTGCTCTCACAGGTACTGCACAAGTTTTAGACCTGTGCAATACCTGTGGCTGGCTTGCCGGCGATAGGGCGCGAAGCGGCCTCAATGGCCCTTGATAACTAACGCCTTAGGTCTGAACCACCACCCCTGCTGCATCCCCGCCGCTGCCAGCAGAATCAACCCCACCCCCAGCCACTGCAACGGCGCCAGGCGGTGCCCGAACGCCACCCAGTCCACCAAGATCGCTGCAATCGGATAGATAAACGACAACGCCCCGGTCAACGCCGTCGGCAAACGCTGAATAGCACTATACAGCAGCACATACATCAAGCCGGTATGCACCATGCCCAAGGTCAGCAAACTGGCCAGCGCCGGTACTTCACCCGGCAACCCGCCAAGCTTGACCCACGGCGCCAGCAGCAACACACCGGTGCTCACCTGTATCAACGCAATCAGGTGCGGCGGCGTGCCGCTCAGGCGCTTGATGATCAGCGCCGCAATGGCATACAGCAACGCCGCCCCCAACGCGAAGGCAATGCCTTGCAAATAGTCCTCGCCACCGCCCTGCCCTGCACCATGGGCACTGACGATGGCCAGCATGCCAAGGAACGCCACGCTCAGCCAGGTCACCTTGGCCAGGGTGATCTTCTCACCCAGAAACAGCGCCGCCAACCCCACCAGCATGAACGGCTGCACGTTGTACACCGCCGTGCCGATGGCAATCGACGCCCGCGAGTACGAGGCGAACAACAGCAACCAGTTGCCGACAATGGCCACGCCGCTGGCAATCGCCAACAGGAACGCCGTGCGGCTGATCACACCTGGGCGCAGATAGCCGAAAGCGGCGCAAATCACCAGCAGGGTCAGGGCTCCAAATACGCAGCGCCAGAACACCACCTCCAGCACCGGTTGGCCCGACACCAGCACGAACCACCCGATGGTCCCGGAAATCAGCATGGCAGCCACCATTTCCAGCGAGCCACGGCGCAATGAACTGTCCATCTCACACCTCCCGTTGACGATGGCACTAGTATGCAAAGGCAGCCCGCCCGCCTTCCAGCGGATATCCAAGGCAAATCGACAAGCTTGCCTTTACTATCAAGGCAAATACCCTGAATTGCCTGTTGAGGTAAGCATGACCGACAGCATCGACCAACTGCTGATCAACGCACTGATGGACGACTCGCGCCGCTCGCTAAAGGCGTTGGCGCAAATCAGTGGGTTGTCTGCGCCCAGTGTCAGCGAACGCCTGCGCCGCCTGGAAGAACGCGGCGTGCTGCGCGGCTACACCGTGGAAGTCGACCCGCGCGCCTTTGGCTACCAGTTGCAGGCCATCGTGCGCATTCGCCCGCTGCCGGGGCAGTTGCAAGAAGTGGAGCGACAGATCATTGCCATCCCCGAGTTCACCGAATGCGACAAGGTTACTGGCGAGGACTGCTTCATCGCCCGGCTGCATGTGCGCTCGATGGAACAGCTGGACACCCTGCTCGACCGCATCAATGTGCTGGCCGAGACCAACACCGCCATCATCAAGAAAAGCCCGGTGAAGCGGCGGTTGCCGCCGATGGATTGATGTTCTCCTGGAGCGGCCCTATCGCCGGCAAGCCAGCTCCCACAAAGTGCTCCATCAGTCTCGAAACCTGTGGCGGACCTGTGGGAGCTGGCTTGCCGGCGATAGGGCCGGCACAGGAAAAAGCTGACCATTTTTGTACACAAGAATGTCACCTTAAGTGCCATTTTTGTGTGCACTTTTCAAGGTAACGCCCCAATACGTTACACCCTACTCGCAACTAATTCTGACCAAATGATCAACTAAATAATGATCTTAAAAATTAAACCTGTTCATTTGGTCAACTTATAATTCCCACATTTCATTAAGTTATCTTTCAACAAGATAGAGTCCAGATACCGCCCCGCCGAAAGTTGACTTTTCCTTGGCACAGAAATGGCTTTTGTGTGTTCGTGTTTTGTATACAACCCAAGCAAAACATAAATACACAAGAACCCGCGACGCCGACCCAATGTTGGCCGTCGCGCCCAGAACCCTGTGATGCCAACGCTGCACCGACGAGATGGCGAGCCCGTGCGCATGCCCGCTCATCGCAGTCCATGTGCATCAGGAGCCCGCCGGAATGAGTAGCAGCCTCGACCTTGCCCCTGAACAATCCGTCGCCAGCACCCACCCCGCTTCCAGCCTCGCCGGCCAACAGCCGGAACTTGCCCTGAGCCCGCGCCTGCACAACCGCGACCTCGCGCCAACCCGCAGCGAAGGACGGCGCTGGGGCGGCTATAGCATCTTCGCGTTGTGGACAAACGATGTGCACAATATCGCCAATTATTCGTTCGCCATGGGCTTGTTCGCCCTTGGTCTGGGTGGCTGGCAAATACTCTTGTCGCTGGCCATCGGCGCGGCGCTGGTGTACTTCTTCATGAACCTGTCCGGCTACATGGGGCAGAAAACCGGCGTGCCGTTCCCGGTCATCAGCCGCATCGCCTTCGGCATCCACGGCGCGCAGATCCCGGCGCTGATCCGCGCGGTCATCGCCATCGCCTGGTTCGGCATCCAGACCTACCTGGCCTCGGTGGTGCTGCGCGTGCTGCTCACCGCCGTATGGCCGCAACTGGCCGCCTACGACCACGACAGCATCCTCGGCCTGTCGAGCCTGGGCTGGGTGTGTTTCGTGGCGATCTGGCTGGTACAGCTGGTGATCCTTGCCTACGGCATGGAGATGGTGCGCCGCTACGAAGGCTTCGCCGGCCCGGTGATACTGCTGACTGTCGCGGCGCTGGCAGTGTTCATGTACGTCAAGGCCGATGCGCGCATCGCCTGGTCGGTGGCCGAGCCGCTGAGCGGCTACGAGATGTGGCGCAACATCTTTGCCGGTGGCGCCCTGTGGCTGGCGATCTACGGCACCCTGGTGCTGAACTTCTGTGACTTCGCCCGTTCCTCGCCGTGCCGCAAGACCATCCGCGTCGGCAACTTCTGGGGCCTGCCGGTAAACATCCTGGTGTTCGCGGTGATCACCGTGGTGCTGTGCGGCGCACAGTTCCAGATCAACGGCCAGATCATCGACAGCCCGACGCAGATCGTCGCCGCCATCCCCAGCACACCGTTCCTGGTACTCGGTTGCCTGGCCTTCCTGATCGTCACCGTGGCGGTGAACATCATGGCCAACTTCGTCGCGCCGGCCTTCGTACTCAGCAACCTGGCGCCACGCCACCTGAACTTCCGCCGCGCCGGGCTGATCAGCGCCACCCTGGCGGTGCTGATCATGCCGTGGAACCTGTACAACAGCCCATTGGTGATCGTGTACTTCCTGTCAGGCCTGGGCGCCCTGCTCGGCCCGCTGTACGGGGTGATCATGTCCGACTACTGGCTGCTGCGCAAAGGCTGCATCAACGTGCCCCAGCTGTACAGCGAAGACCCGGCCGGCGCCTACCACTACAGCAAAGGCATCAACCTGCGCGCCGTAGCCGCCTTCGTACCGGCCGCATTGCTGGCCATCATCCTGGCCCTGGTGCCCAACTTCCACAGCGTCGCGCCGTTCTCCTGGCTGATCGGTGCCGGCATCGCCGCCGCTATCTACCTGCTGATCGCACCACGCAATCGCCAATACCACGACGTCAGCGGCGAGTGCATCGCCGTCGACCACAGCAGCCATTAATCAGGGAAGACTGCCCATGCGTATTCTGATCGCCAACGTCAACACCACCGAAGCCATCACTGAAGCCATTGCCGAGCACGCCCGTGTGGTCGCCGCGCCCGGCACTGAAATCATCGGCCTTACCCCGTGGTTCGGCGCCGAGTCGGTAGAAGGCAACTTCGAAAGCTACCTGGCCGCCATTGCGGTGATGGACCGCGTGTTGGCCTACGATGGCCCCTATGACGCCGTGATCCAGGCCGGTTACGGCGAGCACGGCCGCGAGGGCTTGCAGGAACTGCTCAATGTCCCGGTGGTGGACATTACCGATGCCGCCGCCAGCACGGCCATGTACTTGGGCCATGCCTACTCGGTGGTGACCACCCTGGACCGGACTGTGCCGCTGATCGAGGACCGCCTGAAACTGTCGGGCCTGTATGACCGCTGCGCCTCGGTGCGGGCCAGCGGGCTGGCGGTACTGGAACTGGAAGCCGACCCGCAGCGGGCCGTGGAGGCGATTGTCGAGCAGGCCGTACGCGCCGTGCGTGACGACAAGGCCGAAGTGATCTGCCTGGGTTGCGGTGGCATGGCCGGGCTGGACGAGCAAATTCGCCAGCGCACAGGGGTGCCGGTGGTGGATGGGGTGAGTGCGGCGGTGACCATTGCCGAATCGCTGGTGCGCATGGGGTTGAGTACTTCCAAGGTGCGTACCTATGCAACGCCGCGGGTGAAGAAGGTGGTGGGGTGGCCGATGCGGTTAGGTCGATAGCCTTCTCTTTGCCTGCACCGGCCCTATCGCCGGCAAGCCAGCTCCCACAGGAATGGCAGAATCTTCAAGACCTGTGCTGGACCTGTGCAGGCTGTGTGAAAACCTCCCGACCGATGTAGCTGTTCAAAAACATCCTAAAAATCGCGCTCTTACGCAAAATCTGGGTCTGCTGAGCAGCCAACTCTTTTCAGATTTCACGTACGAGCGCGATCATCGAAAAGTGACGGGGGTTTTCACACAGCCTGTGTGGGAGCTGGCTTGCCGGCGATAGGGCCGGTACGGTCAACCCAACATCCTGGCCAACCGCTGCGCACTGCCGCAAGCCAGAGTGAACCCCAAAGCCCCATGCCCCAGGTTCAGCCACACATTGCGATACACCGTGCCACCTATGATCGGCACCCCGGTCGGGGTCGCCGGCCGCATCCCCGCCCACTCCACCGCCTGGCCATAATCCGCTGCCTTCGGCAACGTCTCCAGCGCCAGCCGCCGCATGCTTTGCAACCTGCGCCGCTCCACCGACTCGTCGAAACCGACAATATCCACCATCGCCGCCACCCGCAGTTGCTGGCCCAGGCGGGCGTAGACGATCTTGCGCTCATAGTCGGTAAGGCTCACCTCCGGCGCACAGTGACCGGCAGCGATCGGCGCCGTCAGGCTATAGCCTTTCAAGGGGTAGACCGGAATCTGCAAACCCGGCAACGCCAGCCCCGGGCCGCGGTGCCCGGCGCACAGTACCAACTGCTGCACGGCCCACTGCTCCTCGCCCACTTGTAGCGCTACGACTTGGTCCTGGCGCGTAACCAGCTTCGTCACTGTCCGGCCAAGCACAAAACGGCACTGGCCCGAAGCGCGTAACAGCGCCTCCAGACGCTGGCAAAACAAGTGGCAATCACCGACCTCTTCGTCTGGCGTGTACACGCCACCCACGAACGGTGCGCCATCCAGTGCAGGTTCCAGTGCCCGCAGCTCGGCTGCCGTGAGCACTCGCTGGCCAGCTGGATCAGTTAATTGCGCTCGACCATGGGCAAAAGCCTTCTCGCTGCGGTAGGCCACCAGCTTGCCATTGCGCCGCCAGCCAAAATCACCCAGGTTCTGCTGTTCGCGCCATTGCGCCAGCACGCGTTGGCTGTACAACGCCAACTCCAGCAGTTGCCCGGCATTGCGCCGATTGACGCTGCGTCGGCACGCCAGGGTAAACGCCAGCAACCAACGCCACTGCGCCGGGTCCAGGCGCAAACGCAGGCGCAGCGGCGATTCACCTTGCAGCAACCAGCCCAGTGCCTGCCACTGCACCCCGGCATCGGCCAGCGGCGCCACGTAGCGATAGGACAACTGCCCGCCGTTGGCGAAGCTGGTGGCCGAGGCCAGGCTGTCGCGGGCCTCGATCAGGTCGACGCAATACCCCTCATGAACCAGCGCGTAGGCCGTCGCCAGCCCCACCACGCCACCACCGATTACCGTTACCTGCTGTGTCATCGCTCATCCCTGTTCCAGCGCCCTGCCTGAACAGTAACAGCGGATCAGGTCGGGCAGCTATGCGCACCGTCGTTCAGGCCCTGGCGCACGTTACGGCTGAGCAGGCTGGCCTTGCCGTCATGCCAGGTCAGGGTCAGTACGTAGAGGGTATCGAAGTCATCGCCGCTCCAGTCTTCGGTGATCACCCGGTCTTCGCCCAACGCCTTGCCGGCCACGGTGTTGATCAGCTCCGGCAGGTAGCCATGGGACCAGGCGGTATACACGGTCGCGTTGCGGTACTTGTCGCTGAGCAACTCATCGGCCAGTTCGTCGGTGTCATTGGCACCGTAGTCGATGTTCACCGGCAAGCCGAGGCGGATGGCACTGGGGGTGATGGTCATCAAGGGGCGAATGTAGCTGTAGCTTTCGTCCTTGCTGCCTTCCTCGACATGCCGCGAGGGGTTGGCGGCAAACACGTAATCGGCCTTGCCGAAGCGCTCGGGCAGCAGCGTGGCGAGGTCCAGCGCCCGGTTGAGGCCCTGGCAGTTCAACTGGCCCAGGCCCTCGCCCGGCTTCTCGGCATGGCGCAGGAATACCAGCGTCTGAGTACCGTCCACCGGTTGCGCGCGGCTTTCGACAGCCTCCAGCGCCAGCGGTACGGCGACGGCTGTAAGCACCAGGCTCAGCAGCAAGTGACGGCGACGGCGGAAGAATGTTGGCAACTTCATCAAAACAGGCTCGTGTGGCAGAGAAATCGGGTTACCCGCCACATCGCCCCGGCATTGCGGGGCGCCATCAGTAGTGAATGCCATCCTTGGCAACGCGTGAGGGTCAGAGTGCCCTGAACCCGTTTGGTTCCTCCCTGCAGGTGGATGCCGTTCCCTAGGCAAGGCCTAGATTAGGGGATGGGTGTTGCACAAATGTGTAGGGTGCAAGAACCTGGGGTTTCAGGATGGTGCAGGAGATGTACGGCTGAAGGGTAGCGTTGTTGCCGAGAACGAGCGCCGCCCGCGCGGCGCTTCGCGAGCAAGCTCGCTCTTACATTTGTTTCGGGCCAGTATCGCCAGCACCAACGCGCGCGACCGCCTTGTTTGCCCCACGCAATATCGAGGTGAACGCCAAGGGGCCGCGCGCGTCTGCCTCAGGAATAACTGGCCCGAAACAAATGTAGGAGCGAGCTTGCTCGCGAAGCGCCGCGCGGGCGGCGCTCGATTTCGGCTTCACATCAAATGTCCCGCCTGGGCGCTTATTCCTTGCGCAAGCGGGAATACGCTGCCGCAAACGCAGCCTTCAGTTCCGAGCGGGTCTTTCGGGGATTGGTCACTACATTCGTCAGTTCACGCGGTAACGAAATTTCCATTCGTGCGCCCGATGCCACCAGCAACGCGTTTGCTTCACGAACCACGCGTGATGAAAAGTGCGATTTCATGGATTGGCTACCCTTGCTGTTTCGAAGAGTCTGCAAGGTTAGCCGACCCGGACCACCACCTCAATCAGGCCGCAGTCGACAGCGTGTGTAGTCCTTTTCCTCAATCATCCCGCGTCAGCACTTCCAGCAACTCGATCTCGAAGGTCAGGTCCGAATTAGGCGGAATCGCCCCCACGCTGCGCTCGCCATAGCCCAGGTGCGCCGGTACCAGCAGCTTGCGCTTGCCGCCCACGCGCATGCCCATCAGGCCTTGGTCCCAACCTTTGATCACCCGGCCGGTGCCGACTACGCACTGGAACGGCTTGCCGCGCGACCAGGACGAATCGAACTCGCTGCCATCGGCCAGCCAGCCGGTATACTGGGTAGTGATCAGGGCGCCTTTGACGGCGGCTTTGCCATCACCCTCTACCAGTTCGATGATCTGCAGTTCTCGGCTCACGGGCATACTCCAACGCTTGAAAACAAAGCCGCCCTTTTCTCAGGAATGCACTGGTTTGGCAAGCTCGCGTGGCGTTTCGTGCCGGGGCATCGACCACATCCCCCTACTGCCCGCTGTTCTGCTCGAACACTTCCTGGCCGGTCAGTTCCTTGGTCTGGTTGGCGAAGCAGTACCAGGCGGGTTTCTCTTCGACGAAAATCTGCATGTTGAAATCCCAGTCCTGGTCGCCGTCGAGCAGGCCGACCGGTATGGCATGGAAGTCATTGGCCTTGAGCCGGTAATAAAGGTGCGTGCCGCACTGGCCGCAAAAAGCGCGCTGTGCCCAGTCGGACGAGTCATAGACGCTGGGCGCACGCCCCTCGATCAGCGGCGGCTTGCTGCAATCAACCACCAGCAGTGGGCCGCCGGTCCACTTGCGGCACATGCGGCAATGGCAGGCGCTGATGTGGGTGTTGTCGACGGTGACGGTGAGCCGGGTAGCGCCGCACAGGCAGGTGCCGTGTTTTTCCAGGGCCATGGCTGGCTCCTTGAACGGGGGTTGGGCCAGCAATTATAGATGCGCGCTTTTCTGTAGGAGCGGCCTTGTGTCGCGATGGGCTGCAAAGCAGCCCCAGGGTTTATGCATTAACGCGAATATCGCAGGGCCGCGTTGCGGCCCGATCGCGACGCAAGGCCGCTCCTACAAGGACAGCGTTGGCCTGTCAGATGTAGACCGTACCGCGCAGGTACAACGCCGCCCGCCCGCTGATGATCACCCGACCATTGCCCGGTACTTCACACTGCAACTGCCCTTTGCGCGCCCCGCCCTGCTCACAGCTGAGCACGTTCTTGCCCAAGCGCTCGGCCCACACCGGCGCCAGCGAGGTGTGCGCCGAACCGGTCACCGGGTCTTCGTTCACGCCTACCCGTGGGCCGAACCAGCGGGTGACGAAATCAAAGCCACGCCCTGCTGCAGTCACGGCAATGCCGCGCACATCAAAGGCCGCCAGTGCAACGAAGTCTGGCTTAAGTGTGTCGAGCAGCAAGGCATCGTCAATCACCACCACGTAATCGTCACTGCGGTACAGTGCCTGCGCCTGGCTCAGGCCCAGCGCCTGCAACAGGCCCGCCGGGATATCTTGGGCGACGGGCTGTTTGGCCGGGAAATCCATGGCCAGCAGGCCATCGGCGCTACGGCTGACGCGCAGCTCGCCGCTGCGGGTATTGAAGCGCAGCACCTGCGCCTGCTCCCCCAGTTGCTCGAACAGTACATAGGCCGAGGCCAGGGTGGCGTGGCCACACAGGTCGACTTCCACGGTCGGGGTAAACCAGCGCAGGTCGAAGGTCTCGCCATTGCGCACGAAGTAGGCGGTTTCCGACAGGTTGTTTTCTTCGGCGATGCGCTGCAGTACATCGTCCGGCAGCCAGCTTTGCAGCGGGATCACCGCCGCCGGGTTGCCACCGAACGGCTCAGCGGAAAACGCATCGACCTGGAAGATTTCGAGTTGCATGCACACGCTCCTTGTTGCCTGGGCGCTGCCAGGCAGATGTCTGAATAGGGTTACGGGCGTACCGGGGTGAGTACCGGCTCACCGGCAAAGAACGCCTGCAGGTTGCGCAGCACCAGGGCCACCGTGTCGCGCGCCGCCTCAGGCGACTGGCCGGCCACATGGGGCGTTAGCACGGTATTGGCCAAGGCTTTCAGCGCATCGGGCACTGCCGGCTCGTCGTCGAACACATCCAGCGCGGCGCCGGCCAGTTGGCCACGTTGCAGTGCGCCAACCAGGGCCTGGGTGTCGACCACGCTGGCCCGGGCGATATTCACCAGGTAGCCCTCGGCGCCCAGCGACTCCAGCACCCGGGCATCGACCAGATGCTGGGTGTTGGCACCACCCGGGGTGGCTACGACCAGGATATCCACGGCATCGGCCAGCTGTTGCGGGCTGTCGTACCAGGTGTAGGGCACATCCTGGCGGGGCGTGCGGCTGTGGTAGCTGATGGGCATGTCGAAGCCGAGGTGGGCGCGTTTGGCGATGGCCAGGCCTACTGCGCCCAGGCCGAGAATGCCCAGGCGCTTGCCACTTACCGAAGGGCTGATCACCCGGTTCCACTCGCCGCGTCGGGTGCTGGCATCTGCGCGGGGGATGTCGCGCAGCAGGGCCAGCAGCAGGGCCAGGGTGTGGTCGGCAACGGCAGCAGCATTGGCCCCCGCGCCGTTGGTAACGGTGATGCCGCGTGCGGCGGCGGCCGCCAGGTCGACTTGCTCGTAGCCCGCGCCGATTACGCAGATGATCTGCAGGTTGGGCAATGCGTTGATTTCGGCGGCGGACAGGCCCAGCGGGCCACGGGTAAGCACCGCGTCGATTTCGTTGGCGTGGCGGTGGATGGCATTGGCCCGCTGTTGCGGTGATGGGGCCCGGATGAGGCGGTAACCGGCCTGTTCGAGCATGGGCAGGTAATCATCGACGGTTTCCACCAGTACCAGGACTGTCTTGTGCATGCCACCTCCATATTTGAAGGGGTATTATGCGGATTTACCGTGCAGTACAGTCAATCGGTATTTGCGGGTAAAACTGTACTGTATTGGTGTAATACGCCGGGAGATTGTGTGAGGGCTTCGGGGTGCTCGCCGCTGGACATGCGGCGCCCGGCCGATCGAGCGCCGCGCGGGCGGCGCTCGATCTCGCAAACCATACAAAACTCACGACGAACGCGCTGATAGCTCTCTACTGCGCGAACGCCCGCCCCAGCCCACCCGGCACCCCACTGCTGTCCGTCTCCTGCCAAGGCCCATTCGGGCTCAGCGACCAGCTCCAGCCGTTATCGAACCGGTAATAGGTCCGCTGCCGGTAAAAAGTGTTGGGCTGCTTCTCAAGGACATATACACCCAGTTTCGGGTCCCAGTGGCTCGCCCCGCCAGGCGGCGGTGCAAAGCTCGCCGAGGTCCGCGGCATGGGCTTGGGAACCGCCGCTGGCTTGCTCGGCTGGGTAGAAGGCTGCCCGCCCGGCAAGGGCTTGACCACCGGGCCCTGCGGCGGCACCCGCTCTATCGGTGGCTCGGGCTGCTCATACGGCTGCTGCACCGTACACGCGGACAAACCCAGGGCCAGGGTGATCAGGGTCAGGCGGACAGTGCTGTGCATGGCATTGCTCTCTTACGGGTCGGGGCTGTCGATGGTCAGGTGTTGAGTGGCCTGGGTAGCGCTCGGCAGCGGCGCCCCTTGGCCAATCCACTCACCGTGGGTCGGCTGGCCAGCACGCGAAACACGTGCAACCAGTTGGACTTCGGCAAAGTCGGACAGTTTCATCTGCGGCATCATCGCATCAGCATCGGACAACTCTACCTCGATCGGCAACTGCGCCACCGTCACCCGCTTGGCCGCCAGCGGCATCGGCGGGCCCTTGCTGGCGCGGGCAAAGATAAACACGGTGTCGTCGGGCTTGACCTTGCCCTGCAACGCTGCCGCCAGCTCGACTCGCACCTTCAGGCGCGCGGCCACCGGCGCAGGCTCGGCAGCCTGGGCTGGCGCCCCCCCCAAACGCTCCGCCGCGCGGTCGATACCGCCCTGCAGGGCCGCGCGCGAGGCATCGCCTTCCGGCAACTGCGCCAGCAGGCGTTTCCAGTAATCAATGGCTTCTTGGTAACGCTCACCCTCAAAGGCAGCGATACCACGCAGGCCCAGGCTGGTGACTTCGTTGGGGTCGGCCTTCAGCGCTTCGTCAGTCAGGCCTTGCACCTGCGGGCTCCACTGCTTGTCAGCGGCAAAATACAGGGCCTGCGCCCACTGCCCCAACAGCTCTGGCTGGCGACCGGCCAAGGCCACGGCGCGCTCGAAGGTGCGCGCGGCATCGGCCGGGCGCTGCTCGGCCATGTAGGCACGGCCGAGGAAATACATGGCCTCGGCCGAATCCGGCTGGGCCTGCACCACACGCTCCAGGCGCGCGGTCATTTCTTCCATCGACTTCGGCGCCTCGGCAAACTCCTGGGTCAGCTCCACCTTGTCGGCCGCACCAAAATGCAGGTACAGGCCCAGCGCCATCAGCGGGACAAGCACGGCCGCCAGCAGCGGCAGCGTTTTGCCCAGATGGCCCTGGCGCGGGGCGTCTGCGCCTTCGGTATCGGCCAGCAGCTCACGGGCAGCCTCATCACGGCCCTTGGTCAGTTGCGCCTCGTCCAGTACACCGGCGGCCTGCTGGGCGGCGAGTTCGGCGACGCGTTCCTGGTACAGGGCCACGTTCAGGGCCGTGCGGTCTTCTTCCGGCTGGCGACGACGGCCACGCAGGATCGGGATCAGCAAGAAGCTGAGTGCAGCGAGCAGCAGCAGGCCCGCGCTAAGCCAGAATTCAATCATGGGTCTGTTCTTTTTCCAGCAGTTTGGCGAGACGCTCGCGTTCTTCGGCAGACAACTCGTTGGTGCCCTGCCCGGTGCTACTGCGGCGCCGGCGCACGATTACCGCCAACACCACGAAACCACCGGCCAGCAGAAGCCCCGGGCCGAACCACAGCAGCCAGGTACGCCCGCTGAGCGCCGGCTTGTAGCGCACGAAGTCGCCATAGCGGTCGACCATGAAATCGACGATCTGCTCGTTGTTCTTGCCCTCACCCAGCATGCGGAAGATTTCCCGGCGCAGGTCGGCGGCAATCGGCGCGTTGGAGTCGGCAATGTCCTGGTTCTGGCACTTGGGGCAGCGCAGTTCCTTGGTCAACTGCTGGTAACGCTCGCGCTCGGCCTCATCGCGAAACTGGTAGGTGTCGATGGCCGCCTTGGCCACACCGGCCAGGCTCATGCCCAGCACGGCGGCTGCCAGCCAGCGCTTCATGGCTTGGCCTCATCGACCAGGCCTTGGTAAAGCGGTGCCAGCTGCTCACGCCACACGGTGGCATCGACGATGCCCACGTGCTTGTAGCGGATGACGCCCTTGGCATCGATCAGGAAGGTTTCCGGTGCGCCGTACACGCCAAGGTCCAGGCCCAGGCTGCCCTGCTCGTCGCGGATGTCCAGCTGGTAGGGGTTGTGGAACTCGGCCAGCCACTTCTGTGCAGCGGCGTTGTCGTCCTTGTAGTTGACCCCGTGAATCACCACGCCCTGCTGGGCCAGCTGGTTCAGGTACGGGTGCTCGACCTTGCACGACGGGCACCAGGTGGCCCACACGTTGACCAGGGCCGGGCGGCCGTGCAAATCGGCCTGGGTCAGGGTGCGATCGCCCTGGGTCGAGGCCAGGGAAAACGCCGGGAACGCTTTGCCGATCATTGCCGAAGGCAGCTCGTCGGGCTTGAGAAAAAGCCCCTTGTAGAGGAACACCGCCACCAGCAGGAACACTGCCAGGGGGACTACCATGATCCAACGCTTCATGCAGCTGCTCCAGACACGCCCAGGGCCTCACGCACCCGGGTCTTGACCTTGACGCGGTAGCGCCGGTCGAGGGCCGCTAGCAACCCGCCCAGGCCGGTCAACAGACCGCCCAGCCAGATCCAGCGGACATAAGGCTTGATGTGCACGCGCACCGCCCAGGCACCGTTCTCCAGCGGCTCGCCAAGGGCAACGTACAGGTCACGGGTAAAACCGGCGTCGATGCCGGCTTCGGTCATCATCGACTGCTGCACGGTGTACAGGCGCTTCTCCGGGTGCAGGGTGGTCACTTCGCGGCCATTGCGGCTGACCACGATGGTGCCCTTGTCGGAGATGAAGTTCGGCCCTTCGAAGTGCTTGGCGCCCTGGAACAGGAAGTGGTAACCGCCCAGTTCCACGCTTTCGCCCGGGGCCATGCGCAGGTCACGTTCGGCGCTGTTGTTGCTCGACAGCACCACGCCCAGCGCACACACCGCCAGGCCCAGGTGCGCCAGCTGCATGCCCCAGTAGCTGCGGCCCAGGCCCGGCAGGCCCTTGACCAGGCCCTTGTGGCGGGTCTTGTCGAGAATATCGCGCAGCCCGCCGAGCACCACCCAGGCGGCCAGGGCGAAGGCGGTCAGGGTCGGCCAGTCGAAGTCGTCGACGATAAAACCGGCAACCGGCGCGAGGATGGCACTGCCAATCAGTACCGGGGTCATCATGCTGACCAGCCACTTGCCTGGGGTGTCCTTCCAGCGCACTACCACGCCAATGCTCAGCACCACCATCAGCAGCGCCATCAGCGGCAGGAACAACGCGTCGAAGTACGGTGGGCCGACCGACAGCTTGGCCCCGGTCAGCGCGTCGAGCACCAGCGGGTACAAGGTGCCGAGCAGAATCATCGAGGCCGCCACCACCAGCACCAGGTTGTTGGCCAGCAGCAGCGTTTCACGCGACCACAGGGCAAAGCCGACCTGGCTCTTGACCACCGGCGCACGCAGGGCGAACAGGGTGAGCGAGCCACCGACCACGAACAGCAGGAAGATCAGGATGAAAACACCGCGCGAAGGGTCGGCGGCAAACGCGTGCACCGAGGTCAGCACGCCGGAACGCACCAGGAAGGTACCCAGCAGGCTCAACGAGAACGCGGCAATTGCCAGCAGCACGGTCCAGCTCTTGAAGACCCCGCGCTTTTCGGTCACTGCCAGCGAGTGGATCAGCGCCGTGCCCACCAGCCAGGGCATGAACGAGGCGTTTTCCACCGGGTCCCAGAACCACCAGCCGCCCCAGCCCAGCTCATAGTAGGCCCACCACGAGCCGAGGGTGATACCTACGCCAAGGAAGGCCCAGGCGACAATGGTCCACGGCCGCGACCAGCGTGCCCAGGCGGCGTCCAGGCGGCCACCGAGCAAGGCGGCGATGGCAAAGGCAAAGGCGACCGAGAAACCCACGTAGCCCATGTACAGCATTGGCGGGTGCACGATCAGGCCAAAATCCTGCAGCAACGGGTTGAGGTCACGGCCATCGGTCGGCACCTGCGGCAACAGGCGCTGGAACGGGTTGGAGGTAATGATCAAAAAGCTCAGGAAGCCCACGCTGATCATGCCCATCACCGCCAGCACACGGGCCAGCATCACCTGCGGCAACTGCCGCGAGAACACCGACACGGCAAAGGTCCAGCCACCGAGGATCAGCGCCCACAGCAACAGCGAGCCTTCGTGGGCGCCCCAGACGGCGCTGAACTTGTAATACCACGGCAAGGCGCTGTTGGAGTTGCTGGCGACATAGGCGACCGAGAAGTTGTCGGTCATGAAGGCATGCGTCAGGCAAGCGAAGGCAAACGCCAGGAAGGCGAACTGCCCCCAGGCCGCCGGCCGCGCCAGGCTCATCCACAGGCCGTCGCCGCGCCAGGCGCCGAGCAGCGGCACGCTGGCCTGCACGGCGGCAAAGCAGATGGCCAGGATCATCGCCAGCTGGCCCAGTTCGGGTATTACCAGTGCGGCGTTCATGGCTTGGCCTCCCCGCCAGCAGCGGCCTGGCCGCTTTCCTTCAGGGCCTTGGTGACCTCGGGAGGCATATATTTTTCGTCGTGCTTGGCCAGCACTTCATCGGCCACTACCACACCTTCGCCATTGAGTTTGCCCAGGGCGACGATGCCCTGCCCTTCGCGGAACAGGTCGGGCAGGATGCCCCGGTAGGTGATCGGCACCGACTTGTTGAAGTCGGTGACCACGAAGCGCACGTCCAGCGAGTCGGACGAGCGTTGCACCGAGCCTTTCTCGACCATGCCGCCGGCACGGATGCGGGTATCCAGCGGCGCTTCGCCGTTGGCAATCTGGGTCGGGGTGTAGAACAGGTTGATGTTCTGCTGCAATGCGCTCAAGGCAAAGCCGACGGCAACCCCGACGCCGACCAGCAGGCCGACGATGAGCAACAGGCGTTTCTTGCGCTGCGGATTCACTGGTTGTTCTCCCGGCGCAAACGGCGCGCCTCTTCTTGCAGGTAGCGACGGCGGGCCAGCAGCGGTGCGGCGACATTCAGCCCCAGCACGGCCAGGCAGATGCCATAGGCCGACCACACGTACAGGCCATGGTGGCCCATGGCGAGAAAGTCACCGAAGGTGGCAAAGCTCATTGTGCGGCCCTCCGCCCCAGGCTGTTCAACACTTCGTCCCTGACCCAACTGGCGCGCGCCTCGCGCTTGAGCACTTCAAGGCGCATGCGCAATAGCAGCACGGCGCCGAAGAAGCAATAGAAGCCCAGCGCCGTGCACAGCAGCGGCAGCCACATTTCGGCGGGCATCGCCGGTTTTTCGGTGAGGGTGAAGGTGGCGCCCTGGTGCAGGGTGTTCCACCACTCCACCGAGTATTTGATGATCGGGATGTTCACCACGCCGACAATCGCCAGCACCGCACAGGCCTTGGCTGCACTGTCACGATTACTGATCGCCTGGCCCAGCGCAATAATGCCGAAGTACAGGAACAGCAGGATGAGCATGGACGTAAGGCGGGCATCCCACACCCACCAGCTGCCCCAGGTCGGCTTGCCCCAGATGGCGCCGGTGACCAGCGCCACGGCGGTCATCCAGGCGCCGATCGGCGCGGCACATTGCAGGGCGACGTCGGCCAGTTTCATCTTCCACACCAGCCCCACCACGCCGGCCACCGCCAGCATCACATAACAGGACTGCGCCAGCATCGCCGCCGGCACGTGGATATAGATGATGCGGAAGCTGTTGCCTTGCTGGTAGTCCTGCGGGGCGAAGGCCAGGCCCCAGGTGATGCCCACCAGCAACAGGAGCACGGCGGCGCCGGCCAGCCACGGCAGCATGCGGCCGCTGATGGCATAGAACCATTTCGGGGAGCCCAGCTTGTGGAACCACGTCCAGCTTATTTTCATCAGGGTACATCCAGGGTATTGGCCGGGCTTGAAAGCCCGGGACTCGTTATTCGCCGACGCTGATCTTCAGGCCGGCCGCTATCGCAAAGGGTGCCAGGGTCACAGCCAGGGCCGTGAGGCTGGCGAGCCAGAGCAGGTGGCCGGTTGCCGGCATATTTTGCAACGCCGCTTGCAACGCACCACTGCCCAGGATCAATACAGGGATATACAACGGCAGAATCAGCAACGCCAGTAACAAACCACCACGCTTCAGACCGACTGTCAGCGCTGCGCCCACCGCACCCAGTAGGCTCAACACCGGCGTGCCCAGCAACAGCGAGCCGAGCAGCACCGGCAGGCAATGGCTGGGCAGCCCCAGCATCAGCGCCAGCAGCGGCGCCAACAATACCAGCGCCAGCCCGGAAAAGATCCAGTGCGCCAGCACCTTGGCCAGCACCAGCAGTGCCAGCGGGTGCGGCGACAGCACCCACTGCTCCAGCGAGCCGTCCTCAAAATCGCTGCGGAACAGGCCGTCCAGCGACAGCAGCACCGCGAGCAACGCGGCAACCCAGACCAGGCCTGGCGACAAGGTTTGCAACAATTGGCTTTCCGGGCCGACGGCGAGCGGGAACATGGCCACGACGATGGCGAAGAACACCAGCGGGTTGGCCAGCTCCGCCGGGCGGCGGAACAACAGGCGCGCTTCGCGGCGCAACAACAGGATGAATACGCTCATGCCGCCCATTGCCCCAGGTTCAGTTCACGGTAACCGGAGGGCTTGCGTTCCAGCGCATGGTGGGTGGTGAGCACCACCGTGCCGCCTCGCTCGCAGTGGGCCGCCAGGTGCGCTTCGAGCTGCGCCACGCCCTGCTTGTCGAGGGCGGTGAACGGTTCGTCGAGGATCCACAGCGGCGGGCCGGCCAGGTGCAGGCGGGCCAGGGCCACGCGGCGCTGCTGGCCGGCCGATAGGGTGTGACAGGGGACGTCTTCAAAACCGCGCAGGCCTACCGCCTCCAGTGCCGACCAGATTGCCTCGCGGCTGGCCGGCTGGTGCAGGGCGCACAGCCAGGTGAGGTTTTCCTCGGCAGTGAGCAGGTCCTTGATGCCGGCGGCATGGCCGACCCACAGCAGGATGCTGGCCAGGGCATGGCGCTGCTCGGCCAGCGGCTTGCCACCCAGCAGAATCTGCCCGGCGGTGGGCTGCATCAAGCCGGCCAGCAGGCGCAGCAGGCTGGTCTTGCCACTGCCGTTGGGGCCGCTGATCTGCAGCATGTCACCGGCACCCAGCTCGAAATCGAGCTGCTCGAACAGCAGGCGCCAGTCGCGCTCGCAGGCCAGGCCTGCGGCTTGGAGGTGAAGGGTCACGGTTTCGCCTTATCTTTTTAGGGCTCCAGAATGGTGTCGTCCGCTTCGCGGGTAAACCCGCTCCCACAGGGCTCTGCGCAGCTTTCAAGCCCTGCGCCGTACCTGTGGGAGCGGGTTCACCCGCGAAGCAGACGACACCGCTCTAATGCCTTGTGTCTCAAGTCGCCCCCTACGCTGCCGTTATACTGGCAACCACGGGCGCCCGGCATTATTACACGCGCCGCCGCGCTGCCAAGAGGCCGGGTTCGACAGGTTGTATACAATCATGACTGAAATCAATAGTCTCGGCGCACAAACCGCGACCAACAGCCAAGCCATGAAGGCGGGCATGACCGGCGAACTGCTGCGCCTGATTCAGGCCCAGCCCGGTTTGCTGGCGCCTGGCGAGACCGCGCAAGCCGAAGTCGTGTCGTTGCGCCAGGCCGGTCAGGACTTTCAGCTGGTGCTGCGGCTGATCCAGGCCAACGGCGTACAGACCCAACTGCAGGCCAGCGCCAGCCAGCCACTGCCCCCGGGCAGCCAGGTCACCGTCAGCCAGACCGAAAGCAATCACCTGGCGATCATGTTGCAGCAGGCCAACGCCAGCCAGGTCGCCACCCTCACCCGCCTGGACATCAGCAAGGTCCCTATCGGCACCCTGCTGCAAGGCAAGGTCGTGACCAACCAGGCCTTGGCACAGGGGCCCGGGCAAGCACCGGTCTACCGGGCGCTGGTCAGCCTGCTCAACAGCGCCCAGGCCGGCGCCACCCTGAACATCGACAGCCCTCGCCCGCTGGCTATAGGCAGCCTGCTCAGCGCACTCGTGCAGGGCGACCAGTCGCTGCGCTTTGTGCCGCTCAGCGGCAGGCAGGACCAGTTGAACATCGCCCAGCAGTTGCTGACCCAGCAAAACCGCCAGGCCTCGCTGCCCGGCCTGCTCAATGCCCTGCAACAGCTCGCCCGCGCCCCGGACGCCGCGGGCGACCTGCGCGCCAGCGCCGAACGCCTGCTGGCCAGCCTGCCCGACGCGCGCCAGCTGGGCGACGCCAAGGGTGTGGCCCAGGCCCTGAACAACAGCGGCGCCTTCCTTGAAGCGAAACTGCTGGGCGGTTTCCCTGCCAGTGTCGCCACCGACCTCAAGGCGCACCTGCTGCGGCTGGTAGCCCAGGCTCAAAGCCTGCCGGCAGGTACCCCGAACCTGGCACCTGCCAGCTTGGCCGTGACCATGCCGGCACTGGCACGCAGCGCCCTGGGCATGCTCGAGCGGGTCAGCCCCAAGCCTCAACCCGGAGCGTTCCCGCTGCCCTCCCGCCTGCTCAAGGCCCTGGAAGACGAAGGGCATCTGCAACAGCTGCTGCGCTTGGCTGCGGCGGCCGTTTCGCGCCTGCAGAGCCACGCCATGAGCAGCCTGCAACAGTCCGGCACGCTGGAAAACGGCAACCTGCAGACCACCTGGCAGACTGAAGTGCCGATTCGTCATGGCCAGGAGTTCATCCCGCTACAGGTCAAACTGCAACGCGAAGAAACCCCGCAACAACAGGCCGACCGCCAGCATGAGGCACAAGACCCGCTGCAAGCCCTGTGGCGCATCGAACTGGCTTTCGACCTGGCACCACTCGGCCCCATGCAGGTGCAGGCGCAACTGAGCCAAGGCCGTCTCAACGGGCAGCTGTGGGCAGAGCGCGAGCCAACCGCGCGGCTGATCGATACCCAGCTCGGCGCCCTGCGCGAGCGCCTGTTGGCCCGAGGCCTGGATGTCGGCGACCTGGCGTGCCACCCCGGCACCCCGCCACAAGGCCCGCGCACGCGGGTGGAACAACGCTGGGTGGATGAAAACGCATGACACAGCAGCACGCCCGCCAGGCCATTGCCCTGAGCTACGACGGCCAGCAAGCCCCCACCCTCAGCGCCAAGGGTGACGATGCGCTGGCCGAGGCCATCCTGGCCCTGGCACGCGAGCACGAGGTGCCGATCTACGAAAACGCGGAGTTGGTGCGCCTGCTGGCGCGCCTGGAACTGGGCGAGCAGATTCCCGAAGCGCTGTACCTGACCATTGCCGAAATCATTGCCTTCGCCTGGCAACTACGGGGCAAGGTGCCCGCCGGTTTCAGCGACGAGCCCGAGGCGCCGCGCGACATCACCCCAGCAACCGCGCTGCTGCCACCTGGGAGCCAGCGGTAGCTATCTACCACCCCGGTTGGCACCCGCCGTTCAGCCTTGCCACTCCCGTCAATGAGCAAGGTGAATACCATGTCCACAAGCCGTATCAATGCTGCCGGCGTGCAATACGTCCGCGATCATCTCAGCCATGTGCCCCGGCCGGACCGCGAAGCCAGCCGGGCAATCCGGCAGTGGCTCAAGCAGCAAGGCCATGACCTCGACCCGGAGCAGATCGATGTCGTGACGCTGCATTACTGCCCAGATGGCCACACTGGCTACCTCGCAGCTGTTACACAATGCATGAGCTTGCCCCAGGCGCTGCTGAGCAACTGGCAAGGAGAATCCAACAATGACCTGTTCGGTGCCCTCTTTCGCGCGCCATGGGCGGGTCATTTGCCCAATGGCCCGCTGCGGCTTGTAGAAACCTTGCCGGCGCCTGGCTTCAACCATTACGGAGCCTCGCATGAGGTGTTCAACGGTTTGTTCCGCCGCACCACGCCGCAACGCTATGACACCTCTACCCACCTGCCGGTAGCCGCCGAAGCCTTTCAACACTTTATCGAAGCCCTGGACTTCCATACGCCATTCAAGGCCCAGCTGGACCGCTACTGGGGCGAGCATTTGCACAACCACCGCCTGGCCTGCAAACTCAATTTCATCGCCGCCTGTAACCAGCAGGTCGCTGAAGGCAGCCTCAGCGAAGCAGCCAGAAAGCTCATATGGCAAGCCGCCGGGCTGATGCCACGTGGCATCACCCTGCGCTTGGGCATGCTGAACATCTATGGCTACGCCGCCACCGACCTGCTGTACCTGAACGACCCTGCCAGTGACCTGAGCGTGCTGTACGTACCCGGCAACAGCTCGCCGTTGCTGGAGTTCAGCAGCCACACGCAGTTGCAGGACTGGGTTGGCCAGCAATGCAAAGACCCGCTCAAGCGCCAGGCCCTGAAGCAGCATTTCCGGCTGGCCGACCGCCCGCAGGGCCTCGACTTCAGCGGCCTGGATACCGCCCTCGAAGGGCTGGCCGAGTACCCCAGACGCCATCAGCTGCCACCTGAGCATGGCTATTTCAACGACGACGGCACTTGGCCACCGCGCACCTACGTGAACTACCGGCCCGACACCTACAGCCCGAGGATTGACGGCGACCTGTTCCAGGCCCTGGCCGAGCGCCAGCGCCAGTGCAGTTACGATGACGCCGATTTCCTCATTACCCGCGACAGCCAGGTCAGCAAAGCGCGCTGGCTCGGTTACCTGACTACCACGCTCAATCTGCTGGCCCCGCTGTGTCTGGTGGTACCAGGCCTGGCCCCGCTATTGGCCGTGGGCGGCATCGCGCAGCTGGGCCTGGGGCTGGACCAGGCGATCAATGGCAAGAGGCTTCTAGAGAAGCAAGACGGCGTTGGCACTATCACTTGGGGCCTGTTCAATGCCGCGCCTCTGGCAATCGTTGGCGCTACCAGGGCCAAGGCACTGTTCGAGTTCAAAACCGATGGTTTCGTCCCGCCAATACGACTGAACGAGCAGATCGGCTACCCATTGAGCCCAGTCTCGCCACCCCGCATCCCCGAGCCTGAAGGTGTGCAGTACTTCCACATGCCTGAGGCCATTGCACCACTGCCGGACGGCGACCAGGCCATCGCCGACTCGGTTATCCGCATGCCGCTCTACAGCAGCGATATCGACAACCTCGATGCAAGCATCGACACCTATAACGAACGCGTGGTCTACGACCTGGAACGCGATGTCTTCATTCGTGAACAGGACCTCAACGAAATCGACCCGGTCGGCTACGTCGCCAGGGCTGGAACCAGGGACCTGCAGCCTGTTCGCAGCACCCGCGCAGTCACCAACGCCATGCGCACCCGCAGCCTGCGCGCGCTGGGCGTCGACCTTGCGCTGCCCGTGGAAATCCCGGCATTGGCCGTAGAAAGCCAACCGATCCCCAAGCAGGTCGCATGCCTCTGGGTGGGTGACAAAGTCATCAGCCCTGAACTGCTGGCCAACCTGGGCAGCAACGCCGAGCGCCTCAACGACAGCCAATACAGCCTGCGCCTGTACCTGTCCAGCGCCGCCCCCGAGGCCTACGCCGAGAACCTGCGCCTGCTGGCTGAACAAGCGCCCGGGCTACAGGTGCTGCCATTGGAAGAGCAAGCTTTCTTCAGGGCTTTTCGCCAGAGCAAATACTACGCCCAGTACGACGCCGCACTGGACGGCAATGGCGGTATCGCCAGCAACTACGCCTCGGCCTCGGATGTGCTGCGCTACCCGATGCTGCACCATGAAGGGGGCTTGTACATGGATGTGGACGACACCCTGCTGGCCACTGGCGAAACCATCGACCAGGTCGAATTACGCACCACGCCCAACGGCCTGCTGCTGGCACCGCCCATGTCCAACGAAAAGTTGGGCATGAACTGCCTGTACAACACCAGCCTGATTGGCAGCCACCCCGGTAACCCCACCCTGGAAGCCATTTCCGAAGAGATGCATGCGCGTTACCAGACCAACCAGGATTTCTACGACAACAAGCCAAGCCTGACCGATGACCCGGCAAACTTTTACCGCTATGCCAACCGACTCAGCCGCATGACCGGCCCAGCCATGTTCAGCGATGTAGTCGACCGCCACCTGCCGGCGCTGCGTACCTTGCGCCAGCTTATCAACCTGTACGGCATGCCGCGGATCAACGCCTACAAGTTCGTCGACCTGCCGCGCAGCCAGGAAGCGATCCGCACACTGTTGCCACTGAACCGCTTTGCCAAGGTTGGCGGCAATCATTCCTGGAGCAGGACTTAAGCTGTGCCAGCCTTGCGCGGTCCCTGTAGGAGCGGCCCTATCGCGACACAAGGCCGCTCCTACAGGGACCGCGCAAGACGAACAGTCGCGCAAGGTGGTAACCATGTAGAACAACCTGAAGCCTCAGCCTGGCTACCGTAGTGCTTCATTTATCCGCACAGGCAGATCCCCATGGCAGGCACCCTGGTAAACCACGCGGGCGAGCAGTTCGTCCGCACCCACCTGCAGCACATTCCCCGCCCTGACCGCCTGGCTTGCCAGGCTATCCGTGAATGGGCCAGACAACAGGGCCATGACCTCGACCCCGATAAGACCGACGTCGTCACCCTGCACTACCGGGGCGACAAGGCCGTCATCACGCAGCGCCTTTCTCTCACCCAGGCGGTACTCGCGAACTGGCAAGGTGAAACCGACAAGAACTTGATCGGCCAGCTGTTCCCCGGCCACTGGGCAGGCACTTCGCCAAACGGCCCGTTGACTATCGTCGAACGCCTGCCAGCACCCGGGGTGCTTGACAACGGTGGCCACTACGCGGTTTTCAACGGCCTGTTCCGCAGAACCAGCCCGGTCCGCTACGACAGCACCACGCACCTGTCGGTCGATGTCGAAGCCATGCAGCGATTCATCTGGAACCTGGACTTCCACAGCCAATTCATTGCGATGCTCGACACTTACTGGCAGCAGGCAGCAGGGAGTCATGGGCAATCCCTGCAGATAAGCTTCATCGCCGCCTGCAACAAGCAGGTCGAGGAAGGCTCGTTGAGTGACATCGGCCGTCAACTGGCCTGGCAAGCGGCAGGGCTAATGGCTAAAGCACCTGGCCTGCAGGTCAGGCCCCTGAACGTTTATGGCTATGCCGCCACCGACCTGATCTACATCGCTGACCCGGCCAAACCGCAAGTAGTGCTGTACCTGCCGGGCAACGCATCGCCCTTGCATGCGTTCGACAACATGGCGGCCATGCAGGACTGGTTCGCCGAACAGTGCCGAAGCGACGACAAGCGTCTGAGCCTGCGCCAGTACTTCAAACTGGCCGACACCCCTGACGGCCTGGACTTCAGTGGCCTGGACACAGCCCTGGACGGCCTTGGCGCCTATCCGGGCATGCACCATCGATCGCCCAACCGGCCAGGGTTTACCGTTGATGGCCACTGGCCTCCGGGCGAGTACGTCAACTACAAGGCCGACAAGTACAGCCCGCAGCTGGAGGGCGACCTGTTCGCCGCCCTGACACAGCGCCAACGCGAACGCAGCTATGCGGATGCCGACTTCATCATTACTAGCGATGCGCAAGTGACCAAGGCGCGCTGGCGCGGCTACCTGGTGACCACGCTCAACCTGCTGGCGCCGCTGGCCCTGGTAGTGCCCGAGCTCATACCGTTACTGGCGGTTGGCGGTATCGCGCAGTTTGGCCTGGGGCTTGATCAGGCGATCAACGGTAAAAGCCTTGCAGACAAAGACGCAGGCGTTGGCGACATCGCCTTCGGCCTGCTCAATGCCGCCCCGTTCGCCATGCTCCCGGCAGCCCGCCCGCGAATGCTGTTCCCTGGCAAAAGCTCGCGCTTCATCGTGCCCACGCGCTTGAACGATCAGTGGGGTTACCCCATGAGCCCCAATAGCCCTCCGCGGTTGCCTGAAGAGGCTGTGGCAGACTTCTTCGTGCCGGCCGAACCACCGGTGGCCGCTGCACGAATAGCCAGAGGCCCGTTGAATCATGCAACGGGGACCAACGCGCTGCTGGCACTCAGGGACGGCAACGAAGTCGAAGTTCTGTACTACATTCAACACGATGTCTTCATCCTCAAAGAGGATGCCAACGAAGTGCTGCCCAACTACTACCAGGTAACTGCGGGCACTCGCGATCTGTACGAGGTCAACCCGGTCACGCGCGGCGCCAGCGATGCGATGCGCATGTACACCTTGCGTAATCTGGATGTCGAGCTGCAACTGCCACTTAGCGTGCCACTGGTCGACAGCGCGCACGTAACGCCGCTGCCGAAGCAAATCCTCAGCATCTGGGTCGGCAACAAAAGCATTCCCGATGAGCTGGTAGAGAACATCGCCAGCAATGCCAAACGCCTTGAGGGCACGGGCTTCACCTATGACTTCTATCTGTCGAAGGCCAACCCCAAAGCGTTCATGAAGAACCGGGCCAAGCTGACCGCGGCGTCGAACCTTCAGGTCAAGACGCTGGAAGAACAGCCCTTCTACACCGCTTTCGAGCAGTCTGAGTTCTACCATCAGTACCGCCAGGCCCTGGACAGCGACGGGGCAAACTTCGCGTCAGCCTCCGACATCCTGCGCTACCCGTTGCTCGATGCGCAGGGCGGCATTTACATGGACGTCGATGACACCTTGCGCAGCTTTGAAGACAACCCCGACAGCTTCGCGATGATCAGCTCGGTGGCCGTGAAAACCACGCCCGATGGCCTGGTCCTCGGCAGCCCGGTGAACAACGAGCTGCTGGGCATGCATTGTGACTACAACAGCAACATCATCGGCAGCCACGCCAACAACCCTACCCTGCGCGCGATTTCCGCCGAGATGAACGCACGCTTGCGCAGCAACCCGTCGTTCTACGACACCAGGCCGCTGGCCGGCACCCACGGTTACGAAGCCTACGCTCAGGAACTGAGCCGTATGACCGGCCCTGGCCTGCTCAATGATATGGTTGCCCGGCACCTGCCCAGGCTGCAGTTCCTGCGGCAACTGAGCAAGCTGGAGTCGATACCGGAAACCGGTTATCGCTCCCTTATGGCAGATCTGGCCTTACCTGTTGCCCAGGCGCGCAACATCGACCAGGCGTTGGGCAGCGTAGCGACTATCGGCAACTACCACTCATGGGGCAGGCCCTGAAACAAACCGGGCGACTTGCGTCGCCCGTTTCCTCAGCCGCTGCGGTGCAACTTGCTCATCAGCTCGGCCTCGGCCTGGGTCAGGCCGCAGCTTTCGGTCAGCTCGGCGACACTGGCCCCCATGCCCACCAGTTTGGCGGCCTGGCTGAAGGTGACATTGCTGGGGTCGCGCTGCTCAAGCTGCTGGATCTTGTCAGTCAGCGGTGCCACCGTCACGCTCAGCTCGTGCAGCGCCTCGCCCATGCGCACGGTACCGTTCTGGTAGTCGTCCAGGCGCTTGGCCAGGTCCTTGATGCGCTGGTCGCGCAGCGCATCGCCTTCGGCCTGTTGTGCGGCCAGCTCGCGCTGGCGCTTGCTGTAGTTGAGGAAGAACCACAGGCTCAGCGCCCAGACCAGCGCCAGGAAGATGACAGCCACCTGTAGGATCAACTCAGATGTTCTCCAGCTCGGACCACTCTTCCTCGGTCATCATCTTGTCCAGTTCGACCAGAATCAGCAGCTCGCCATTCTTGTTGCACACGCCCTGGATGAACTTGGCCGACTCTTCGTTGCCCACGTTCGGCGCGGTCTCGATTTCCGACTGACGCAGGTACACCACCTCGGCCACGCTGTCGACCAGAATGCCGACCACTTGCTTGTCAGCCTCGATGATGACGATACGGGTGTTGTCGGTGACTTCGGTCGGCATCAGGCCAAAGCGCTGGCGGGTGTCGATCACCGTCACCACGTTGCCGCGCAGGTTGATGATGCCCAGCACGTAGCTTGGCGCACCCGGCACCGGGGCAATCTCGGTGTAGCGCAGCACTTCCTGCACCTGCATCACATTGATGCCGTAGGACTCGTTATCGAGCCGGAAGGTGACCCACTGCAGGATCGGATCTTCGGTACCTTGTGCAGACGACTTTTTCATTCCCCTAGCCCTCTAAATCCGCTGTCTGGCGGTTGTGTTCGGTGTCATTTGTGTTTGGCATGCAGCTGCTTGACCGCGCCGCTGGCGATCAGCTCGGCCAGTGCGGCGACGTCGAGCAATGCACACATGTGTTCTATTACCGTGCCGGCCAGCCACGGGCGCTGGCCCCGCTGGCTGCGCCACTTGATCTCGGACGGGTCCAGGCGCAACGAGCGGCTGACTTGGTGCACCGCCAGCCCCCATTCGTAGCCCTGCACGGAAATCACGTATTGCAGGCCCTGGCGAAAATCCTCGCGGTAGCGGTCTGGCATCACCCAACGCGCGGTGTCCAGCACCTTCAGGTTGCCGGCCTGGCAGGTCAGGATGCCGAGAAACCAGTCCGGCTGGCCGAACAGCGGCGTCAGTTCCTGGCCGGCCAGGTTGTAGATCGAGCCCAGGCACACCAGCGGCACGGCCAGGGTCAGCCCGGCCACATCGAACAGCAGGCATTCGAACGGTTCAGCCGCCCACACCGGGCGACCGTCGACGCTGGCAGGCGGCACCGGAAAATCGGGCGCCGGCAGGTGCACATCAACCAGCGGCACGGCCGGTGCCACCACCGGTTCTTCAACCAGCACCGGTATGGCCGCCTCGGCCACCACCGTTTGCTCGACCACTGTCACTACCGGGGCTTCCACCGGTACCAGGCTGGGCAACACCACCGGCCGGGGCTCGGCGAAGGGCCGCGGGGCAAGGCTTGCCAGGGCTTCGGCAGGTTCAGGCCGGGCCGGTTGGCGGGCATCGCGGGCCTGCTCTTCGCGCACGGCCTCGGCGAACTCGTCCGTCGCGGCCGGCAGCTCGTCCAGCACTTGGGCTTCGGTGGCCTCTTGCAGCAGGCCATCCAGGTACGACTGCAAGGCCATCTGTGGCCGAGTGCCGGCTTGTTGGATTCGGGTCATCAGGCCACCTGCGCTGCAGTTTTGTAGGTCAGCAGGTGCTTGAGCAGCGCCCGGTAGGCAACCAGCCCGCGGCTCTTGCTGTCGAACTGCGAAGGCGTGACACCCTTGCGGCTGGCATCGCGCAGGCGCGTGTCCACCGGGATGTAACCTTGCCATACCTGTTGGCCGTAGCTGTCACGCAGCTGCTTGAGGGTGCCCAGCGAGGCCTGGGTGCGGCGGTCGAACAGGGTCGGCACGATCTGGTACGGCAGCGCCTGCTTGCGCGAGCGGTTGATCATGGCCAGGGTACCCACCATGCGCTCCAGGCCCTTGACCGCGAGAAACTCGGTTTGCACCGGAATGACCAGCTGCTGGCTGGCGGCCAGGGCATTGACCATCAGCACACCCAGCAAGGGCGGGCTGTCGATCAGGGCAAAGTCGAAATCTTGCCACAGCTGCGCCAGACTCTTGGCGATCACCAGGCCCAGGCCATTCTGCCCCGGCGACTGGCGCTCCAGCACGGCCAGCGCGGTGCTCGACGGCAACAGTGAAATGCGCTCGTCACTGGTAGGCAGCAACAGTTGCCCGGGTAAGCCCTCCGGCACCGTACCCTTGTGCAGGAACAGGTCGTAGCAACTGTGCTCCAGGGCATCCGGGTTGTGCCCGAAATAGCTGGTCATCGACCCGTGCGGGTCGAGGTCGACAACGACCACGCGCTTGCCGGCCTCGGCCAGCAGGCCGGCCAGGGCGATGGTCGTGGTGGTCTTGCCGACGCCACCTTTTTGATTGGCTACTGCCCAGACTCTCATCAAGCAAACTCTATCTATTGATTTGGCAGGGACTGTCTTGCTCAAATTTCGAAAGCGCACGCGCTCAATGTAGGAGCGGGTTCATCGAAGCGTCGAACCGCCGCGAACACCGGCGCAGCCGGTGCCATACACCGCGTCGTCTGATTCGCGGGTAAACCCGCTCCTACAAAGATCGGCGGTAATCCTACCTACCCTGCAACGGTGACAGAGAATTGACGAGTTACTGCCCCGCCACCGTTGCTGCCGTTGCCGGTGCACTTTGTGTGCCAGCCCGGCGTAATGCAGCATCCGGTGTGGCGTTGGCACTGCCCGAGCCGGTCAGGCTACGGCGCACTTCGAGGTTACGGGAAATCACCAGCACCACCCGGCGGTTACGCGCACGGCCGTCGGCGGTGTCGTTGCTGGCCACCGGCTGGTACTCGCCGTAGCCGACCGAGGCCATGCGCGCCGGGTTCACCCCTTCCATGGCCAGCAGGCGCACGATGCTCGCCGCCCGCGCCGACGACAGCTCCCAGTTGGTCGGGTACTGCGCGGTGCGGATCGGCAGGTTGTCGGTGAAACCCTCGACGTGCACCGGGTTGGCGAACGGCTTGAGAATGTTGGCGACCTTCTCGATGATGGCAAACGCCTTGTCACTGGGCATGGCATCACCGCTGCCGAACAGCAGCGACGAATTGAGCTCGATCTCGATCCACAGCTCGTTGCCGCGCACGGTCATCTGGTCGCTGTTGATCAGGTCGCCAAAGGCATCGCGCACGTCGTCACTGATGGTTTTCAACGGGTCGACATTGGTCGCCGCAAGGCCCGCCTCGGTCTGCTCGCTGTCATTGACCAGCGGCTCGGCCGGGCGCACGCTCAGCGGCTTCTCTTCGCCGATGGGGATCGGCTTGACCGCCCGCTCAGGGTCGTTGAACACCCCCAGCAATGCCTGGGAAATGACCTTGTACTTGCCCTCGTTGATCGAGGAAATCGAGTACATCACCACGAAAAAGGCGAACAGCAAGGTAATGAAGTCGGCGTACGACACCAGCCAGCGTTCGTGGTTTTCGTGTTCCTCGGTATGACGACGGCGACGCATGGGTTACTCCATGAAGCCTTGCAGCTTCAGCTCGATAGAGCGCGGGTTCTCGCCTTCGGCGATCGACAACAAGCCTTCGAGCAGCATCTCGCGGTAGCGCGACTGGCGCATGACAATGGCCTTGAGCTTGCTGGCAACCGGCAGCAGGATCAGGTTGGCACTGGCCACGCCATAAATGGTGGCCACGAAGGCTACAGCAATGCCGTTGCCCAGCTGCGACGGGTCGGCCAGGTTGCCCATCACGTGGATCAGGCCCATCACCGCGCCAATGATACCGATGGTCGGCGCGTAGCCGCCCATGCTCTCGAATACCTTGGCCGCCTGGATGTCACGGCCTTCCTGGGTCAGGAAATCGACTTCGAGGATGCTGCGGATGGCTTCCGGCTCGGCGCCGTCCACCAGCAACTGCAAGCCCTTGCGCGCATAGGGGTCGGGCTCGCTGTCGGCCACCCCTTCCAGGCCTAGCAGGCCCTCCTTGCGTGCGGTCAGGCTCCAGTTCACCACGCGGTCGATACCGCCGGCCAGGTCAACCCGCGGCGGGAACAGGATCCAGCGCAAAATCTGCAAGGCGCGCTTGAATGAGGACAGCGGCGACTGCAACAAAGCCGCCGCCAAGGTACCGCCCAGCACGATCAAGGCCGCAGGGCCATTGATCAGGGCACCGACATGGCCGCCCTCAAGAAAGTTGCCACCGACGATGGCAACAAAGGCGAGGATCAGGCCGATCAGGCTGAGGACGTCCATCAGACGCACGCCTCTACCAGGTGCTTGCCGATCTCGTCCAGGCTGTACACCGCGTCGGCCAGGTTGGCCTTGACGATGGCCATGGGCATGCCATAGATCACGCAGCTGGCTTCATCCTGGGCCCACACCGTGCTGCCACCCTGCTTGAGCAGGCGTGCGCCTTCGCGGCCATCGGCGCCCATGCCGGTGAGCACCACCGACAGCACCTTGTCGCCATACGACTTGGCCGCCGAACCGAAGGTGATGTCCACGCATGGCTTGTAGTTCAGGCGCTCGTCACCGGGCAGGATCTTCACCGTGCCACGGCCGTCGATCATCATCTGCTTGCCACCAGGCGCCAACAGGGCCAGGCCCGGGCGCAGCATGTCGCCGTCTTCGGCTTCCTTGACGCTGATGCGGCACAGTTTGTCGAGGCGTTCGGCAAAGGCTTTGGTGAACGCCGCCGGCATGTGCTGGATCAGCACGATCGGCGCCGGGAAGTTGGCTGGCAACTGGGTCAACACCCGCTGCAAGGCCACCGGCCCCCCGGTGGAGGTACCGATAGCCACCAGCTTGTACGGCTTGCGCTTGGGGGCTGGTGAATGCGCTGGTGCGGCGGCTGGGGCCGGCGCACGGGCAGGCACAGGGGCGCGTGCCGCTGTCGGGCTGCTGAAATTGCTGGCAGGCGCGTGGCTGCTGGCGGGCGCGGCTGCAGCCACCGGTGCATGGCTGGCATAGCTGCCAAAACGGCGGTTGCTGCGCGAAAGGGTATGCACCTTCTCGCACAGCATCTGCTTGACCTTGTCGGGGTTGCGCGAGATGTCCTCGAAGTTTTTCGGCAGGTAATCCACCGCGCCGGCATCCAGCGCATCGAGGGTGACCCGGGCACCTTCATGGGTCAGCGAGGAAAACATCAACACCGGCGTCGGGCAACGCTGCATGATGTGCCGCACCGCGGTAATGCCATCCATCATGGGCATTTCGTAGTCCATGGTGATGACATCGGGCTTGAGCGCCAGCGCCTGGTCGATTGCTTCCTTGCCGTTGGTCGCGGTACCTACTACCTGGATCGTCGGGTCCGCCGAGAGGATTTCCGAGACGCGGCGGCGGAAGAAACCGGAATCATCCACCACCAGGACCTTGACTGCCATAAACACTCCATTAGGCGGCGCGACCCGCCAGGGTGCGCCACCGAAATCAAATACGCCGCGCGGCGTAACGCTTGAGCATGCTCGGGACGTCGAGAATCAACGCGATGCGACCGTCGCCGGTAATGGTGGCCCCGGACATGCCCGGGGTACCCTGCAGCATCTTGCCCAGCGGCTTGATGACCACTTCTTCCTGGCCCACCAGTTGATCGACGACAAAGCCGATGCGCTGGGTGCCGACCGACAGGATCACCACGTGGCCCTCGTGCTGCTCTTCGTGCACCTGGCCCTGCACCAGCCAGCGCTTGAGGTAGAACAGCGGCAGCGCCTTGTCGCGCACGATCACCACTTCCTGGCCGTCGACCACGTTGGTGCGCGACAGGTCGAGGTGGAAGATTTCGTTGACGTTGACCAGCGGGAAGGCAAACGCCTGGTTGCCCAGCATCACCATCAGGGTGGGCATGATCGCCAGGGTCAGCGGCACCTTGATGACGATCTTCGAGCCCTGGCCCTTGGCCGAGAAGATGTTGATCGAGCCGTTGAGCTGGGAGATCTTGGTTTTCACCACGTCCATGCCCACGCCACGCCCCGACACGTCGGAAATCTCGGTCTTGGTCGAGAAACCCGGGGCAAAGATCAGGTTGTAGCAGTCCGATTCGCTCAGGCGATCGGCGGCGTCCTTGTCCATCAGGCCCTTTTCCACCGCCTTGGCGCGCAGGATGTTCGGGTCCATGCCCTTGCCGTCGTCCGAAATCGACAGCAGGATGTGGTCGCCTTCCTGCTCCGCCGACAGCACTACGCGGCCGGTGCGTGCCTTGCCCGACGCTTCGCGCTCATCGGGCATCTCGATGCCGTGGTCGACGGCGTTGCGCACCAAGTGCACCAACGGGTCGGCCAAGGCCTCGACCAGGTTCTTGTCCAGGTCGGTTTCTTCACCGACCAGCTCCAGGTTGATCTCTTTCTTCAGCTGGCGGGCCAGGTCGCGGACCAGGCGCGGGAAGCGGCCGAAGACTTTCTTGATCGGCTGCATGCGGGTTTTCATCACCGCGGTCTGCAGGTCGGCAGTGACCACATCAAGGTTGGAAACGGCCTTGGACATGGCCTCGTCACCGCTGTTCAGGCCCAGGCGTACCAGGCGGTTTCGCACCAGCACCAGTTCGCCGACCATGTTCATGATCTCGTCCAGGCGCGCGGTATCGACGCGCACCGTGGTTTCCGCTTCGCTGACGGCATGCTTGTCGGCAGCCGGGGCCGGCGCGCGCGGTGCCGCTGCCGGTTTGCTGGCTGGCGCAGGCGCTGCCGCGACAACTGGCTTGGCCACCGGCTGGCTGTCGGCCTTGGCTGCGGCCGGGGCTTGCACCTTGGCCGCAACCGGGGCTTCGACAGCCGCTGCATCGCCACCGAACTTGCCCTTGCCATGCAACTGGTCGAGCAGTGCTTCGAACTCGTGTTCGCTGATTTCGTCGCTGGCCGATGCGCCAAGCTCTGCCACGTCAGGCGCTGGCGCCTTGGCAGCAGGCAAGGCATCGGCCTGGAAGGTGCCCTTGCCATGCAGCTGGTCGAGCAGCGATTCGAATTCGGCGTCAGTGATTTCGTCACTGAGCGGTTCGGCACTTGCGGCAGCCACCGGCGCGGCAACCTCGGCACTGAACTGGCCTTTGCCATGCAACTGGTCCAGCAGCGATTCGAACTCGGCATCGGTGATTTCATCACCTGCACCACTTACAACCTCACCCTGCATCTGCTCGTCGGCCGCAGCCTGAGCCTTGACCGCGTCGAGCGAATCGAGCAGCTGCTCGAACTCGCTGTCGGTGATGTCCTGGTGCTGCTCCTCGGCCACCACCGGCGCCTCGGCGACCGGCTCCGGGGCAGGCACTGGCGCTGCAGCAGCCTCGGCACCGCCCGGCTCGGCCAGGCGCGCCAGCGCCGCCAGCAACTCGGGGGTGGCCGGGGTCACTTCGGCGCGCTCGCGCACCTGGCCAAACATGCTGTTGACCGTGTCCAGCGCTTCGAGCACCACGTCCATCAGTTCCGCGTCGACCCGGCGCTCACCTTTGCGCAGGACGTCGAACACGTTCTCGGCGATATGGCAGCACTCCACCAGCTCGTTCAGCTGAAGGAAGCCGGCGCCCCCTTTTACAGTGTGGAAACCGCGAAAGATCGCATTGAGCAGGTCGGCATCATCGGGTCGGCTTTCCAGCTCGACCAGTTGCTCGGACAGTTGCTCAAGAATTTCGCCGGCTTCTACCAGGAAATCCTGGAGGATTTCTTCATCGGCGCCGAAGCTCATCAAACGTGCTCCTTAAAAACCCAGGCTGGACAGCAGATCATCGACATCGTCCTGACCGGACACGACGTCTTCACGCTTATCGGCATGAATCTGCGGACCTTCACCCCGAGTCGGATGTTTTTCTGCATCTTTTTCTGCGCGCAATTGATCGTGGTCATGCTGGATGCCCGCAAAGCGGTCGACCTGGCTGGCCATCAACACCAGTTTGAGCAGGTTGCTTTCCACTTCGGTCACCAGGTTGGTGACGCGCTTGATCACCTGCCCGGTCAGGTCTTGATAGTCCTGGGCCAACAGAATGTCATTGAGGTGGCCCGCGACCTTGCGGTTACCGGTGGCGCTGTGCGTCAGAAAACTGTCGACCCGTTTGACAAGGTCACGGAATTCCGGCGCCGCCACTTCGCGGCGCATGAAGCGCTGCCAATCGGTGCTCAGGGCCTTGGCCTCGCTGGCCAGGTCGTTGAGCACCGGGGTGCTTTCTTCGACCAGGTCCATGGTGCGGTTGGCCGCGCCTTCGGTGAGCTTGACCACATACGACAGGCGCTCGGTGGCGTCGGTAATCTGCGACACCTCCTCGGCCTGCGGCATGGTCGGGTCGATCTGGAAGCTGACAATCGCACTGTGCAGCTCGCGGGTCAGCTTGCCGACTTCCTGGTACAGGCCGCGGTCGCGGGTCTGGTTCAGCTCGTGAATCAGCTGCACCGCCTCGCCGAAACGGCCCCGCTCCAGGCTTTCGACCAACTCCTGGGCATGTTTCTTCAGGGTCGATTCGAACTCGCCCAAAGAGTTTTGTGATGAATCCATGGCGCGCCCCCTGACGTGACTCAGCCGTTGACGCGTTCGAAGATCTTCTCGATCTTTTCTTTGAGCACCTGGGCGGTGAACGGCTTGACCACGTAACCATTGACGCCGGCCTGGGCCGCTTCGATGATCTGGTCACGCTTGGCTTCGGCGGTCACCATCAGTACCGGCATGCTTTTCAGCTTGTCGCTGGCGCGCACTTTGCGCAGCAGGTCGATGCCGGACATGCCAGGCATGTTCCAGTCGGTCACCAGGAAGTCGTAATGGCCGTTCTCCAGCATCGGCAGCGCCGTGGTGCCGTCGTCGGCCTCGTCGGTGTTGGTGAAGCCCAGGTCACGCAACAGGTTCTTGATGATCCGCCGCATCGTCGAAAAGTCGTCAACGATGAGGATTTTCATGTTTTTGTCCAATCTAGACCTCCAAGCAGTCTCAAACGCGCCCGGCCTACCGGGCACGCACTCATTCAATTCGGTACAACGTGGAAATGCACGTGGCAACACACGTGGAAAACGACTGCAACGACAGCAGGCTCAGCGTGCCCGCCATTCCCCCAGGCGGCTGCGCAAACGCGCGGCACACTGGCTGTGCAACTGACTGACCCGCGACTCGCTGACCCCCAGCACCTCACCGATTTCCTTGAGGTTCAACTCTTCGTCGTAGTACAGCGCCAGCACCAGGCGTTCACGCTCCGGCAGGTTGGCAATGGCCTCGGTCAGGGCGATCTGGAAGCGCTCGTCCTCCAGCCCACGGGCAGGTTCGACCTGGCCGCTGGCGCCATCCTCATGCAGCCCTTCGTGCTCGCCGTCCTGCAGCAGGTCGTCGAAGCTGAACAGGCGGCTGCCCAAGGTATCGTTCAAGATCCCGTAGTAATCATCGAGACTCAATTGGAGTTCGGCAGCAACTTCATGATCTTTAGCGTCACGGCCTGTTCTGGCCTCAACTGCACGCATCGCGTCACTGACCATGCGGGTGTTGCGGTGCACCGAACGCGGTGCCCAGTCGCCTTTGCGCACTTCATCCAGCATCGCCCCGCGGATGCGGATGCCGGCGTAGGTTTCAAAACTGGCGCCCTTGCTGGCGTCATACTTGTTGGCCACTTCCAGCAGGCCGATCATGCCGGCCTGGATCAGGTCCTCGACCTGGACGTTGGCCGGCAAGCGCGCCAGCAAGTGGTAGGCGATGCGCTTGACCAGCGGTGCGTAGCGTTCGATCAGTTCGTACTGGGCGTCTTTCGCCGCCCGGCTGTACATCTTGAAGCCACTGGCGCTCATAGCACGGGTCCCGCGCTGGTGGGTTGCACCAGGCGCTCGACAAAGAACTCCAGGTGGCCACGCGGGTTAGCCGGCAGCGGCCAGCTGTCGACCTTCTGGGCAATCGCTTTGAAGGCCAGCGCACACTTGGAGCGAGGGAAGGCTTCGTACACGGCACGCTGCTTTTGCACCGCCTTGCGCACGCATTCGTCGTACGGCACGGCGCCCACGTACTGCAGGGCAACGTCAAGGAAGCGGTCGGTGACTTTGGTCAGCTTGGCAAACAGGTTGCGCCCTTCCTGCGGGCTCTGCGCCATGTTGGCCAGCACACGGAAGCGGTTCATGCCGTAATCGCGGTTGAGCAACTTGATCAGCGCGTAGGCGTCGGTAATCGAGGTGGGTTCGTCGCACACCACCAGCAGCACTTCCTGGGCAGCGCGAACAAAGCTGACGACCGAATCACCGATACCCGCAGCGGTATCGATCACCAGCACGTCAAGGTTGTCGCCAATTTCGCTGAACGCCTGGATCAGCCCGGCATGCTGGGCCGGCGCCAGGTGCACCATGCTCTGGGTGCCCGAAGCTGCCGGCACGATGCGTACACCGCCAGGGCCCTGCAGCATCACGTCACGCAGCTCACAGCGCCCTTCGATGACATCGGCGAGGGTACGTTTGGGGGTAAGACCCAGCAACACGTCGACATTGGCCAGGCCCAGGTCGGCGTCCAGCAGCATGACCCTGCGGCCAAGCTCGGCCAGCGCCAGGGACAGGTTCACTGAAACGTTAGTCTTGCCGACGCCACCTTTGCCACCGGTCACGGCGATCACCTGTACGGGATGCATGCTACCCATGTCTGAAATTTACCTTGTCTCGCTGGGGCTCGGGCCACACGTAGGGCAATTCTGCGTACCCTTTGGTATAGCTACTTTGCACACGCTTCATGCTCAACCCGCTCGCCGTGGGTTGTGATAGAGATCAGCGAACATGTCGGCCATGGCCTCTTCGCTGGGCTCGTCCTGTTGTTGCACATTGACCGCCCGGGTGACCAGCTGGTGGCCCCGTGGCAGGTGCAGGTCGTCAGGAATGCGCGGGCCGTCGGTCAGGTAGGCCACGGGCAGTTCATGACTGATGGCAAGGCTCAGCACGTCGCCAAGGCTTGCCGTTTCATCGAGTTTGGTCAGGATGCAGCCGGCCAGGCCACAGCGCTTGTAGCTGTGGTAGGCGGCGGTCAGCACCTGCTTCTGGCTGGTGGTGGCCAGCACCAGGTAATTCTTCGCGGCTATGCCACGCCCGGCCAGGGTTTCCAGCTGCATGCGCAGGGCCGGGTCGCTGGCCTGCAGGCCGGCGGTATCGATCAGCACCACGCGCTTGCGCAGCAGCGGTTCCAGTGCCGCGGCCAGCGACTGGCCCGGGTCGACATAGGTGACCGGCACATTGAGGATGCGGCCGAGGGTCTTGAGCTGCTCCTGGGCACCGATGCGGAAGCTGTCCATGCTCACCAGCGCCAGGTTCTGTGCGCCGTACTTGAGCACGTAGCGCGCGGCCAGCTTGGCCAGGGTGGTGGTCTTGCCCATGCCGGCCGGGCCGACCATGGCAATCACGCCGCCCTCTTCGATCGGCTCGACCTCAGGGATTTCAATCATGCGCGCCAGGTGCGCCAGCAGCATGCGCCAGGCCTGGCGTGGCTCTTCGATCTTGGCGGTCAGGTCGAGCAGTTCGCGGGCAATCGGCCCGGACAGGCCGATACGCTGCAGGCGCCGCCAGAGGTTGGCCTGTTGCGGCTTGCTGCCTTGCAGCTGGGTCCAGGCCAGCGAGCCGAGCTGCACTTCGAGCAGTTCGCGCAGGCCCGACAGCTCGGAGCGCATGGCATCGAACAGGCGCGGGTCGACTGGCGCGGCAGCCGGGGCAACGGGCGTATCAGGGGCATCCACATGCGGCTCGACCAACGGCTCGGCGGCGGTCAGCGACTGCCCGGCAAACAATTGGCGGTTGTTGTCGCTGCTGTCCTGGCGGTGATCCAGCTCGGCCTGGGCAGTGGCGATGCGCGTGTGGGTCTTGCGCAGCTCTTCTTCCAGCTCGGCGTTGGGCACACGCGGGGCCAGGGCGGACAGCTTGTAGTCCAGCGCGGCCGTCAGTTCGACACCGCCGGCAATGCGGCGGTTGCCAATGATCGCGGCATCGGCGCCCAGCTCATCACGGACCAGTTTCATGGCCTGACGCATATCGGCGGCGAAAAATCGCTTAACTTGCATTATCCACTACCTCAGCCGTTAGGGCCCACGGTGGCAACGATGGTGACTTGCTTGTTGTCCGGTATTTCCTGATACGCCAGAACATGCAAATTCGGTACAGCCAGGCGACCGAAACGCGACAGCATGGCGCGGATCGGGCCGGCGACCAGCAGGATGGCCGGTTGGCCCTGCATTTCCTGGCGCTGGGCCGCTTCGATCAGCGAACGTTGCAGCTTCTCGGCCATGCTAGGCTCCAGAAGAACACCGTCTTCCTGACCCTGCCCGGCCCTTTGCAGACTATTGAGCAAAATCTGTTCCAACCTTGGCTCCAGGGTAATCACTGGCAGCTCGGACTCAACGCCGACAATGCTTTGCACGATGGCGCGACACAATCCGACGCGCACCACCGCCACCAGCGCGGCGGTATCTTGACTCTTGCCGGCGTTATTCGCGATGGCCTCGGCAATACTGCGAATATCGCGCACTGGCACCTGTTCCGACAACAGGGCTTGCAACACCTTGAGCAGCCCCGACAAGGAAATGACACCCGGCACCAGCTCTTCTGCAAGTTTAGGCGAGGCCTTGCCCAATACCTGCAACAGTTGCTGGACCTCTTCATGGCCGATCAGCTCATGGCAGTGCTTCTGCAGGATCTGGTTGAGGTGGGTGGCCACCACGGTACTGGCATCGACCACGGTGTAGCCCAACGACTGCGCCTGCGAACGCTGGCCAACGTCGATCCACACCGCCTCCAGGCCAAACGCCGGGTCACGCGCGGCAATGCCGTTGAGGGTGCCGAACACCTGGCCCGGGTTGATCGCCAGCTCGCGGTCTGGGTAGATCTCCGCTTCGGCCAGGATTACCCCCATCAGGGTCAGGCGATAAGCGCTGGGCTGCAGGTCGAGGTTATCGCGGATGTGCACAGTTGGCATGAGGAAGCCCAGGTCCTGCGACAGCTTTTTGCGCACGCCCTTGATCCGCGCCAGCAGCTGGCCGCCCTGGTTGCGGTCGACCAACGGGATCAGCCGGTAGCCGACTTCCAGGCCGATCATGTCGATCGGCGTGACGTCGTCCCAGCCCAGTTCCTTGGTTTCCTGCGCACGCTGCGGTGAAGGCAGCAGGTCCTGCTGGCGCTGCGCCTCCTGCAATGCCTGGGCCTCGGCTTTCTGCTGTTTTTTCCACACCAGGTAAGCCCCGCCGCCGGCCAGCAGACCCAAGCCGATGAAGGCGACATGCGGCATGCCCGGGACCAGGCCCATGACAATCATCAACGCCGCCGACACGGCCAACGCCTTGGGCGAGTCGAACATCTGCCGGTTGATCAGCTTGCCCATGTCCTCGGAGCCCGAGGCGCGGGTCACCATGATCGCGGCGGCCGTGGACAGCAGCAGTGATGGCAATTGCGCCACCAAACCGTCACCAATGGTCAGCAGGGCGTACACCTTGCCGGCATCGCCGAAGCTCATGCCATGCTGCAGCATGCCGATCAGCATGCCGCCGATCAGGTTGATGAACAGGATCAGCAGGCCGGCGATGGCGTCACCGCGGACAAACTTGCTGGCACCGTCCATCGAGCCGTAGAACTCGGCCTCCTGGGCCACCTCGGCACGGCGGTGCTTGGCCTGGGCCTGGTCGATCAGGCCGGCGTTGAGGTCAGCGTCGATGGCCATCTGCTTGCCGGGCATGGCGTCGAGGGTGAAACGCGCGCTCACTTCCGAGATACGCCCGGCACCCTTGGTCACCACCACGAAGTTGATGATCATGAGGATGGCGAAGACCACGCCACCGACCACGTAGTTGCCGCCGATCACCACCTCGCCGAAGGCCTGGATCACCTTGCCCGCCGCGCCGTGACCTTCCTGGCCGTGCAGCATGACCACCCGGGTAGAGGCCACGTTCAGCGCCAGGCGCAGCAACGTAGCCACCAGCAGGATGGTGGGGAACGCGGCGAAGTCCAGCGGGCGCAGTGCATAGACGCAGACCAGCAGCACCACGATCGACAGGGCGATGTTGAAGGTGAAGAACACGTCGAGCAGGAACGGCGGTATCGGCAACATCATCATTGCCAACATCACCAGCAGCAACAGCGGCACACCCAGGTTGCCCCGGCCGAGCCCGGCCAGGTTGTTACGGGCGTTGCTGATTAACTGAGTGCGATCCACCGCGAGTCCTCTTGATGCAAAACTTTGACGCCCAGGGGGCGCCTGCGGCTGGCATTGCAAGAAGCTTTCCAACTTTGTGGTTTGGGGTGAATCGGGGGTTTCGCCTTGAGGTTTTTGTTGTCTATGAGATCGAGCGCCGCCCGCGCGGCGCTTCGCGGGGCAAGCCCGCTCCCACATCTGTTTCGGGCCAATCCATCCTGTGAGGTCACCTCTGCCCGCCTTGTTTGTTCCCTTCGATATCGGCTGCGCCACTGCTCTTCATCAGTCTCCAGCCATGCACCAGGGCGCGAGTGCGAAGGAGGCAGGAAAAATTGGCCCGAACCGATGTGGGAGCGGGCTTGCCCCGCGAAGCGCCGCGCGGGCGGCGCTCGATCTCATAGGCGACAAAAACCTCAAGGCGAACACCCGCCACCTACCACCAATCAACTGTCGCGCCGCAAGTCCGGCGGAATCGGCAGGTCATCTTTCAACGGCTCCGGCCGCTTGCCCCTGCCCGCGCGGTACTGGCGGATCTGGAACACATAAGCCAGCACCTGCGCCACCGCCAGGTACAAGCCGGCCGGGATTTCCTGCTCGATTTCAGTGGAGTAATAAATTGCCCGCGCCAGCGCCGGCGACTCGAGGATCTGCACCTTGTGCTCCACGCCAATCTCGCGAATCTTCAAGGCCATGAAGTCTGTGCCCTTGGCCAACAGCAACGGCGCCGCCCCACCCTTTTCGGGGTCATACTGCAAGGCCACCGCATAGTGCGTCGGGTTGGTGATGATCACATCGGCCTGCGGTACCGCCGCCATCATGCGCCGCTGCGACATTTCACGCTGCAACTGGCGAATGCGCTGCTTGACCTCGGGCTTGCCCTCGCTGTCCTTGTACTCGTCCTTGACCTCCTGCTTGGTCATCTTCATTTTCTTGTGCGTCTGGTACAGCTGGAACGGCACATCTGCCGCCGCAATCAGCAGCAGCCCGGCCGACATCCACAACGCACTCCAGCCGACCACCTGCAGGCTGTGGATGATCGCCTGCTCCAGCGGCTCGTTGGCAATCGACAGCAAGGCCTGGCGGTCGCTGGACAACACCACCAGCGCCACGATAAGGATCACGAAAAACTTGGCCAGCGCCTTGAGCAACTCGGTCAGGCTGTTCATCGAGAACATGCGTTTGATCCCGGACAGCGGGTTCATGCGGCTGAACTTGGGCTGCAGCAGGCTACCGGAGAACAAGAAACCGCTGAGGGCGATAGGTGCCACGAAGGAAATCACGAACAACAGGATGAGTACCGGCTGCACCGCCCAGATCGCCATCTTGCCCGAGGCCAGCAGGAAGGCGCCCATGGCCCGTTCGTCGACGATCACCTCACGGGTCAGGCTGAAGTTCATGCGCATCAGGGCCAGCAACGTTTCGGCCAGATGGCCGCCGAATGCCAACAGGCCGCCGGCACCCGCCAGGGTCACGGCCACCGTATTGAGTTCCTTGGAGCGCGCAACCTCGCCCTTTTCGCGGCTGTCGCGCTTGCGCTTATCGGTGGGGTCTTCTGTCTTGTCCTGGCCGCTCTCGCTCTCTGCCATGCTCAGCCCGCCTTCGCCAGGTCACGCAGCCATTGCAGCGCTTCGCTGGCCAGCGCCTGGTAGTGCGACAGGATATCGGCCAGGCCGACCCAGAAGATGAACATGCCCATGACCAGGGTCAGCGGAAAACCGATAGAGAAAATGTTCAGCTGCGGCGCCGCGCGGGTCATCACGCCAAAGGCGATGTTCACCACCAGCAACGCAGCGATCACCGGCAGGATCAGCAGCAAGCCGGCCGCAAATACCCAACCCATGCGCCCGGCCAGCGCCCAGAAGTGGTTGACCACCAGCGCACTGCCCACCGGCAAGGTAGTAAAGCTTTCCGTCAATACCTCGAACACCACCAGGTGGCCGTTCATCAGCAGGAACAGCACGCTCACCAGCATGGTCATGAACTGGCTGATCACCGTGACGTTGACGCCGTTGGCAGGGTCGACCATCGAGGCGAAGGCCATGCCCATCTGCACCGCAACAATCTGCCCGGCAACCACAAAGGCCTGAAACAGCAACTGCAGCGCCAAGCCGAACAGCGCACCGACAATGATCTGCTCGGCGCACAGCAACAGGCCACGCAGGCTCAGCGGGTCGAATTCGGGCAGCGGCGGCAACGCCGGCACGATCACCACGGTAATGGCCACAGCCACGTACAGGCGCACCCGCGCCGGCAGCATGCGGGTGCCGAAGATCGGCATGGTCATCAACACCGCCGTCACCCTGAACAACGGCAGGATGAAGGTGGCGACCCAGGTGCCGATCTGCGTGTCGGTCAGCTCCAGCATTGCCGCATCAACCTATGAGCTGCGGAATGTTGGTGTAAAGCGTGGTGATGTATTCCATGAACTTCTGCACCAGCCACGGCCCGGCAACGATCAGGGTGATCAGCATCACCAACAGGCGCGGCAGAAAGCTAAGGGTCTGTTCGTTGATCTGCGTGGCCGCCTGGAACATCGCCACCACCAGGCCCACCAGCAGGCTCGGCACCACCAGCACGGCCACCATCAGGGTGGTCAACCACAGGGCGTCACGGAACAGGTCGACAGCAATTTCAGGTGTCATCGGCGGCTCTCCTTGACGGCGTCAGACGCCGCCGAAACTGCTGGCCAGGGTGCCCATGATCAGCGCCCAGCCATCGACCAGCACGAACAGCATGATCTTGAACGGCAACGAGATGATCAGCGGCGACAGCATCATCATACCCATGGCCATCAGCACACTGGCCACCACCATGTCGATGATCAGGAACGGGATGAAGATCATGAAGCCGATCTGGAACGCGGTCTTCAGCTCGGAGGTGACGAACGCTGGCACCAGAATGGTCAGCGGCACCTGGTCGGGGCCGGCGATGTCAGTGCGCTTGGACAGGCGCATGAACAGGTCAAGGTCGCTTTGCCGGGTTTGCGCCAGCATGAAGTCCTTGAGTGGCCCCTGGGCTGTGTCGATGGCCTGCTGGGCCGTCAGCTGCTCGTTCAGGTACGGCTGCAGCGCGCTCTGGTTCACCCGGTCGAACACCGGGGCCATGATGAACATGGTCAGGAACAGCGCCATGCCGGTCAGCAACTGGTTCGACGGCGTCTGCTGCAGGCCCAGGGCCTGGCGCAAAATCGAGAACACGATGATGATGCGGGTGAAGCTGGTCATCAGGATGACGAACGCCGGGATGAAGCTCAGCGCGGTCATGATCAGCAGAATTTGCAGGCTGACCGAATACTCCTGCTGCCCGTCCGCAGTATTGGACAGGGTAATGGCCGGGATCGACAGCGGGTCGGCGGCCAGGGCCAATGGCGCGGCCAGCAGCAGCGCCACCGCCAATAACGAGCCCAACAACGTACGCAGCGCGCCGCTCATCACTTGTTGTCCTTAGGGTTCTTGCCCATCAACTCGATCAACCGCTGGGCAAACTCCGGCGTCGCCTGACGGGCGTTATCCGGCACCTGCACAGGTTCGGCCAGCACATGCAGGGCCTCGATGCTGCCGGGGGTATGGCCGATCAGGATCTGCTCCTTGCCTACCTGAACCAGCAGCAGGCGGTCACGCGGGCCGATGGCCCGGCTGCCGACAATCTCGATCAGCTGCCCGCCCTTCACCGCCGTGCTCTGCAGGCGCCGCAGCAACCAAGCCAGGAAGAAGATCAGGCCCACTACCAGCAGCAGACCGAACACCATTTGTGCCAGCTGCCCGCCGAGGCTGCCGGGTGCAGCCACCGGGGTGGCGGCTGGCGTAGCGGCGGCAAGGCAGGCGTGGCTGGCCAGCAGCGCGGCAAGCGCCGCGATGGCGCGCATCGTGCCCTTCACTCAGCGCAGCTTCTTGATGCGTTCGCTAGGGCTGATCACGTCGGTCAGGCGGATGCCGAACTTCTCGTTGACCACGACCACTTCGCCATGGGCGATCAGCGTACCGTTGACCAGCACATCAAGTGGCTCGCCGGCCAGGCGGTCGAGTTCGATCACCGAACCCTGGTTGAGCTGCAGCAGGTTGCGGATGTTGATCTCGGTGCTGCCCACTTCCATGGAAATGTTCACCGGGATGTCCAGGATCACGTCCAGGTTCGGGCCTTCGAGGCTGACGTTTTCGTTCGGCTTCGGCGAGCTGGCGAACTCTTCCATCGGCAGGCGGCCGGGGCCACCGCTGCTGCCGGTGTCACCGCCCAGCAGTGCATCAATGTCGGCCTGGCCGGCCGCACCGGTTTCTTCCAGCGCGGCAGCCCACTCATCGGCCAGTGCCTGGTCATCTGGGGAGGTGATCTCGTTTTCGTTAGCCATGGTTTCCTCGACAGGCATTCAATTCGTTGTAAGCGACCGGCACGCCGTCAGCGGCGTTCGATCGGGTCGATGATCTGCAGGGCCAGGTTGCCCTTGTGCGAACCCAGCCGCGCCTTGAACGCCGGCACGCCGTTGGCGCGCAGCACCAGGTGCTCGGGCAGCTCCACCGGGATTACATCGCCAGGCTGCATGTGCAGGATGTCGCGCAGCTTCAGTTGGCGCCGGGCGACCGTGGCGGTCATTGGCACGGCGACATCCAGCACGTCTTCGCGCAGGGCCTTGACCCAACGCTCGTCCTGGTCGTCCAGGTCAGACTGGAAACCGGCATCGAGCATTTCCCGTACCGGCTCGATCATCGAATACGGCATGGTCACGTGCAGGTCGCCGCCACCGCCATCCAGCTCGATGTGGAAGGTGGAGACCACCACCGCCTCGCTGGGGCCGACGATGTTGGCCATGGCCGGGTTGACCTCGGAGTTCATGTACTCGAAGGACACCGGCATGATCGCCTGCCAGGCTTCCTTGAGGTCGACGAAGCACTGGTCCAGCACCATGCGCACCACGCGCAGCTCGGTCGGGGTGAACTCGCGGCCTTCGATCTTGGCGTGGCGGCCATCGCCACCGAAGAAGTTGTCCACCAGCTTGAACACCAGCTTGGCGTCGAGGATGAACAGCGAAGTGCCACGCAGAGGCTTGATCTTGACCAGATTGAGGCTGGTCGGCACATACAGCGAATGCACGTATTCGCCGAATTTCATCACCTGCACGCCCCCCACGGCCACGTCGGCCGAACGGCGCAGCAGGTTGAACATACTGATACGGGTGTAACGGGCGAAACGCTCGTTGATCATTTCCAGGGTCGGCATGCGACCCCGCACGATACGGTCCTGACTGGTCAGGTCGTAGCTTTTGATACTGCCAGGCTCGGATGCACTCTCGGTCTGCACCAGCCCGTCGTCGACGCCATGCAACAGGGCATCGATCTCATCCTGGGACAGCAGGTCCTGTACGGCCATTGCGGACTCCTACTGCAATACGAAATTGGTGAACAGCAGCTGGTCGATGACCGGCTTGCCAAGTTCCTTCTGCGCCACTTCCTGAACCACGGCGGTCGCTTTCTGGCGCAGCATTTCCTGGCCTACCGGGCTGCTGGCGAGGGTGTCGAAACCTTGCCCGGAGAACATCATCACCAGGTTGTTGCGAATCACCGGCATGTGCACCTTGAGCGCGTCCAGGTCGGCCTGGTTGCGCGCCTGCATGGCGATGCTCACCTGCATGTAGCGCTGGCGGCCGTTCTGGTTGAAATTGACCACGAAAGCCGGGGTCAGCGGCACGTAGATGGCCGCAGGCTTGGCGTTGCTGGCTGCTGCTTCGGCGGCCGGCGCCGGCTCGCCCTTGTGCATGATGAACCAGGTAGCGCCCACCGAAAGGCCGATCGCCAGCAACAGGCCTACCACGGCCATGATGATCAGCTTGAGTTTGCCTTTAGTGGCGGGGTCTTTGACTGCTTCGCTCTTCGCCATGCCAATAATCCGTCGTCCATCGGGGGTTCAAGGGAGGATGGCTTGGCTTGAGCAAGTGTTATGCCAGTTTCGGGCTTGTTAGATTGTGTTGGGGTCGGGATGGGTCCACCGGCAGAGGTGTGGCGCCTGTGAGATCGAGCGCCGCCCGCGCGGCGCTTCGCGGGACAAGCCCGCTCCCACATCTGTTTCGGGCCAATTATTCCTGTGCCTTTGGCGCGCCCCCCCCGGGTGTATGGCTGGAGATTGATGAAGAACAGCGGCACAGCCGATATCGAGTGAAACAAACAAGGCGGCCAGAGGCAATCTCAAAGGAGTAACTGGCCCGAAACAGACTGTGGGAGCGGGCTTGCCCCGCGAAGCGCCGCGCGGGCGGCGCTCGATCTCACAGGCGCTAAAAACCTAAAGCCATGCACCCCGGCCTCAGGCGTAATAATCCACCGCACTGTCACCCACAACCACCTGCCGCTCCACCGGCCGGGCACCGTCGGCCACCTCACCGCGCCCCTGCTCGGCCCGGCGTGCAGCCACCCCGGACAGGTTGCTGCCCTGCGCCTGCCCCTGCTGCTGTTGCTGCCCGCGCGACTGGTCGGCAACATTGACATCCGGCTGTGCCAGCCCCTGCTGGGCGAACAGCTCACGCAGGCGGTGAACCTGGCTGTCGAGGGCGTCACGCACACCGGCGTGGCCGCTGATGAAGGTGACCTGGGTGGCCTGGTCCGCCGCAACATTGACGCGAATGTCCAGGCGACCCAGCTCGGCCGGCTCCAGCTGGATGTCAGCCGACTTGAGGTTCTGGCTGGACAGGTACATGACCCGGTTGACCAAGCCCTCGGCCCAGGCGCTCTGGTTCATCGGCAACGGCTGGTGCAATGGGCTGGCACTGGCTGGCACGGCGTTGGCGGTCTTGGCCGTGGCCGCCTGGGTCAGGCTGGCCAGGCGGTTGGCGAAATCGTCGACACGGGTGTCGCTGCTGGCGCTCTTGGTGTCCTTCAGGCCCTCTTCAAGCAAGGCGCCGAAGGCCTTGTCACCCGGCTCGCCGCTATCGCCCTCGGCATTCTCGACCAGATTCGCCAAGGTATTGACGGCTGCCCGCCCATCCTCGCCTTGAGCCTGAGCAGGATCAAGAGCATGTGCTGAGGTACTGCCCTTGGCCTGGGCACTGTGCTCCAGCGCCAGGCGCAGGGTGGGCAGGTTGGCTAAGGGGTCGGCATCCGGGTCGAAAGCTTCTTCAACAGGAGAGCCTTCAGGCAGCGCCACCTGGGCTTGCGCCGTAGCGGCCTGCAGCACCGGCGCTACCGCCTCGGCCTGGGCCTGGATCAGTTGCGCGCCCGGCTGGGCGTCGGTGACCTGCCCAGCTACCAGGCTGGCATCACGCAAACCGGTATCGGCCTGCGCCGCATCGTCTGCTGGCAATTTATTGCCGTCATCGGCAACAGCGTTTTTGTCGGCCGGGTCTTTCTTGCCGCCCGCTGCCGCATCAGGCTTGTCCTTGGGCTTGGCCTGGGCCACCTTGTCATCCGCCCCAGCAGCCTTGTCGCGGCCCTGCCTGGCCATCACCTGGCCAAAGCCATCACCCTTGTCGCCCAGCGCCTGCAGCGGTTTGTCCGCCTGCACAGCGGCCGAACGCGAGGTGTTGGCAATGGCATTGGCTTGCAACAATGGGTTGGGTGCGACAGGCATCGAGCGGTCTCCGCGCATGGAACTTGAAAATCATCCGGGCGGAGAATTGCAAGACTCGCGCCAACTCGCCTATCAACCGGCGGAAATACCTTGTTGCTCACCGCGATAGAAGCGCTGCACCTCGACGAATTCCTGATCAATGCGGCTGATCAGGTCTTCAATGCCATACAACGGGCGATCCCGCGCACGCTCTTCCAGCTGGTGGCACAGGCTGGCCAGGATCAGCGCCCCCATGTTGCTGCTGCTGCCCTTGAAACTGTGAGCGGCCGCACCAAGCTCCTCGGCACTCTTGGCCGCATGCAGCTGGCCCAGCCGGCGCTCAGAGTCGTCGAGAAACGTCTGCACCAACTGCAGGTAACCATCCTCCATGACCTCACGCAGGTCACTGATTACCTTCTGGTCAATATGCTTTTCAGCCACTTGTTCACTCCTTGATCAAGCCAGATTATGCCCGAGCCACCCAGTGGCTCACCATACGAACGCCACATGCGCGCAACGCCCGCCCTCACTCCAGCGCGCCTCACTGGCCAGCCGCTGTACCAGGTTCAGGCCACGACCGCTCAGCCCCTGGTCGCGCGCAGGCCGCGCCAGCACGCGCTGCACATCGAAACCGGCACCACTGTCGCGGACCTCGATCATCAGACGCCCGCCGTCGCCATGGGGTTCAACCCTGAAATTGATGCTTACAAAACCGTCGGTCAACGACCCCAGGCGCCGGGCGCGCTCCTGATAATAGTCGGCAAAGCCCTGTACATCGCTTTTCAGCTGCGAGTCCAGGCCCAGCACACCATGTTCCAGGGCGTTGGAATACAGTTCGCTGAGCACGCTGTGCAGGCTACCGGTACGTGCGCGCAGGCCGTGTATTTCTTGCAACAACTGCACCAGGTACGGCACCGGATTGAAGCGCTTCAGGCTCTCGCCACGCACCTCGAAGCCCAGCGACCAGTCCAATGGGCTGGAGCGGCCACTATCAGCGTAGATCATGGGCGCCGGCACCCGCTCTTGGGCACCGAACATGCGGATGTCACACAAGCTGATGTCATCGCGCGGGCGCCCGCCAAAACGCTCCAGGGCCTGCATCAGCTCGTCGAACAGCTGGGCCGGTTCACGGTTGTTGGCCAGCACCGTAAGCAGGCGCTGCACGCCAAACAGGCGCTCTTCGTCATCGGCAGTATCGAGCACGCCATCCGACAGCAACAACAGGCGCTCGCCCGACACCATCGGCAGCACTTCGGTGCTGTCATCGAAGCGCTCGGCGGCGAGAATGCCCAGCGGCAGATGCCGCGAACTCAGCACCGACAGCACCTGCCCATCCACCGACAGACGATAACCATCGGGCATGCCGCCATTCCACACCTCGACCGAGCCGCGCTGCATGCTGAGGTTGAGCAGCAGCGCGCAGCAGAACATGTCCACCGGCAGGATGCGCTTGAGCTTGACGTTCATCTCGCGCAGGATCTGCGCCATGCCATAGCCCTTGGCGGTCATGCCGTAGAACACCTCGGCCAGCGGCATGGCGCCGACCGCCGCCGGCAAGCCATGGCCGGTAAAATCGCCCAGCAGCACGCGCATGTCGCCTGCCGGGGTGAATGCCGCCAGCATCAGGTCGCCATTGAACAGCGCATAAGGCGACTGCAGGTAGCGGATGTTCGGCGCCGACAGGCAGCCGGAGTGGGCGACCTTGTCGAATACCGCCTTGGCCACCCGCTGCTCGTTGAGCAGGTGGTGGTGATGCCGGGTGATCTGGTCGCGCTGCTCCAGCACGGTGGCCTGCAAGCGGCGCAGGCGGTCCATGGCGCGGATCTTGGCCGCCAGAATCACCGCGCTGTAGGGTTTGGCCATGAAGTCATCGCCGCCCGCCTCCAGGCAGCGCACCAGGCCCTCTTCTTCGTTCAGCGAGGTGAGGAAAATGATCGGCACCAGCGCTTCGCCAGCCAGGGCCTTGATCTGCCGCGCCGCCTCGAAGCCGTCCATGACTGGCATCAGCGCGTCCAGCAGCACCAGCTGCGGGCGCCGCTCGACAAACAGCGCCACTGCCTGCTCGCCGTTTTCTGCGGTGAATACCTGGTGGCCCTGGCGGCGCACGATTTGCGCCAGCAGCAGGCGGTCGGCAGCACCGTCTTCGGCGACCAGCACGGTCAACGCCTGTTCGGCAGGCATGCTGGCGCTCAACTGATATCGAAGAGTTTTTCGAAGTTGGAAATGGCGAGGATCTTGCGCACGTCGGAGCTGGCGTGCACCACCCGCACATCCGACTCATCGCCGCCCGCGTGGTCGCGCAGCAACAGCAGCATGCCGAGCGCGGAGCTGTCGAGGTAGGTGGTGTCCCTCAAATCGACGACTACCGAATCGGGCTTTTTGGGCTGGCGTTCGTAAGCGTCACGAAATTCCTGATGCTTGCCGAAATCGAAACGCCCCTTGATCTTGATCGTCAGCTTTTTCCCATCCTGCGAAAAATCAGTCTCGACGGCCATGCTAGCGATTCCTTCGATGATGGCGGATGCAACACTTTTAAGGTTTAGCAGGCGATGATAGGGGTGGCAAGTGTTCGCCGTGGATGCTCCAGCGCCTGGGAGATCGAGCGCCGCCCGCGCGGCGCTTCGCGGGGCAAGCCCGCTCCCACATTTGTTGCAACGTGGCCATGCCTGTGGGAGAGGCGATGTCAGCCTTGGTGTAAGGCTTGAGACATGCGGGGCGGAATTGGTGCCACTCAGGAATCCAGTCAGCTTCACCAAGCTGGCAACCATGGCCTGACAGGTTCGGCACGTTGCAACAAATGTGGGAGCGGGCTTGCCCCGCGAAGCGCCGCGCCGGCGGCGCTCGATCTCACAGGCGACAACCACCTCAAGGCGAACACCCCAAACCCTACAAATAATTCTGCCGCGGCAACCGCTGGGACAGCTCGTCCAGCAAGCGCTGCTCGCGCTTGTCCTCGGCGCGCCGGGCCTCGTCCATGTAGCGCTGCACCAGCTTGCGCAAGCCCTCCACCCGGGCATAGGCCTGCTGCCAGGTACCGCGGGCGTTGTTGAGGTTGTTCTGGTGCCAGACCAGGCTCTGGCGCTGCTGGGTCATGGCCGTTTCCAACTGCCCGAGGAAGCGCTGGTAATTGACCAGCCAGCTGCCATTGACCCCCTGCCCGCCACGGTTGATCCACTGCTGCTGGTAGTCCTCGCGAAAGCGTTCCAGCTCGGCCAGCTTGGCCTGGGCCGTGGCCACCTGCTGCTGAAAGTGGCCCAGGCGCTGGGCGGCCTTGCGCTCGGCCTCTTCGGCCATGTCCACCACCGGCGCCAGGCGCGCGGCGCGTCCGGGCAGCGCCATGGCCTATCAGCCCGCCGGGGGCGTGAAGATCGCCCCCAGCTGTTCGCGGCTCTGCGCCATGCCCACGTTCTCGCGCAGGCCCTGGCGCAGATACTCCACCAGCCTCGACTGCAGGGCAATGGCCAGGTCGGTCTCCGGGTCGCCGCCGGCCACATAGGCGCCCACGCTGATCAGGTCGCGGCTTTGCGACAGGCGTGACCACAACTGCTTGAACTTCTGCGCCTGGCGCAAGTGGTCGGCATCGACCACTTGCGGCATTACCCGGCTGATCGACGCTTCGATATCGATCGCCGGGTAATGGCCTTCCTCCGCCAGCCGCCGCGACAGCACGAAGTGCCCGTCGAGCACGCCCCGCGCCGAGTCAGCGATCGGGTCTTGCTGGTCGTCACCTTCGGACAGCACGGTATAAAACGCCGTGATCGATCCACCACCCGGCTCGCCGTTACCGGCCCGCTCCACCAGCTTGGGCAGTTTGGCAAACACCGACGGCGGGTAACCGCGCGTGGCCGGCGGCTCGCCGATGGCCAGGGCGATTTCCCGCTGGGCCTGGGCGAAACGGGTCAGCGAGTCCATCAACAACAACACGTTCTTGCCCTTGTCGCGGAAGTACTCGGCAATGCGCGTGCAGTACATGGCCGCACGCAGGCGCATCAGGGGCGCATCGTCGGCAGGCGACGCCACCACCACCGAGCGCTTCAGGCCCTCTTCACCGAGAATGTGCTCGATGAACTCCTTCACTTCGCGGCCCCGCTCACCGATCAGGCCGACCACAATAATTTCGGCCTCGGTGAAACGGGTCATCATGCCCAGCAATACCGACTTACCCACGCCGGTACCGGCGAACAGCCCCAGGCGCTGGCCACGGCCGACCGTGAGCAGCCCGTTGATGCTGCGGATACCTACATCCAGTGGCTTGCTGATGGGGTCGCGGTTGAGCGGGTTGATCACCGGGCCGTCCATCGGCACCCAGTCCTCGGCCTTCATCCCACCCTTGCCATCCAGCGCACGGCCGGCACCATCCAGCACCCGGCCGAGCATGCTCATGCCCATCGGCAGGCGGCCGCCATCATCCAGTGGCACCACACGGGCGCCAGGGGCGATACCGACAATGCTGCCAACCGGCATGAGGAACACCTTGGAGCCGGCAAAGCCCATGACTTCGGCTTCGACCTGTACCGGGTGGTAACTGTCGTCGTTGATTACCAGGCAGCGGCTGCCGACTGCGGCGCGCAGGCCTTCGGCCTCCAGGGTCAGGCCGACCATGCGCAGCAGGCGGCCCTCAACGATGGGCTGGGCCGGCAGCTCGATGGCCTCGGCGTAGCTGCCCAGGCGCTTGCCGAAACTGGTGCGTTCAAGGCGCATCGGGGTTATCCACGGCGCGCTCAAGCGGCGCATCCAGGTTTACCGACACGTCCGGCGCCGCCGGGTGCAGGGAATGGTCGTGCAACTGGTCGAACAACTGCGCCACCGCTTTCTCGATGCGCGTTTCCATGCTCGCGTCGATGCGGCTGTGCGCGGTTTCGATACGGCAACCACCGGGCAGCAGTGCGCTGTCTTCCAGCAGCCGCCAGTTTTCTTCATGGCGTTCGCGCAGGGCCTTGGCCAGCTCGAAATCCTGGGGGTTGAGGTGGATGCGGATGTTGTCGGCGCCCATGGGCAGCAGCTTGAGTGCCTCGCGCAGCACCTGGGTGATCTGGCTGGAGTCGTTGCGCAGCTCACGGCCAATTACCTGGCGGGTCATGTGCGCAACCAGGTGCACCAGGGTTTTCTCTATTTGCGTGTCCTGCTCGGCGATTGGCTCCATCAGGTTGGCCATCAGCCGCTCAAGGCTGCCGAGTTTGGCCTTCAGGGCCTCTTCGGCCTCCTGGCGGACCTTGAGCTGGGTGCTGTGGAAGCCTTCGCGCTCACCGGTGGCGAAGCCCTCGTTGTAGGCTTCCTGGCGGATGGCTTCGAGCTCTTCCAGGGTCAGTGGCTGGACTTCTTCCAGCGGCACTTCCTCGATCTCATCCTCGACCACTTCAGGTTCCGGCTGTGGCTCCGGAACGTGCTCGGGTTGCGGGTCGAAGCTGGGCAGCGCCCACACGTCCACGCCCTCGAGGTCGCGGGCGCGGATCAGGTCGCTGGGGTGATGTTCTTTGGTGGGCATGTTTTCAAATACTCAAAAGCCTTTTAGCAACCAACGCGCCCCCTGTAGGAGCGGCCTTGTGTCGCGATAGGGCTGCAAAGCAGCCCCAGCACTTTATGCTGCGAAGCTGAAATCCTGGGGCTGCTTTGCAGCCCTATCGCGACACAAGGCCGCTCCTACAGGGGGCCGCGTCGCCGGCAGGATCAGATCATTTCCTCGGCGCCTTTGCCGCCAAGCACGATCTCGCCGGCCTCGGCCATGCGCCGGGCAATGGTGAGGATTTCCTTTTGCGCCGTTTCGACGTCGCTGACCCGCACCGGCCCCTTGGCTTCCAGGTCGTCGCGCAGCAGCTCCGAGGCACGCTTGGACATGTTCTTGAAGATCTTGTCCTTGACCCGCTCGTCGGCACCCTTGAGCGACACCACCAGCACGTCGGAGGACACCTCGCGCAGCAGCGCCTGGATACCCCGGTCGTCGACGTCGGCCAGGTTGTTGAAGACGAACATCAGGTCTTCGATCTGCTCCGACAGGTCGGTATCGATTTCGCGGATTGCGTCCATCAGCGCACCTTCCACCGAGCTGTCGAGGAAGTTCATGATGTCGGCCGCACGCTTGATACCCCCCAGGGTGGTGCGCGCTGCGTTGGAGTTGCCCGAGAACTGCTTCTCGAGGATCTGGTTCAGTTCTTTCAGGGCTGCCGGCTGCACGGTGTTCAGCGACGACACGCGCAGGACGATGTCCAGGCGCACCTTGTGGTCGAAGTTGCTCAGCACTTCACCGGCCTGGTCCGGGTCAAGGTAGGCAACCACGATGGCCTGGATCTGCGGGTGCTCGTAGCGGATCACGTCGGCCACGGCGCGTGGCTCCATCCACTTCAGGCTGTCCAGGCCGCTGGTGTTGCCACCCAGCAGGATGCGGTCGACCAGGCCGTTGGCCTTGTCCTCGCCCAGGGCCTGGTTGAGCATCTTGCGGATATAGGCATCGGAGCCCACGCCCAGGCTGGTCTGGTCGCCGACGATGTCGACGAACTCGCTCATCACCTGCTCGACCTGGTCACGGTGCACATTGCCCATCTGCGCCATGGCCACACCCACCCGCTGCACTTCCTTGGGGCCCATGTGCCGCAGTACCTGGGCCGCATCGGTCTCGCCCAGCGACAGCAACAGGATCGCCGCTTTGTCGACGCGGCTCAGCTTGGCGGTAACGGCTCGGTTGTCACTCATCGGCGTTGATCCAGTCTTTCACGACCTGGGCCACACGGCCCGGGTCTTCGGCCACCAGGCCTTTGATTGCGTTGAGCTGTGCCTCGTAACCCTCGCTCGGGCTAGGCAGCAGAATGCTTGTCGGGCCACCCAGGCTGACGCGGTCGTTGGCCAGTTCGCCATCCAGACCGATCATGCCGCCCAGCTCCATGTCGCTATCCGAGGCAGCCTGCTTGCCGCCCCCTGTAATGTTGTTCAGCACCGGACGCAGCACACCGAACACCAGCACCAGGATGAACACCACACCCAGCACCTGCTTGACGATGTCCCAGAACCACGGCTGCTGGTAGAAGGCGATATCGGCAATTTCTTCGCCACGGTCGGCGGCGAACGGCACGTTGATCACCGTCACGCTGTCGCCACGGCTGGCGTCGAAGCCGACCGCGTCCTGCACCAGGCGGGTAAAGCGCGCCAGGTCTTCTGCCGCCCATGGCGCACGGGTGGTGTCGCCGGTGGCCGGGTCGATCTTGACCTGGTCGTCCACCACCACCGCCACCGACAGGCGGGTCATGCGCCCCTGTTGCTGGCGGGTGTGGCTGATGGAGCGGTCCAGCTCGAAGTTTTTGGTGCTTTGCTGACGTTTATCTGACGGGTACGGCGCGAGCATTGGCTGGCCGGTGGCCGGGTCCATGATTTGCTGGCCGTTGGCATCCACCAGCGGCTGGCCTGGCTGGATGGCCGCAGCCGGGGTAGCGGCACCACCGGTGGTCTGCGGTGCCGAAGCAGCGCCTGGCGGCTGGTTGCTCAGCGCGCCGGGTACACCTTGCGGGCCCTGGCTGCTGGCACGCTGCTCCTCTACCGACTGCTCACTGCGCAGCGCCGGCTGGTCGGGGTTGAACTGCTCGGCAGTCGATTCGACCGCGCTGAAGTCCAGGTCGGCAGACACTTCGGCCTTGTAGCGGTCATTGCCCAGTACTGGCTGCAGAATGTTGCGCACACGCTGGGTGAGCATGCTTTCCATGCGGCGGCTGTAGTCGTACTGCTTGCCGGCCTCGGTCAGGGCAGAATCCTGCAACTGCTCGGACAGCAGGTTGCCCTTCTGGTCGACCACGGTGACCTGGGACTTGTCGAGCTCCGGCACACTGGTGGCGACCAGGTTGACGATGGCCATCACCTGCCCGGCTTCCAGGGCGCGGCCCGGGTACAGCTCGACCAGTACCGAAGCGCTTGGCTTACGTTCGTCACGCACGAACACCGAGCTCTTCGGGATGGCCAGGTGCACGCGTGCGGCCTTGACGTTGTTCAGGCTGGACACAGTACGCGCCAGCTCGCCTTCAAGGCTGCGGCGGTAACGGGTGGCCTCCATGAACTGGCTGGTGCCCAGGCCTTGCTCCTTGTCGAGCAGTTCGAAGCCGACGTTGCCGTCACTTGGCGCCACGCCGGCAGCAGCCAGTTTCAGGCGCGCGCGGGAGAGGTCGTCGGCCTTGACCAGCAGCGCACCGGAGTTGGGCTCTACGTTGTAGGGGATGTCGGCAGCGGCCAGGGTGTCCATGACCTGCTTGGTGTCCATGCCCGACAGGCTGCCGTACAGCGGACGGTAATCGGGTTGTTGCGACCACAGCACCACGGCAAAACCGATCGCCACGCTGGCCGCCAGGCCGACCATGAGGCCCATCTGACGCAGCATTGGCATCTGCGAAATGTTTTCCAGAAACGCCATGCCCGGGATCGGCGCTTTGCCCGCAGGCTTGCCGGGTTTGGCAGGGACGTTGTCGACGACTGCTTCAGCCATGGTTTACGTCCGCCCTCAAACCGGCATCTGCATGATGTCCTGGTACGCCTGGACCAGCTTGTTGCGTACCTGGGTCATGGCCTGCATCGACACGCTGGCCTTTTGCGACGCGATCATCACGTCGGTCAGGTCGACGCCGCTCTTGCCGATTTCGAAGGCATTGGCCAGCTGGGTCGAGGCCTGCTGGGTTTCATGCACCTTGCCGATAGCCTGGCCGAGCATGTCGGCAAAGGTACTCTGCCCCGGCGCCAGCTCGGGCGCGGCAGTGACCTTGGGCAGCGACATGGCATCGGCCTGCATGGCCCGCATGTCCAACATCAGACGATTGAATTCAACACCTTGGCTCATGACCCTTCTCTCTCCTGCGGCCGCATTTTTTTGACACTCATGCGGCGAATAGCCTACGTAAAGCAACAAAGGTGCCAGCCTTGAATCTCGGTTAAACAGGGCCGCTTCGCGCCCCATCGCCGGCAAGCCAGCTCCCACATGTACAGCGGGAGCCTCTGTGGGAGCTGGCTTGCCGGCGATGGGCTGCGCAGCAGCCCCTTCGATCTTCAGCCGAACAGGCTGGCCTCGACGTCAAACCCGGCATCGCGCATCTGCGCCAGCTTGTAGCGCAGGGTGCGCGGGCTGATGCCCAGGCGTTCGGCCGCCTCTTTGCGGCGGCCGCGCTCGGCGCGCAGGGTGTCGATGATCATCTGGTACTCGTGGCGGCGCACGTCATCACCCAGGCCACTCGCCTCAGCAGTCACCTCAGCTAATGGCGCAGTGCCAGCTGACAACGGAATGGCGCCTGCCAGACAGAAATCCGCCGCCTCGATCACCCCACCCTGCTGCAGAATCAGCGCCCGCTGCAGGGCGTTGTCCAGCTCACGCACGTTGCCCGGCCAGGCATGCGCCTGCAGGCACGCCCGTGCCTGCGGTGAGAGGCGCACCGGGGCGTGTTTCATCTTGGCTACATGCCGTGCCAGCAGGCGCTCGGCCAACTGCAGGATGTCACCCGGGCGCTCGCGCAGCGGCCGCCAGGCCAGTGGGAACACCGACAGCCGGTAGAAAAGATCTTCACGGAAACGCCCGGCTGCCACTTCGCCTGCCAGATCGCGGTTGGTGGTGGCCAGCACGCGGATATCGAGGCTGATCGGCTTGCGCCCACCTACCCGCTCCACCTCACGCTCCTGCAACACGCGCAGCAGCTTGGCCTGCAAGGCCATGGGCATTTCGGAAATTTCATCGAGCAGCAAGGTGCCGCCTTCGGCCTGCTCGAACTTGCCGGCCTGGGCGGCAATGGCGCCGGTGAAGGCGCCCTTCTCGTGGCCGAACAGGGTGGCTTCAAGCATGTTGTCGGGGATCGCCGCGCAGTTGATCGCCACAAAGGGCTGCGTCGCCCGCGACGATTGCTGGTGAATGTAGCGGGCCAACACTTCCTTGCCGGTACCGGACTCGCCGGAAATCAATACGGTGGAGTCACTGCGCGCTACCCGCGCAGCCAGCTCCAGCAACTGGCGGCTGGCCGGCTCGCAGGCCACCGGGCCTTCTTCGCCGCTTACCCGCCCGGCCGCATGCCGCTCGACCAGGCTGAGCAGCGCCTTGGGTTCGAACGGCTTGACCAGGTAATCGGCGGCGCCTTGGCGCATGGCCTCGACCGCCCGCTCGACAGCCGCGTGCGCCGTCATCAACAGCACCGGCAGCTGCGGTTGCTGGCGACGCAGATGGCCAAGCAACTGGTGGCCATCCATGCCAGGCATGTTCACATCGCTGACCACCAGGCTGAATGCATCATCCTGCACTGCCTGCAGCGCTTCTTCAGCAGAACCCACCGCACGGTAGGCAAAACCGCCGATTTCCAGGGTGTCTCCCAACGCCTGGCGCAAGACGCGGTCGTCCTCGACCAGCAGCACATTGATTGCCATTACACGGTCTCCGCCCATTGCCCGTCGATCAGTGGCAGCTCCACCCGCACGCAGGTACCACGGCCCACTTTCGAACGCAGGCTGACCGTACCCTGATGCGCACGCACCACAGCCTTGACCACCGCCAGGCCCAGGCCGGTGCCCGTGGCCTTGGTGGTCAGGAACGGTTCACCCAGACGCGCCAGCAACTCGGCGTCGATGCCGCTGCCGGCATCACTCACGCACAGGTGCAAGGTGCGCTCGCGGCGGAACAGGTGCACCTTCAACCGCGCCGCACCGACGCTGGCCTGTATGGCATTCTCGATCAGGTTGAGCAAGGCACCGACCAGGGTATCGCGGTTGCACAACAGCTCGCCCAAGTGGCTGTCGCACTGCCAACGTATGGCATGCCCTTGCACATGGGTCTGGGCTGCCTGCTGCAGGGCCTGGAACAAGGCTTTGGGGGTAACCCGATCACCCAGCGGCAGCTCGCCACGGGCGAACACCAGCATGTCGCGCACCTGGTGTTCCAGCTCGTGCAGGCGCTCCTTCAGGGTGCCGGCAAAACGCTGGCGGGTTTCCTCGCTTAGCGGTTGCTCGCTATCGGCCAGGTGACTGGCGTAGAGCATGGCAGCCGACAGCGGCGTGCGGATCTGATGCGCCAGCGAGGCGACCATACGCCCCAGCGATGACAGGCGCTCGTGACGCGCCAGCTGGTCTTGCAGGCGACGGGTTTCAGTCAGGTCGTTGAGCAGCACCAGCTGGCCGGGTTCGGCGTCCAGCGAGCGCGTGGCGATCGACAGGCGGCGGCCGTCGCGCAGCGAGACCTCGTGGCCGTCGTCCTTTCGCGGGGCAAAGCTGCGAGCGATCACCTGGCGCCATAACTCACCGATCAGCGGCTCACCGAGCAGCTCGCAGGCCGCCGGGTTGGCTTCACGCACCAGGCCCTGGCCATCGATCACGATCACCCCACCGGGCAGCAGGTCCAGCAGGTTCTGCAGGCGGTTGGCCAGGCGCTCCTTTTCACTCAGTTCGGCGATGCGCTGGGCGCTGACCACAGCCAGCTCGCCCTTGAGTTCGCTGACCCGGGCTTCGAGCAGGCTATAGGACTGGCTGAGCTGGCTGGACACCTGGTTGAACAGGGCGAAGGCGTGCTCGATACCCTGGCGGCTGTCCTGCTCGACCGGGGTTTGCCCCTGCTGATCGGGGGCTCGGGATACGTGGGCGGCCTGGGGCATCGTGCTCTCTCGCGTGGCTGACCGTCATAAAAACGGTATGTTGCCAGCGGTGTAGCAATAGCCGTGCCGGAGATGGGGGTTTAGCGAGAGGAAGGCAGTACGAGGGCTGGAAGGTGGTTACCGGGAGGTTTGCAGGGCCTGCGAGATCGAGCGCCGCCCGCGCGGCGCTTCGCGGGACAAGCCCGCTCCCACAGTCTGTTTCGGGCCAATCTCTCCTGTGCAATTACCGGTACCCGCCTTGGTGAACGACTGGAGATAAGTGGAAAGCAGTTGCGCCCCCTAAATCGAAGGAAACAAACAAGGCGGACAGTGGAGACTTCACAGAAGTGACTGGCCCGAAACAGACTGTGGGAGCGGGCTTGTCCCGCGAAGCGCCGCGCGGGCGGCGCTCGATCTCACAGGCGCCAGAAAGGCCAAGGCAAACACCCCGGCCTATCCATCAATCCTCTGCCTGGTCCTCGCCGCCCTGGCGGCTCATACCATACTTGCGCATCTTCTCGACCAGGGTGGTCCGGCGAATGCGCAAACGTTCAGCTGCGCGCGCAACGATACCGTTGGCATCGTCCAGCGCCTGTTGTATCAGACCCTGCTCCAGGCTGCCCAGGTAGTCCTTGAGGTCCAGGCCTTCGGGCGGCAGCATGGCGTGGCTGCTGAAGTTCGGCGTGTGGCCATTGATTGCCACGCGCTCTTCCAGGTCGCTGCGCAGGCTGTCGACCATCTGCTCGTCTTCATCATCGACGTAGCGGAATTTCTTCGGCAGCTCGGACACGCCAATCACCCCGTACGGGTGCATGATCGCCATGCGCTCGACCAGGTTGGCCAGCTCGCGCACGTTGCCCGGCCAGCCGTGGCGGCACAGCGACATGATCGAGGCTGAGTTGAAACGGATGGAGCCGCGCTTTTCGTGTTCCATGCGCGAGATCAGCTCGTTCATCAGCAGCGGGATGTCTTCCACCCGCTCACGCAACGGCGCCATCTCGATGGGGAACACGTTCAGCCGGTAGTACAGGTCTTCGCGGAAGGTGCCGCCCTCGATCATGGTCTCGAGGTTTTTATGCGTCGCGGCAATGATGCGCACATCGATGCTCTGGGTCTTGTTGCTGCCCACGCGCTCGAAGGTGCGCTCTTGCAGCACGCGCAGCAGCTTGACCTGCATCGGCAGCGGCATGTCGCCGATTTCGTCGAGGAACAGGGTACCGCCGTTGGCCAGCTCGAAACGCCCGGCACGGCTGGTGATCGCCCCGGTAAAGGCGCCCTTCTCGTGGCCGAACAGTTCGCTCTCCAGCAACTCGGCCGGGATCGCGCCGCAGTTGACCGGCACAAACGGCGCTTCGCGGCGCTTGGAGTGGTAGTGCAGGTTGCGCGCCACCACTTCCTTGCCGGTGCCCGATTCACCCAGGATCAGCACGCTGGCGTCGGTATCGGCCACTTGCTGCATCATCTGCCGCACATGCTGGATGGCACGGCTGGTGCCGACCAGGCTGCGGAACAGGTTGGGTTCGCGCTGGCGGCCGCGCTCGCGGGCCTGGTCGTACATCTCGCGGTAGACCTGGGCACGGTGCAGCGAATCCAGCAGCTGGCTGTAGCTGGGCGGCATTTCCAGGTTGGAAAGCACCCGGCGGCGCAGGTCTTCCGGCAGCTCGGCAGAAGAAATTTCAGCTAAAAGCAGAACCGGAAGGAACTCATCCCAACCAGCCACTGTCTTAAGCAGCCCCAGAAGATTGCCCGGAGCATTGACGGTGCCGATGAGTACGCATAGCACTTCGCGACTCGAGGACAATGGCTCGACCGCCTGCTGCCAGTCATGGCTGGCGCACGCGAGGTTATCTTCGCCGAGGAAGTTCAACACCACCGCAAGGTCGCGGCGGCGTGCGCTGTCGTCATCGATCAGCAGAATCTTAGTTTCACGCCACATGCAATAGCAACTTCCCTAGTCATATCGGCGCCCTGCAGGGGCGTGCTTGACATCATTCCGACTGAATGGTCAGTGTTCGGACGCCTGGAATTCGAGATCAGACACTAGTAAAGTCAAAAAAGATTGCGTAGTCAAATTAATGGCGCACAGAAGTTTACAAATGCGCCTCCGACTGAAAGGGATGGTATACCATAGCGGCTTGAGCTTAACGCGACAGGCGAATTCTCTCACGAAATTGAAGCACTTGCCGTCCCGATGACCCGGCAGCAGACCGCGCCGACAAAAAAATGCCCGAACGGTGACACAGGTCAATTCAGTCAAGCCGGCCCAGCCTGAAAACGCGCGACGGACTCATGCACCCTGATTGGAGAAGAGGCTGTAGATTTTCGCCTGGCTGGTCGACTTCCGAAACTCGGACACTTCCCGGGCGATAGCCTGGAGGGCCTCGCTGGCGTCTGCGACCAGCGAGCGATAGATCTCCAGCAGTGCTTCCAGGTCGGCATGCACTCGCGCACGGTCTATACCTGGTTCGTTCAGCACGGCCTCCACACAAGCCCGGCATTCGATATCCAGCGCACTGACGGCCTCCCAGTCTTCCCTGGCCAGCGCATCGGCCAAAGCAATGCGAGAAGCGCTGACGCGCTGCGACACAGAGAGTGTACCTTGGCCACCCTCCTGCATCGCCGTCGCAGCCTCGAGAGCGCGGCGATCAGCGTCCCCGCTATCCTGGCTCATGACACCTCCGCGGCTTGCTGAGCGATACCATCCCACCCCATCTTCAGCTCAAGCAACACCTTGGTGACTTCATCCAGAATCCGAGGGTCGCTGGAACGGTTGGCCTCTACCAGACGACGCGTCATGAAGTCATAGAGGCGCGCATAATCCATCGCCAACTGCCCGCCCTGCTGGAAATCAAGGCTTTCACGCAACCCGGCGACGATCCCCATGGCCTTGGTGATCAGCTTGGCTTTTTCCAGATGCTCACCCCGCTCCATGCTTCCACGCGCCTGAGCGATACGGCTCAACCCGCCTTCCATCAGCAACTGGATCAACCGATGTGGCGAAGCGCCGTGGATTTCCGACTGGGTGTTCACATTCTGGTATTGCCGAAGCGCGGCCATACGGTTCATTACGCTGCCCCTATCATGTATTCGGCGATGGTCGCCACTGAACATTGTATCGGCCCTGGAACGTCACTCTTTAACCCCAGGGCAACTGCGACCTATGAATCGTCAGAGCTGGCGTTGTTCAACGCGTTCAAGGTCGTCATTACGCTACTGCTCGTCGCCTTGAGCTGCGCGATCAGGGTATCCATCGCGTTGTACTTTGAGTACATCGTTGCTTCGTACTTGGTGATACGGCGATCGAGGCTGGTCTGCTGCGTAGCCAGATCAGACAGCGTATCGTTCAAAGTATCGGTGCGCTTGTCCAGCAGGCCATCATCAGCGACGTAGAGATCCAGCGTGGAGGACATCCGCGTCAACAAACCACCCGAACCCGTGAAGAACCCTTCCACCGAGGCGGCATTGGTTTCCAGCGCAGCTTCAAGTTTGTCGTCATCGATGGACAGGGTACCGTCGTTCTGGGTCGAAACACCCAGCTGCGACAACAATTTGATCGTGCCGCCATCCGTGGAGTTGCCGATCAACTGATTGCGCAGGCCGCTCACAATACTACGAACTGACGAATCACTGGTCAGCGCCGCAGCCGTGGATGTCGCATTACCATCATCATCCGTGGTAGAGGTCACCTTGGTCAACGATTTGATCGACGCCATCAGGGAGTTGTAAGCATCCACGAAGGTGTTGATGGATTTCTTCAAACCGTCGGTGTTGGTATCGACCGTGATCGTGGCTTTGGTATCGTCTTCCAGCAAAGTGAACTCGACGCCACTGATTGCCGTCGTGATTTCGTTAGTGGCGCTTTTCATCGAAAGGCCGTCGATGGTGTAGACCGCATCAGCAGCCGGAGCAACAACATAACCGCCGACATCGTCAGAGGCCTGGGTACCCGAACCATCGATTGTCAGCGCCTTCAGGGCATCACTGCTGGAGGTAATACTGATGTCAGTACCTTCACCCGTCTTGGTAGAGCTCAGCACAAGTCGCTGGCCTTCCGAGTCGGAGATGATGTTGGCCGTAATACCACTGGACTTCAGTTGGGTGTTGATGCTGTCACGGATATCGGACAGCGACGCTCCTGCGGCCACCTTGATGGTGGTTGCTGTGCCGGAGCCCTGCTTGACGCTCAAGGTCCCAGCCTCGAACGTGGTACCGGTATCGATGTACCGCGTGGCAACCTTCGAGCTGGTGGCGATCGAAGTCGTCTTGATAACGTAGGTGCCAGTGGCAGCACCAGCGCTCACCTTGGCTGTCAATGCCTCTTCATTGGACGATTTGGCGGTCAACCCTGTGAACGAGCTGTTTTCGCCCAAGTCTTCCATGGCGGTCTGGAATTTTGACAGCGCGCTTTTCAGCGATCCGATAGCCGACAACGTGGTGTTGGCTGACGTGGTCGCCTTATCGATCTGACTTTGCCTTGGCGCTTTTTGCGCGTTGACCAAGGCCGATACGATCGTGTCGATGTCATACCCAGACCCGACTCCATTAATGGAAGTGCCCATTATTCAGACTCCCTTAAAATTTGACGCTCAGCACTGTGCAGCAGCGGATTTCCGACGCCTTTGGAATAGGCATACAAAATCCGCGCCACCCCTTCAGGCCTCGACGTTCAGCAACAGCCCGTCGGCATCTTTCAGGTTTTGCGCCAGCTTCAGCGCCACCTCTGAAGGAATCTGCCGGATGACCTCACCGGTGTCGCTCGCAACGACTTTGACCACGGTCTGACCGGAGCCTTCATCAATGGAAAAGTCGAGATTGCGGTGCGAGGCCTGCGCCAGGGAACGAAGCCCTTCTACCGCTTGGTTCAACGCATCTGCCGAATAGGCAGGGGCATCGTCTTGCGTTGATGCAGGTGCGCTAGCAGCGGCCTGCCGACCGGCAATGGCGCCGACCGTTGGAGCGCTGGCGGCATTGCCTGCGGCAGCGTTCACATTGAGATTCACGTCCATAGACCACACCTCTCAAGCGAAAAGCAAGAAAGGGCGCGATGCGCCCCTTCTCAACTATCGGCCGTCAGGCCAACCTTATTGCAGCAGCTTCAGTACGGCGGAAGGCAGCTGGTTGGCCTGGGCCAGAACAGCTGTTGCCGCGGACTGCAGGGTTTGCTGCTTGGTCATCTCGGCGGTTTCTGCCGCGAAGTCCACGTCCTGGATGGTCGACAGGGCCGCAGTGGCGCTCTCGGAAACGTTCTGCAGGTTGGAGATGGTGCTGTCCAGACGGTTCTGGATGGCGCCCAGGGCCGAACGCTGGGTGTCGATCTGCTTCAGGGCGGCGTCGATGACCTGGGTAGCCTTCTGGGCACCGGAAGCATCGCTGATGTTCAACTGCTGAACGGTGAAGCTGGAGGTGGAGACAGCCGCAGCAGCGCCGCTGATAGTGCCGCCAGAGCCAATGACATCAATCGCTTCGCTGGAAGTCAGAACGATCGAACCGCCAGTAGCACTCAGAGTAGCAGTCATACCACTGACATTGGTGTTGATTGCAGCAACAGCATCGGACAGCGACGAGCCGCTGGCAATATCCACATCGACACCTGCGATGCTGATCGTGGTTGCCGCAAGGGTGGTGGTGCTCGTGATATAGGCGGTGCTATCAATAGTCAGGGAGGTAGTTGCCAGACCAGCTGTACCCTTGAGGGCGCTAGCGCCCATGTCGCCCAAGGTGAACGAAACAGTTTCGTTGGCATTCGCGCCGACCTGGAAGGTCAGAGTACCTTGGTTACCGGCAGTACCATCCAGCAGGTTGATACCCGAGTTGCCACCACCAAACGTTGTGGTTTTGGAAATACGGGTCAGCTCTGCGGTCAGGGATTTGAATTCCTGGTTCAGTGCACCTTGGTCTTCGGCGCTGTTCGAACCGTTGGCCGACTGCAGGGACAGTTCACGCATACGCTGCAGGATGCTGGTCGATTCTTGCAGGGCGCCTTCGGCGGCGGTCGCGATGGAGTTCGCATCTTGGGCGTTTTTGATCGCAACGTTCAGGCCGCTGACCTGGCTGGTGAGGCGGTTGGAGATCTGGGACCCTGCAGCATCGTCCTTGGCGCTGTTGATACGCAGGCCGGTCGACAGGCGAGTCATAGAGGTGCTGAGCGAATCGGAGGCCTTGGTCAGGTTCTTTTGAACCGACAGAGAGGCGATGTTGGTGTTGACGGTAAGAGCCATGACTAATTTCCTTGCGATAAGCCAAACGGAGATGGGGTCCAGGGCGGCCGAGCTTGATATCCGGCGGTGCGCCTCACAGAACCTTCGTAGGGGTTATCGTCTGGATCCGTACGCACTTTAAATTTTTTTTGATTTTTTTCTGAAAACTGGCTCAAAGCCAGTATCCACGTGTGCAGACATGGCTGGCCTCGTTCTTGCTTGGCCCGCTCAAACGTCAAAACCTCGCCACGCAGACGGAAGCCCTCATGCAAAGCAGAAACCTTCAAGCCGAGATCCAAAGCATTGGCGCCGCCCTCGTCAAGGCCGAGCGCACCCAAGATGTCGACGCCCAACTGCAACTATATGAGAAGCTGACTCGCCTGACGCCCGCATGCACCCTCGCCCATGCTCAACTTGCTCATCTGCTGTTTGAACGTGAAGACTACGAAAGAGCTGTTTCGCACGCAGAACAAGCTTTGGCGCTACCCTACGACAAAGCGGCTGATCAACTGATTTTTCAACACCTGCATAAACACAAGCCCTATGTTGCCCAGCTGGCGAAAGCCAAGGCCTTGTATAAAGCCCAACCCAATATTTGGCGATTCAAACTTTTATATGAAGCCTTGATGCTCGCTCAGGCTTACAACGAAGTAGAGCCACTCGTTCTCAAAGCACTGGAAGAACCGTTTAGCAAGGTTGAACAATCCCACCTGCTAACCTTGCTGGCACAGGCGTATTACCAACTGGCGCGCTACCACGATTGCATTGGTTGCTATCAAGCCGGCTTGGAGTTGACGCCCGACAATCAAACCCAGCACTTCAATCTTGGTACAGCCTTGGAACAGGTGGGTCGCTACCCCGAAGCGGTGAGCCAGTACCAGAAAGTCCTCGAACTGGAGCCAAACCATGGGGGCATCCATAACAATCTGGCCATCGTAATGCTACGCCTTGGCCAATTCGAGGATGGCTGGCGGCAGTACGAATGGCGCTGGGATATTGCATTGCGCGAGCAGAACCAGCACTTCAACATCCCCCGCTGGACCGGGGAGCCACTTGAAGGAAAAACGTTGTTGGTATGGGCCGAGCAGGGAATCGGCGATCACATCATGTTCAGCACCATGCTTGCCGAATTGCGGCAACGTGGCGGCAATCTGTGCTACGAAATTTACGCTCGGCTGGACAGCTTGTTCGAACGCACGTTCCCCGATGTCACCTTCTTGCGAAGAGAATCCGATGGCGAAATTGCACACCTCGGCACCCGGGTATTCAAGCAGCGCTGGCCGAACGCAGACTATCAGATCCCGATGGGCAGCCTTGCCGCAATCTTCCGGACTACCCGTGAATCTTTCGGTGAAGGCGCAGCCTATCTGAAACCCGACCCTGCGCTTATCCAGGTAACCCGAGATCGCTACAAGGCGCTCTTCCCTGGCAAAAAGCTCATCGGTATTTCCTGGCGCGGCGGTAAGGCAGCACACACCGAACGTCAGAGCAGGCGAGTCGGGGTCGACGACCTGAAAGCATTGTCGAAACTTGAAAACGTTCAGCTCATCGACCTTCAGTACGACAGCACCGAGGCGGACCTCGCTTCACTTCGAGAGGCGGGCATTTCGATTTATCACGACGACTCTGTTGACCCTACTGCGATCATGGAAGCGCAAGCTGCACAACTTTGCACTTTGGACGCCGTCATCAGTGTCGACAACTCGACCGTACACTTGGCAGGCGCACTGGGCGTGCCGACCTACGCCTTGATTCAACTCAATCCGAACTGGCGCTGGGGCATGAACGAGGGGCCAAGCTATTGGTACAACAGCGTACAGATATTCCGAAACCGGGAAATTCTCAGCTGGAGGGATGTGATCGATCGCGTCATTGAAAAGCTGGCCGTCGACGGTGTCATCCCCCAATCATCTGCAGGGATCAAAGCATGAAATGTTGCGTAATTACCCCCGTCGGCCCGGGCCACGAAGAACTTTCGAAGCGCCTGATCGCATCGGTTCAGCAAGCCATAGACAATGGCACCGGCCCGTTCTCTGAAGTTCACATAATTCCTGTTAATGATTCCCAGGGGCAAGGCCGATCTCGTGCTCGCAACCTGGGCGTGCAAGAAGCCGGAAAACTTCAAGCAGACTGGATCTTTTTCGTAGATGCAGACGACTTGATGGCCCCCGACGCCTTCATACAAGTTGAACACCTGGTCGAAGAACATGACGCGATCTGGGGCGCCATTTTCGAAGCTGATCTGGCCACTCAAAAAATCGATCGCCGCCCAAACGAGATCAGCCCGCTGACTTCGCTGGAGCAAGTGCTCATCAACCATCCGTTTCTGACACTGCACAACGGCCACTTCGTACGTTATGAAGCGGCTGCCAATCAGCCGTTCAACACTGAAATGGACTGCGGTGAAGACTTCGAGTACTACCTGCGCATCTGGCGAAATTATCGCGCCATCAAAATTGAGAGGCCGCTGTTTTACAACATTCGCGGGCAGCACTCTACCGGTCCAAGGGCAGCAACAGGTAGCGACTGGAACCTTGCGATGCCACGTGTATTCGGCGAGTTCTGCAGCGTCAACGAAGTTATTGCAGGCGTGCCATTCAATGGCAAAGAGGTAAAGTTCCGCCTCAGCAATACACTGGACCTGATCCAGAACCAGCTTGCTCGCGAGCAGTTTTTCGAGATAAAAGAACTCACCGAAACCCTGCTTGTCCTACCGCGTCAAGCCCGCGTTTTCGACGTGGGCTCCAACATCGGCAACCACGCACTCTTCTTCAGCCAGATTGCCAATGCAGCTCACGTGCATTGCTTCGAACCGGCCGATGCAATCGCGGACTTGCTTGAAACCAACTTCAATCTCAATGAGGTGCCCGCCGAGCGCTTTGCGATTGAACGCATCGGCGTCGGCGCTGCGCCTGCCAAAGCCAGTTATGCCAACGTCGACCCGAGCAACCTTGGCGCTACCAGCATCAAGCTAGATGCAGGTGGCGGCCTTGAGATCGACGCGTTGGACAATCGCTTCCCTGATACTACAGTCGATCTTCTGAAAATTGACGTCGAAGGCATGGAGATGGAGGTACTGGAAGGCGCCCAGCAGTTAATCCAGCGCAATCGTCCGGTTCTGCTTATCGAAATCGCCAATGCCAACAAAGGGCGGTTCTTGGCGTGGGTAAGCAAAAATGATTATCGGATACACCGGGCATTCGAGCTGGTTTTTGCGTCCAATTATCTGCTTGTTCCCAATACACCTCGTGAAGGCTTTTACGATGCAGGCATGACTGCAACTCGCGACTGGGCACCCAAGGTTCCACTCGCCCAGGATCAGGCACCATGCGGCTGGTCGATCTCCGAGTTTCTGACCGGTTATCTGGAGAGCCGCCGCACACTGGAATTGCTGGCTGCAGATGGACTGCTCATTGCCGTGGACGTCGCCACCCAGGCTCAGGAGGCACTACCCAATGGCTCCGAGGACTTTGGCCTGCGGTTCCCCGGCACGATTGCGCTCGTGGGCGAATTGCTCGGTGCTGTCACGGACGCACTGCTGGAAAAAATCCTGGAAGGGCTCTCCAGATCCACACCGGAAATCATCCTGTTTGACCTGATGGATACTCGCTGGGACCGCGCATTCAAGCTCAATCACCGCTATAGAGATGCCGAATGGTATATCTGCCGGCTGGCACGACTTGGGTACCGCCTGGAGACGTATCAGAAACTACCCCACAAGGCTGCAATGGGCGCTGGTGAGCAACTGGATAGCCGCATCACCTTGCTACACTTCAAAAAGGCTTGATGACCCAAGCGCCCCAAGTGAGCGTAAATTCGACAGCGAAGGCGGGTTTTTGACTACCCGCCATCAGCCTGCGCCTTAGCTCACTAACAAAAAACCCGCTTCTACGAGCGGGTTTTTTTCATGATGAATGCCGATCAGCCACGCCGCTCGATAATCGCCGAACCCCACGACAACCCCACGCCAAACCCGCTGATCGCCACGCGATTCCAGCTCGAGTCGAACATGTGCTTCTCCAGCAGCAAGGCAATGCTGGACGACACGGTATTCCCCGTCTCGACCATATCCTTGACGAATTTTTCTGGCTGCTCTTCGTCGAAGCGCCGCGCCACGGCATCGACAATAGCCGCACTGCCCTGATGGATGCAGAAGGCATCGATATCGCCGGGCTGCAGGTTCGAGTCTGCCAGCAGTTCCTGCAAATGCGCCGGGACCTTGAGCAAGGCGAAGTTGAACACCTGGCGGCCGTTCATGAAGAAGGTGCCATCGGAGACTTTGAGGTGCGGCGCCCCGGAGCCATCCGTGCCGAACTTCGACTTACCGAGCACCCAGGACGGGTCTTCACCCATCCAGGTGGCTGTGGCGGCATCACCAAATAGCATGGTGGTGTTGCGGTCTTCAGGGTCGACAATCTTCGAATACGGGTCAGCAGTAATCAACAAGCCGTTCTTCAGCCCCGCCGCCTCCATGAAGCCCTTCATCGCATACAGGCCATAGACATAGCCCGAACAACCCAGGGAAATGTCGAACGCCGCAATGGTAGTCGGCAGGCCAAGCTTGCTTTGCACAATCGCAGAGGTGTGTGGCAGCCCTTCTTCATCACCGTTCTGGGTAACGACGATAAGCGCATCGATAGAATCCGGGTTCAACTGCGGGTTATTGGCGAACAGGTTTTTGACGGCCTCGACACACAGGTCGGAGGTTTCCTGGTCATCATCCTTGCGCGGCAGGAAAGCCGAGCCGATCTTGCCCAGGATGAAGGCATCATCCTTGCCGAATTTTGCGCCTTGGGCGTAATTATCAAGGCCGGCCGAGGGCACGTAGCTCGCGATGCTTTTAATGCCAATCATTCTGGCTTCCCAATACTGAATAGCTGATGATCACCGCTCGCCTGAATCGAGGGGTGCCTGAAAAACTGGCCACATTAACCGGGGTTGGCACAAGCCACAATACACCCGCAGCCTGAGCCAGCCTGCACAATACAGTGGAGATGCGCGTTTTGACCCATGGGTCACAACTGAAAATGGGACGTCACATCCGAACACTAAGATACAAAAAAGCCGAATCGAGCGCTGCTTTTAAATTAAAAAGGCAGCGACCCGGTTCGGCCTCGATGGTCAGAGCTTGTCGAACAGGCTTAGTTGCGAGATGCGTGAGAACGCCAGCTGGGCAGCTTGCAGCATGGTTTGCTGCAACGTCAGCTGGACGCTGGCTTCTGCCATGTCGGTGTCTGCGATAGTGGATTGGGTTGCGGCGTTCACGAGGCCCAGGCTGGAGTTTTCAGTCGACTGAATCTCCAGGGCATTGCCACGCGCACCGATCGAGCCACGGACGATGTCGATCTGATCGCTTGCCGAGTCCAGGTTGCCGATCGCAGACGCCACCGCATTGGTGATAGACACCGACGTAGCGCCGTCGGACGTGGGTACGTTCAGCACAGTCTTCAATGTGTTGAGGGTATTGAGAACGTTCTGGTTTTCGTGCGAATCAGCCGAAACGGTGAACTGGTCGCCAGTCGCCGGCGTACCCGCAACATTCAACGTAACCCCAGCGACGGTAACCGAGGAGCCGGTTAGCGTGCCGTTGCCGATGGCCTTGCTAGACTCGCTGAGCGGTGCAGCATAGACCTCATAGGCCGTAGCACTGGTGAACTTGATTACCGCCCCACCGCCAGGGAAACCCGCCGCGTAGGCCTGGGCATCGGTAACGCTGCCACTGGTAACTTGCGCGGTCGAGGTGTTGCTCGGCAAGCGCGTGGACGTGATGCTGTCCGGAACACTGGACAAATTGAAGCTGTACTGGCTGACCAGGTTATCGGCATCTGCCGCCTGATCTTCATCCAGCGTCACGTTGACCGCGTACTCCACGCCACGGAAGCTGAACGTCGTACCCGCCTCGTCGTTCGGGTCGATGATGCCGCCAGTACTGGTTTCGGAGGTGACATCTTTACCTGATGCATCAGTCACGGTGAATTCGGTACTACTGGTGAACGAGACCTTGTAAGGCTCACCCGATGTAAAGGTGCTGTTGTAACTGCGCACCGACGTCAGAGTACCTGCAGACAGCGTGAGCAAGCCGCTGTCTGTAGCGGGCGTGGCTTGTACCGTCTGAGTGCGGGAAACGTTGGCCGCCTGCTCGAAGATGCTGTAGCCGGTGTCATTGGTGGCAATGCTCAGGGTATCGGACACCTGCAGGCTCAGCTGCGTCTGGTCCCCCTGATAGGTATAGGTGCCGTCGCTGTTGCGCACATAGGGATGGGTGGTGCTCTTGGAGCCGGCAAAGATGTAGTTGCCGTTGGAGTCCTTGCTGTTGAGCAAGCTGAAGACCGTCTCTTCGATCTGGCCAATCTCGCCAGCGATGGACGCCCTGTCTTCATCGGACAGCCCACCACTGCCTGCACGCAGCGCCAGCTCACGCGCGCGCTGAAGCGAGTCGGTAACACTGCTCAGGATCGACTCTTCGTTGTTCAACGCATTGTTGATGGTGGTGATGTTGCCACTGTACTGATCGAGCTTGGCGCTCTGCTGCTGCAGCTTGAGCAGCTTGGCAGCGCCGACGGGGTCGTCCGCTGCGGTCTGGATACGCGTCCCCGACGAAATCTGCTCCTGGGTCTTGGTGACCGAGGCAAACGCCTTGGAGTAGCTGGTCGTGCTGTTGGCAAAGTACTGGCCAGTAGAAATACGCATGATCGCCCTCCTTACAGACTGCTGATCAGTGTTTGGAAAATTTGCTGTGCCGCTTTGATGATCTGCGACGAGGCGGTGTAGTACTGCTGGAATTTGACCAAGCCGGCGGCTTCTTCATCCAGGCTCACGCCGGATAACGAATCGCGGCTGTCAGTGGCAGAAGTCAGTACCGCAGCGGTTGCCGTGGAATCGATCGATGCCTGGCTGGACAACGCACCGACACCCTCGACCAGCGTTGCATAGACACTGGTGATACTCATGCCGGCGTTCGTGCCGCTGACCCCCACGGTGTTGGAGGTTTGCAGCGCCAGCACGCTCTGAGCGTTGCGGTTGTCCGTGGCACCGGAACTGTTGAAGGACACGCTGTAGGTATCATTGGCCGCAGGCGACCCGCTCACCGTCATTTCGAAGCTGTACGTCATGACGTTGCCGTCGGCATCGGTCATGGCGTTACCGTCATCATCGAGCATTGGCACGGTGACACTGAGGGTGTTGTCTTGGTTCGGCACGATGGTGCCGCTGCCAATACTTACACCCTGGGCGTTATAGAGGGTATAGCCTTGGGTGCCGGAGTTGGCGTTGCCGAACACCAGCTTCACGGGGCTGGCATTTTCGATACCGCTTTGCTGCTGCGCCAGCTCGGTGCCACCGTAGATATCCAGCTCGCTGGTCAGGGTCGGCAGGCTAAACGTTCCGGTGCCGCTGTTGCTCGAGCCAGCCACGCCGCTCAGCGCGCCGGCAAAGGCCAGCTTGTTGTAGTCCGTCATGACCGTGGCAATATTGATGGCACCGGTCTTGGTGGGAATGACCTTGAAGCCGTCACCCTTCGCCAAGCCGCCACCATTGAGTGCCAGGCTGAAACCATCGATAACCGGCGCCGGGTCGTCATCAAGGCTGAACGACCCCATCTTGGTACCGTCCGAGCGCGTCACCGTGTAGTCCGTGTCGCTGGTGAACTTCACCTCGTAGTTGTACGCCGTCAGCGCACTGGAGTCCTTGATGGTGACGTCCAGGTTGCCAGAGCCTGCGCTGTTGCCGGCCGAAGCCAGGCTACGCTGGCTGATTGCGGCAGCGCTGTTGGTGCTGGAAAACAGCATCGAGCCAAAGTCGCCATTCAGGTCCAGCCCCTGGCCCAACTGGCTGTTGACGGTGTCACTGACCACAATGGCCATGCGGCCCAGTTCGTTGAGCGCAGGATTGAGCACGTCCTCGCGGTACCGCAGCAGGCCGCCAATCTCCCCCCCGCTGGCAACCGAGGTCACGTCTGTGCTGTAGTTCTGATAGTGAATGACAAGGCTGTACTGGGTGGGGTCGGATGCGCTCGCCTGCGCGGATAGGGCATTGGAGGTATTGCCCGTCACCAACGCCTGGCCAGTACCCAGGAAAACGTCATAGCTGCCATTGGTCTCTTGCACGGTCACGCCAACCAGTTCGTTCAGCTGGCGGACGGCCTCATCACGCGCATCCAACAAGCTATTCGGCTGCGTACCATTGGCCGAGAGCGCAACGATCTGCTGGTTGAGTTTTGCAATCGACGAGGTGATGGAGTTCACCTGTCCCGTCAACGTGGCCAACTGGCCGTTATTGCTGCTGTTCTGCTGCGTCATCTGCGAAGCGATCGAATTGAATCGATTGCTCAGGGTCTGTGCCGACGTCATCAACAACTGGCGCGATGCCGTGTCGCTTGGCGCTGACGACGCAGTTTGCAAGGCACTGAAGAAGGACGAGAGCACACTGGTGATGCCGGTGGTGCTATCCGAAAGCAAGGAGTCCAGCGACGAAACCTGCGAGGCGTAGGTACTGGCCTCCGAACTGAGCGAAGTGCTGGAGTTGACTTGGCGTTGCAGGAACTCGCTGTAGATGCGGCGCACTTCCGACAGCGTGGTGCCGCTACCGACATAACCGGCGCCGCCAATGCTCTGCAAGGCCCCTGCCGAATTCACCGTTTGCTGGCGCGAATAACCCGACGTCGCAACGTTGGTGATGTTGTTACCGGTAGTCGCCAATGCACTTTGGCTGACCGACAAGCCGGAAAGCCCGATAGAGATCAGATTCGACATACTTCAAGCCTTATAGAGTCGTTTGGTTGCCGTTGGCTGCAAATTGCTGGTACTTGTCTAGCTGCCGGGCGATGGCGGAAATCTTCCGCGCATAGTTCGGGTCGGTGGCATAGCCAGCCTTTTGCAACTCATTGGCAAACTGTTCCGGGTTATCGGCGGACTTCACCACTTCTTGATAGCGCTCATTGTTCAGCAACAAGCTGGCCAGGTCATGGAAACTTTCGCTAAAGGACCCATAGGCACGGAATGCCGCTGACTCCTTGACCATCTGGCCATCGCGAAACTCGCTGGTGACCGCCCTCGCCTGGTCGCCCTGCCAGATACCCGTGGCCTTGATGTTGAACAGGTTGTAGCTGCTGCTGCCATTGCCCTGGCGCAAGATCGACTTGCCCCAGCCGGTCTCCAGGGCGGCCTGGGCCACCAGCATCTTGGGGTCGACGCCAATGCGCTGCGCGGCCTCCTGGGCCATGGGCAGCAAGGTGGCGACAAACTCGTCAGCGTTGGCGAACGCGCTTTTGCCCGGCGCCAGCGGCACCTGCACGGTACTGCGCTGACCGCCGGCCATAAGTTCTGCAAAGGCCGGCGAGCGGGTCCAGTCACCGTACTCGCCATCGGCCCCCACTGCGGTTGTGGCAGCACCGCCGCCGCGCCGCAGGCTACTGGCCGGCGCACTGGCTCCAGCCCCCGGCACGATCCCGGCCAGCAGACGGTCAGCGAGTTTGCCCGGCAGCGCAAGACGTCGCTGGTTAAGCATGGCCACGTCGCTGCGCGACTCAGCCGAGGGCTGCCCTTCCACGGCCGTATCACGCACCGCACCAAGGGCATGACCGCCATCGGCCGGGCGATTGAACGGGTTGGCGCCAGGCCGCGCCGATGTGCCTTTGGACAATTGGCGCATCAGCACATCCTGCAGGCCGATACCCCCACCCTGCCGAGACAAACTAACCGACAACTGCTGGTCGTACATTTCCTGGTACTGCTTGGTGGTCTCGGTGTTGAGCGGGTTGTCCTTGGCCAGCACGTTGTTGGCAGCACGCATGGACTTGAGCATCTCACTGACGAACAACGACTCGAACTCCTGCGCAACCTTGCGCAGGTTGGCTTCGCTGTCGCGATCACCCACTTTCAAGGCGTTGAGCCGGTTGAGGTCGGTGTAAGCGCCGGTGTCCACGGTTTTCATGAGCAAGCGCTCCAGTACTGATCCATGTCACCGGGCCTCAGATCACAATAAGGTCGGCCTGCAAAGCGCCGGCCTGCTTAAGGGCTTCGAGAATGGCCATCAGGTCGCCAGGCGCAGCCCCAACCTGGTTCACTGCCCGGACGATCTCATCCAGGGTGGTACCGGGGCCGAACTTGAACATCGGCTTGGCTTCCTGCTCGGCATTCACGCGCGAACGCGGCACCACGGCGGTTTGGCCGTTGGAGAACGCCCCCGGCTGGCTGACGATCGGGTCTTCGGTAATGGTGACGGTCAAACTGCCATGCGTGACCGCAGCCGGTGAAACCTTCACGTTCTGGCCAATGACGATGGTGCCGGTGCGCGAGTTGATGATGACCTTGGCCACGGCCTGGCCCGGGTCGATTTCCAGGTTCTCCAGAATCGACAGGTAGTCGACACGCTGGCTTGGGTCCATAGGCGCACTGACACGCACAGAGCCGCCATCCACCGCCTGCGCAACTCCAGGCCCCAGCAAGTCATTGACCTTGTCGACGATACGCTTGGCCGTGGTGAAGTCCGGCCTGTTCAGGTTCAGCGTAAGGCTGTTGCCCTGGTTGAAACCGCTCGGCACGGCACGCTCTACGGTTGCGCCACCCGGAATACGGCCAGCAGACGGCACGTTGACGGTTATCTTGGAGCCGTCGCGCCCCTCGGCATCGAAACCGCCAACCACCAAGTTACCTTGCGCGATGGCGTAGACGTTGCCGTCGATACCTTTGAGCGGAGTCATCAACAGGCTGCCGCCACGCAGGCTCTTGGAGTTACCAATGGAGGACACCGTGATATCCACCACCTGCCCCGGCTTGGCGAACGGCGGCAGGTCGGCATGGATCGACACAGCCGCAACGTTCTTGAGCTGCACGGTACCGGAACCGCTCGGCACCTTGATGCCGAACTGCGCCAGCATGTTGTTGAAGGTTTGCAGCGTGAACGGCGTCTGGGTGGTCTGGTCACCCGTGCCATTGAGGCCGACTACCAGGCCATAGCCGATCAGTTGGTTGCTACGCACGCCGGAAATACTGGCTATATCCTTCAGGCGCTCGGCCTGTGCGCCGAAGGTGCACAGCATCACCGCGCAAAAGGCCAGCATGTGTTTGTATTTGAGCATGGCGATACGCACTCAGAAAGGCCAATACGGGCTCAGGAAGAACCGGTCGAGCCAACCCGGCTGGCTGGCATCGGCAAACGAACCGGTCCCTGAATACGTGATGCGCGCATCAGCCACACGAGTAGAGGACACTGTGTTGTCCGTTGCGATGTCATCGGCCCTGATCAAGCCCGCGATACGCACCAGCTCCTCACCGGTGTTGAGGGTCATCCATTTTTCCCCGCGTACCGAGAGAATACCGTTGGGCAGCACGTCGGCCACGGTGACGGTAATGGAACCGGTCAGGCTGTTGCCCTGCGCCGCCTTGGCATCACCTTTGGTGTCACGGGTGCCGCTGTAGGACGCATCAAGGCTGAGCGAGCCGCTGCCAAACGGGCTGTTGGTCGATACGCCCCCACCAAACAGCGAGCTCAGGCCCAGGCTGGTGTTGCTGTCCTTGCCCACCGAGGAATTGGCGCTTTTACTGGCCGCCATTTTCTCGTTCAGGGTGATGGTGATGATGTCACCGACACGAAACGCCTTGCGGTCGCTGTACAGGTTCTGGTCGAAGCCGGCCTGATAGATCGAGCCATTGTTCGCCGCCGCCGGCAGTGGCGTGCGCGGTAGCACCGGGGCGTAGTAAGGATCGTTGGGCTTGGCCGGCGGCGCCATGCAACCCGCCAACACACAAGCACCCGCCACGGCGAAAAGGACAGACAAACGGTTCATGACAACGACCTCACGGTGCTACAGCTACTTCAGGGTACTGAATGATTCAAATGATCAGAGGTTCTGCGTAACGAACGACAGCATCTGGTCGGCGGTCGAGATCACCTTGGAGTTCATCTCGTAGGCACGCTGGGTGGTGATCATGTTGACCAGTTCCTCGACCGTGCTGACGTTGGAGTTTTCCAGGGTGTTCTGCAGCGTCGTGCCAAAGCCGTTCAGGCCTGGCGTGCTGACGTTGGGCGCACCGCTCGAAGCGGTTTCCAGGAACAGGTTGTTGCCAATGGCCTGCAAGCCAGCCGGGTTGATGAAGTCAGCGGTCTGCAAGTTGCCGATCACCTGCGCTGCCGCGCTGCCGGCGGTGGTGATCGAAACGGTACCGTCGGTACCTACGGTAAAGGTTTGCGCGTCTGCGGGCACTACAATAGCAGGCTCCAGCGCCAAGCCATTGGCGGTGACCATCTGGCCGTTGGAGTCCAGGTGGAATGTGCCGTCACGGGTGTACGAAATGGTGCCGTCAGGCTGGATGACCTGGAAAAAACCGCGACCGTTGATGGCCATGTCCAGCGGCTGGTCAGTGGTCTGCAAGCTGCCAGCGGTGAAGTTCTTTTGCGTGCCGACGATGCGCACACCGGTGCCCAACTGCAAGCCGCTTGGCAGTTCGCTGTCCTGAGTGGACTGCGCACCCGGCTGGCGCTTGATCTGGTAGAGCAGGTCCTGGAACTCCGCACGGTCTTTCTTGAAGCCGGTGGTGGAGACGTTCGCCAGGTTGTTGGAAATGGTCGTCAGGTTCATGTCCTGAGCGGCCAGGCCGGTCTTACTGACCCAAAGAGCCGGAAGCATCTGAATTCTCCTTACGCGACAGCCCTGCGGCTGTCAGTGTCGAACAGGGTGTTTGATCGGAGTCGCCTGGCTCACATCTGCAGGACGCGCGCCATGGATTCGTCGTTTTCCTTCGCTGCGGTCATCATCTTGACCTGCAGCTCGAACTGCCGGGACAGCGCCATGATGGAGGTCATTTCGTCAACGGCATTGACGTTGCTGCCTTCCTGGAAGCCCGAAACCATCTTCACCGTGGCATCCGCCGCGGCTGGCTGGCCGTTGCGCGTGTGGATCAAGCCATCCGTGCCCTTGGTCAACGAGGCAAGGTCCGGCTTGACAAGTTTGATCCGGTCCACTTCCGCCATTACCGCAGGGCTTTCGCCCTGGGAGCGAATGCTGATGGTGCCGTCCTGGCCAATTTCGACTTTTTCCTCAGGCGGAATGGCGATCGGGCCACCGTTGCCCAGCACCGCCAGGCCACTGCCGGTGCGCAACACACCGAGCGCATCGACATTCAGGCTGCCAGTGCGGGTGTAGGCTTCGCTGCCATCTGGCGCCTGGACTGCGATCCAGCCATCGCCATCGACAGCGACATCCAGTTCACGCCCTGTCTCCACCAGCGGGCCATGATCGAAATCGGTGGCCGGTCGTTCGGTCATGGCATAGGCGCGTGACGGCAGGCTCTCACCGAACACCGGCATCGAGCGTGCCTGTTCCAGATCGCGCTGGAAGCCCATGGTCGAAACGTTGGCAAGGTTGTTGGCATGGGCTTTTTGCGCCAGCGCGTTCTGGCTGGCACCCGTCATGGCCACGTACAGCATCTTGTCCACTAGCGTCTCCCTTGACGGACCACTGCCGCCACTACAATGGTTTAGCTTTAGCAAGTCTCGGGCCAAAACCTCACACCCCGTCAAACCCCTGAATGTACGGGCGCTCGGCACTGTAGCTCCGTCAGTAGCAGAGACTGGGCGCCGGCAATCCGGCACCCTCTTGCCGGTTGGCGGCAAGGTGTTGACGCTTGCAACAACGCCGCCTGGTGCTCAGCGGCAGGCGGCGTTGCGGAAGGGCCCGGCAAAACGGATGAATGGCTTGCCAGGATCGACCTGTGTGCAGATGAACTTACCGGTACTGATGCTCTGGTACTTGTACCAGGACGCTGGCGCCGCCAGCGCCCCCCCCAGAGGCAACCCGCATAGCAGCGCCAACGCCAGTCCAATAGCGCGGCTCATCAGGTCATCTGGAGGATGGTTTGCATCAGGGTGCTTTCGGTGGAGATGGTCTTAGCGTTGGCTTGGTAGTTGCTCTGCGCCTTGATCAGGTTGACCAGCTCTGAGGTCAGGTCCACGTTGGAGTCTTCCAGGGCGCCAGCCGTGATATCACCCATCACACCCGCGTTCGGCGCGCCAACCACCGGCACGCCCGAAGCGTAGGACTCTTTCCAGTTGGTGCCACCCGCCGGCGTCAAACCCTGCATGTTGGCAAAGGTCGCCAGCGCCACCTGGCCGATTACCTTGGACTGGCCGTTACTGTACGTACCGAACAGATAACCATCAGCATCGATCGACAGCGAGGACAGGCTCCCAGGCGCATAACCATCCACCACCTTGGCGGTTTGTGCCGATGTGGTGTTGTACTGCGTGGTTGCCACGACATCCAGCAGCATGCCCCCGGAAGCCGGCGAAGCACCATTGGCAACCATCTCGCCATCAGCATTCTGAGAGGCCGGAACCCAGTCGATCAGGGTGAGCTTGCCCAGGTTGTCGACGGTGAAGTCGTCACTAGTGGAACCGACCAAGGCGCCCGAAGAGTTGAACGATAGGTCTGCACTGTACGGCACGGTAGAAGAAGGCTCGGCCGGATTGACACCATCCACGGTCACATACATGGACCAGGCGTTGGTATCCGTCTTAACGAAGTACTGGCTCAGGCTGTGCTTATTACCCTGGCTGTCGTAGACATCGGTCGCGAAGGTGTAGTTGTAGCTTTTCGAATTGGACGCATCGAACGGGCTTTCGGACGGAACCGCATCCGACGAGTTGAGGTTCACGGTCTCGGTCAGGGTCGAGGTGGCCTTCGGCGAAACTGCGGCGGTGCTGACGGTGAGATCGGTCAGCACACCGGACACCAGGTCGCCATTGGCATTGACACCGTACCCTTGCAGGCGATTACCGCTGGCGTCCACGATATTGCCAGAACTGTCGGTGCCGAATGCCCCGGCACGGGTGTAGGAGGTCGAGCCGTTGTTGCTGGTGATGAAGAAGCCGTTGCCATTGATGGCAAGGTCCATGCTGGCGCCAGTGGTGGTGACATTACCCTGGGTGAACTGCTGCGAAATAGCCTGGGTAGTGACGCCACTGCCAACCTTGTAGCGCCCGCTACCCAGGAACAGTGAGTTGGCATACATATCACCGAACTCGGCCCGCGCCGACTTGAAGCCGGTGGTGCCGACGTTGGCGATGTTGTTGCCGGTGACATTGAGACTGGTGCTTGCGGCATTGAGGCCGCTGAGGCCGACGTTGAATGACATTGCGTGACTCCTGTGCCGATGAGCGGCTTACGATCCGATGGTTTTGACGTCCGAAAGCGCAACGCTCTCGCCATTCGCCAGATTGAGCGTGAACGACCCTGCCGTGCTGCCGACGGTGACACTGCTGACCACCGATGGCAGATAAGTCACCTGCTCTACAGCTTCGCCATCAACGGTGGCCTCAGCCTTGAAGGTATAGGTACCCGCATCCACAGCCAGGCCATCGTTATCAGTGCCATCCCAACTGAAGTTCACCGTGCCGGCAGTTTGCTCGCCGAGGTCGATGTTCTTCACGATGTTGCCATCTGCGTCGTATACCGAGACGGTCATGGCGGATGTCGACGAGGTGAGAGCAACCTGGCCGCTGAGACCGGTACCAGCCTCGACCGTGGCGCTGTCACCTTCGGCGATCACTGTGCGGCCGACCAGCGATGAGGCCTGCAACGCTTGAGTCGAGGTGTAGTTGCCCGACAGCGTATCAACGGTATCGTTGAGCGTTTGCATCGACTCAAGGCTGCTGAACTGCGCCAGCTGCGCGACAAACTCGGAGTTATCCTGAGGGTCGAGCGGGTTCTGGTTCTGCAGCTGAGTAACCAGCAACTGCAGGAATGTGTCCTTGCCCAGTGTGGTGCTGCTGGTATCGGAGGTGCTGGTGCTATCGGTCTTAAGTCCATACTGCGAGTAGATCGAAGAGGCACTGGTGGTATCAGTCGTGGTTGTCATGAGCTATCCCTTTCACTGCCCCAGCGTCAGCACTTTCTGCATCATGCTTTTAGCGGTATTCATGATTTCCGCGTTGGTCTGGAATGCACGGCTAGAGGAAATCATGTCAGCCATTTCCTCGACCACGTTCACATTGGGGTAATACACGTAGCCGTCTTTATTGGCCGCAGGGTTACTGGGCTCATAGCGCGCTTCGAGCGTGCTCTGATCTTCGACGATGCCATTTACCTGCACGCCTTGCCCTGCTTCGCCCTGGTCCTCGAACAGCGACTGGCTGCTGCCGGCCTGCGCATTCTGGAAGGCGGTGGCGAACACCGGGTGGCGGGCGCGGTAGGTCTGATCGATGCTCGAAGACACGGTATCGGCGTTGGCGATGTTGGACGCAACGGTGTTCAAGCGCGTGTTCTGTGCGCTCATCCCGCTACCGGCAATATTGAATACGTTGGAAAGGGACATGGTCATTCTCCCCGCAGGGCGGAAACCAGCCCTTTGAATTTACTGTTGAGCAACGTGAAGCTGGCCTGGAAGCCAATGGCGTTTTCGGTGTAGTTCGATTGCTCGATCTGCGCGTCAACGGTGTTCTGGTCGATCGAAGGCTGCAGCGGCGTGCGGTACTTCAGCGTGTCATCAGCGGCGACGGCCAGGCCTTCGGCTTCGATGTGCCGGCTGTTGGTACGGTCCATGGCGAAGCGGCCGCTTTGCTGCTTGCTGGCTTCGGCGGCCAGCACCGAAGAAAAGTCCATGTCACGCGCCTTGTAGTTGGGCGTGTCGGCGTTGGCGATGTTGTTGGCCAGCACTTCGGCGCGCTGGGCGCGGAAGCCCAGGGCCTTTTCGTGGATACCAAGCGCCTTGTCGAAGCTGATGCTCATGTCGGGGAAACCTTCAGAGGTTGACCGGAATTTCGTTGAGCAAGGTATAGCAAGGGCTGTGCCAACCCTAGAAAAGCCCGAAATTGCGGGGCTGCGGGGTGCAGTGCTGTCAGGGTGATGCCAGAAAAGCGGCAAAGGCCTTCCGCCTTGGGCGGCGAAAGCGGCAATTGTCGGGTGGCAAAAGCGGCAAAACAAAAAATTGACGTCAGGGTTTGGCGGTTTGGCGATAGAGATGTTGCGCCTGGGAGATCGAGCGCCGCCCGCGCGGCGCTTCGCGGGGCAAGCCCGCTCCCACATCTGTTTCGGGCCAGTCACTCCTGTGAAGTCACCGCTGTCCGCCTTGTTTGTTCCCTTCGACATTGAAGGTATCGTCTATGCTTTTCTGCAGTTTCCAGCCATGCGCCCAGGGTGCGAGTGCGCAGGTGACAGGAGTAACTGGCCCGAAACAGATGCGGGAGCGGCCTTGTGCCGCGAAGCGCCGCGCGGGCGGCGCTCGATTTCACAGGCCACACAACCCTTGAGCCAAACCCTATTTGGCCTGGTAGATGATCCCCGGGCTGCACTGCACCATCTGGTAATGGTCCGGCAACCCGTTCAGCGCCTCCGAGGCGCCAAGGAATAAGTAGCCCCCCGGCTTCAGCGTGCTGTGAATGCGCAGCAGGATGTCCCGCTTTACCTGCGCCGAGAAGTAGATCAGCACGTTGCGGCAGAACACGATGTCGAACTTGCCCAGGCTGGCGTAGCTGTCGAGCAGGTTGAACGAGCGAAACTCGACGCGGCTGCGAATCGCCGGCTTGACCGCCCAGCGCCCCGGCCCCTTGGGGTCGAAGTAGCGCTGCAGGCGCTCCTGCGATAACCCGCGGGCAATCGCCAGGCTGTCATACTCACCGGTCTTGCAGTTGTTCAGCATGGTGCCGGACAGGTCGGTGGCAACGATCTGCGCGCCCATTTTCAGCTGCCCGAGGTTGCTGCGCTCGAACTCGTCGATGGCCATCGAGATGGAGTAAGGCTCCTGCCCCGACGAACAGGCCGCCGACCACATGCGCAGGCGCTGGCCAGGGTTGTTGCGGATGAACTCGGGGATGACCTTGTTCTTCAGCACTTCGAACGGGTAGGTGTCGCGAAACCACAGGGTCTCGTTGGTGGTCATGGCATCGACCACCTGCTCGCGCAAACCGCCGCGCGGCTGGGCCTGGATGCGCTGCACCAGCTCGCCCAGGCTCTTGATGCCCTGTTGTTCCATCAGCTTGTTGAGACGGCTGGAAACCAGGTACTGCTTGTTCTCGCCCAGCAAGATGCCACAGGCTTTTTCCAGGAAGACCCGGAACTGTTCGAAATCCAAATTACCCGTAGACACTACTGCCGCCTCTTTTCAATAACTGATACCGGGGGGCTTGCCCCCGGCTGCTTCAATGCGCTGCCTTGATCCGGTCGACCACCCGCTGGGCCAGGTCGTCCGGTTTGAACTTGGCCAGGAAGTCATCGGCGCCGACCTTCTTGACCATTGCCTGGTTGAACACCCCGGAAAGCGAAGTATGCAGGCAGATGTGCAGTTTTTGCATGCGCGGGTCGCTGCGGATCTCCGCCGTTAGCGTATAGCCGTCCATTTCCGGCATTTCAATGTCCGAGATCATCATCAAAAACTCTTCTTCCGGCTTTTTGCCCTCATCCACCAGCTGACGCAGGTAGTTCAGGGCCTGACGGCCGTCGTTAAGCGCCACCACCTCCACGCCCACGGTCTGCAGGCAGCGGCTGACCTGCTTGCGCGCCACCGACGAATCGTCGACGGTCAGCACCCGCATCAGCACGGCCTTGTCCTGCACCTCGGCATCGATCACCCCGGCCGACACCGACTCGGACGACGGCGACACTTCGGCCAGCACTTTCTCCACGTCGATGATCTCGACCATGCGGTTATCCACCCGGGTGACCGCCGTCAGGTAATGGTCACGGCCAGTGCCCTTGGGTGGTGGATGGATCTCTTCCCAGTTCATGTTGACGATGCGCTCCACCGAGTGCACCAGGAAGCCCTGGGTCTTGGTGTTGTACTCGGTGATGATCACGAAGCTTTTACGCGTTTCTTCCTGCAGCGGTCGTAACCCGGTAGCCATCGACAAGTCGAGGATCGGGATGGTCGCCCCGCGAATGTTGGCCACCCCACGCACCACCGGGTGCGCCTTGGGCAACAGGGTCAGCGCCGGGCATTGCAGCACTTCCCTGACCTTGAATACGTTGATGCCGTAAAGCTGTTCGCCATTGAGGCGGAACAGCAGCAACTCCAGGCGATTCTGCCCCACCAGCTGCGTGCGCTGGTTGACCGAATCCATAACACCCGCCATGCCAGACTCCTTTTCATTTCAGCCTTTCGTTGCAACTCAGGTAGCGAGTCGGCACGGGCTTTGCTTTTTTGAGGGTCATGCACACGAAAACGACATTTTCCCGACGATTGACGCGCCTGCTGACTGGCTCGCTGGCCGCACTGTGCCTGCTGGCGCCCGGCGCTCGCACGGTAGCGGACGCGTTTACCTTGCCTGAACAACTTATCGGCGTCACCCAAGGGTTTCTTGAATTTACCGTCGAAGATTACCTGGCCACCACCCAGACCGCCGGCCGTTATGAAATCCAGGTCAACTCGCTGGACCCACGCCTGCGCATGCCGTTGTGCAGCCAGCAGCTGGACGCCTCGCTGGAAAGCCCCTCCCAGCCGCTGGGCCGGGTAACGGTGAGAGTCCGCTGCAATGGTGCGGCGCCGTGGACCGTGTTCGTGCCGGCCACCGTGCGGCTGTTCCGCGACGTGGTGGTGGTGACCCGCCCGCTCAAGCGTGACAACACCGTGGGTGAAGGCGACGTGGCCCTGCGTGAACGGGATGTCGGCACCCTGGGCCAGGGTTTTCTGACCGAAATGGACCAGGCCGTGGGCATGAAGATGCTGCGCCCGACGGTGATCGACCAAGTGCTCACCCCGCAGCACCTGGAACAGGCCGAAGTAGTACGCAAGGGCGACCAGGTGGTGATCGTCGCACGCAGCGGCAGCCTGAGTGTGCGCATGCCCGGCGAGGCCCTGAGCAAGGGCGGCCTGAGCGAACAGATACGGGTACGCAACCTCAACTCGAAACGGGTGGTCAAGGCCAGGGTCACCGGCCCGGGCCAGGTCGAGGTCAGTATGTAACCCGCTGCCAGATTGCGCTGGCAGGGAGGAACTGCTTTTTCTAAACTGTGTCAGAACACGGGTTCGCGAGCTTGCTGACAGGCGGCTGTGCATTTGTGCCTAAAGTTTCTATCGGGTTGGCCGAAAACAAGGCAAGCGTCCAAATACCCAGAGGTTTCTGATCATGGTCATCGACTTCAGTCGTTTGAATAACTCTCCGTCCGTCACGGGCGGCGTGCGCGGCAACACCGCGTCCGGCAGCGCCGAAAAACCGGCAGCCAGCCAGGAAGCGGTGAAAGACACCGGCGCCAGCGGAGAAGCGGTACACCTCAGCCAAGAGGCCCAGCAGTTGCAAAAAATCAGCGACAAGCTGCGCGACGAGCCTGTAGTCAACAGCGCCCGCGTGGCCCAGTTGAAACAGGCCATCGCCGACGGCAGCTATCAGGTCGATGCCGGCCGGGTCGCCAGCAAACTGCTCGATTTCGAAGCCCAGCGCTGACCGTACGGCGCGCTGACTTCACGGACGCTAGAAAAGCCAAGAGTTAGCCATGCACGACACCACCTTGCTGCAACTGATCGAAGATGACATTGCCCCGATGCAGGAACTGCGCGACCTTCTGCACCAGGAAGCGATCGCCCTGCATGGCCGCGACATGCCGCTGCTGGAACAGATCCTGGCGCGCAAGCAGTCGCTGATCATCTTGCTCGAGCAGCATGGCCAGCGCCGCAGCCAGTTGCTCGCCAGCCTCGGCCTCAGTGCCGACCGCAGTGGTGTACAGGCCGTGGCCGCGCAATCGTCACATGGCGACACGCTACTGCAGCGGCTCGACATGCTGTCGCAACTGATGGACGACTGCCAGCAGGTCAACCAGACCAATGGCCGGATCATCCAGGTGCAACAACATGCCACCAACAACCAGATTCGCATCCTGCAGGGCGGCGATGCGCCGTCACTGTACGACAGCCGTGGCGGCACCTCACTGCTGGCCAAACCAAGGGCCCTCAGCCAAGTCTGATTTTTCTGTCAAGGCACGGAACATACTGGCAAAATGCCGTTAATTGCGTGTGTTGCTTTTGCCTGGAGAACGATAAGCCGTGTTCAATGAATCCGATGCCCCGCAACCGCCAAAGGTGCTGAGCACCCCCTTGGAGATTGCGGCCAACTTGCGGCAGCTGCAGGAAAGCCACGACCCCCTGATCATCACCTTCAATGACCGCAGCCAGCGCTTCCAGAGCTACGTGGTGCACGTGGACCGTGAAAGCAACACCCTGGCCCTGGACGAGATGATCCCCCGTGACGGCGAGAAGTTCATCGAGAACGGCGAGCACTTCCGCGTCGAAGGCTTCCACGATGGTGTGCGCATCGCCTGGGAATGCGACCACGAACTGAAGATCAGCGAAGTCAACGGCCACCGCTGCTACAGCGGCGCCCTGCCGCTGGAGCTGACCTACCACCAGCGCCGCAACGCCTTCCGCGCTGCGCTGAAGCTGTCGCAACTGGTCGACATCATCCTCGACGGCACCCACCTCAAGGGCAACGGCGCCCTGCGTGGCAAGCTGCTGGATATCTCCGCCACCGGCTGCAAACTGCGCTTCGAGGGCAATGTCGAAGACCGCCTGCAATTGGGCCAGGTGTATGAGCGCTTCAAGGCAGGCAACCCGCTGGGCCTGGTCGATACCATGGTCGAGCTGCGCCACCTGCACTATGAAGAGCGCATCAACACCACCTTTGCCGGGGTGCGCTTCCACAATCTCAGCGGGCAGGCACAGCGCAAGATCGAGAGCTTTGTGTACCAGCTGCAGCGTGAGGCGCGGCGGTTCGACAAGGACGACTATTGATCGTCGGCTGGTAGAAACAGAAACGCCACCTGTTTGGGTGGCGTTTTTATGTGTGTTTCTCCTGTGATGGCCTCTTCGCGGGTAAACCCGCTCCTACAGGTTTTTGCACAGAGTTCGAAATCGGCGCGTGCCCTGTAGGAGATTACCCAGCCCTTGCGGGCTGCGCTGTCTCGCAGAGAACAATGGCCATTGTGGGAGCGGGCTTGTCCCGCGAAGCAGGCAACGCGGTGTC